>NZ_JBFTOC010000013.1:0-139072 GCF_056397785.1 Arthrobacter sp. 05L421
CAATCTGCGCCAGCGGCGCTTCGCCCTTGCGGGCCACATCAATAACATCCTGGCGGAACTCCGCCCCATAAGCCGTGGGCATGGTCAACATCCTTCCACGAGCACAAGCTCGCTAGGTCAAGGAGTCAACAAAACCGGGGGCAGTCCCAAATGCAGGAGAGCATCCGCGAACTGGGCATGAGCGTGCACGTGGCGCCGCTGGCCGTCAGGTAACCAATGAACCAAGTGGCGCGCCTAGGGCTGCGGCGAGCGCCTTGGTCCACAGCCCTAAAACAAGCCGCTTAACTTAGGATCTTTTCCATACTTTCGGCGATGGCCGCTGGATAGCATGAGGTGTCCGGACAGAGCAGTCCGGGCGGGTGCCGATGTAAGAAGGAAGCCCATGGCCGCAGCTACAGTGGACGACATCCTCGCGGATCTCCCCCTCGGTTTCGCGAGCCTGATACTTCGGCCATCCCGCACGGATGCGGCGATCGAGCGCTTTCTGATCGTGGACGCCGACGACGAGACCTCCGACGGCGGGACAGCGTTTGTCCTGCTGATCGGCGTTCGCGGACGCTCCGCCTTGCCGGCAGTGCGGCGCCTGCTGAATAACCCTCCCTTGGTCCTGGCCGTCAAGGGCAGCCCGGAGGAACTGGCGGAAGCCGAAGAGCTGTTGCGCGCCGCCGGGACCGGACTGTTGTTGGTGGACCCGGCCGCAGACTGGGACCGCCTGCTGTCCATCGCCAAGGACCGGATCCAGCCACCCAGCTACCAGCGCGAAGTGCTGACCCTGCTGGAAGAAGATCTCTTCGCCATCGCCCAGACCACGGCCCGCCTGACCTCGAGCCACGTGGTGATTGAGGACGCCGCCAACAAGGTCCTGGCATACTCCACGGTCACCAACGCCATAGACGAGCTGCGCAAAGCCTCAATCCTGGCCCGGCGCGGCCCACGCAAATACGAACTCCTCCTCAAGGACCTCGGCGCCTACCGCGAGCTGCACCGGACTCGCCTGCCGGTCCGGGTTCCCGCCCGGCCCCAGGACGGCCTGCGGGAGCGCGTCGCCATCAGCCTGTTCGCCGGCGACCGCATCATGGGCTACATCTGGCTCCAGGAAACCGGCGCCGGCTTCGGCGACGACGTCGACTACGTGCTCACGGGCTCGGCCGCACGGGCCTCCGCCGAGCTGATCCGGTACCGCAACCAGCAGTCGGTGCACATGCGTGAGGACCGGATCGCGCGGCTCTTGTCGGGTCCGGCGGAAGCTGCCGCGAGCGCGCACAGCGAAAAGATCCCCGCGGACCGTCCCGCGGCACTGATCCTGATTGGCCTGTCGGCGTCTCAAGCCCAGGAGGACGACGCCGCGCTCAAACATGGTGAGCTGGCCAACCTCGCTTCGATCCATGCGGCCGCCTACAAGCCCTCAGCCATCGTGGGACAGTTTCACGGCGACACCGCAGTGATCCTTCCCGGACTCCAGTCCGCCAACGCCGGGGCCGGGCTGCGGAGCCTGGCCGAGGCAATCGTCAAGGACGCCACCAAGCACCTCGGCATCAGCCCCTTTGCCGCCGTCGGACCCACTGTCCCCGACCTGCTCTCGATCCATTCCGTAACCGGAATATGCGAAGCGCTGCTGGGCTGCATGCGCCGCTCCGGCGAAGCCCTGGTGGCCACGGTGGACGACTTCGAAGCCGACATCCTCTTCCACGACGCCGTGGAAAACTTTGCGTCGGCGGCCTTCCGGCACCGCAGCCTCTGGGCCCTGCTCCGGGACGACGCGGAACTGGCCGAAACCCTGCGCGCCTTCTTCGAAGCGTCGTTGGACGTGGCCGAGTGCGCGAAGCGGATGCAGCTGCATAAGAACACCGTCTATTACCGGATCGGCAAGGTCAGCCGGATCACCGGGCTGGACCTCGGCAATCCCCGCCATTCACTGGTCGCGCTGCTTCATGTGCAGGAATGGGCCAGCCCGCAGAAGGAGCACCAGGACAAGAAATGATGACAGCACTTGATTCGCCGCCCCTCGGCCTGGTACTCGATGACATTGTCCGCAGCCACCGCCCCCGGACGGAAGCGGGGTCAGTTCCCGCAAATATTCCGCACCTGCAGTCCCCGCCTTTTGACCGTTTCGGCATCGCGGTTGCCACGACGTCCGGGCAAGTATTCAGTTCCGGCGACGCCGATCTTCCGTTCTCCATCCAGAGCATCTCCAAGGTCTTCACCCTGGCGATGGCCCTCAGCGCCGATGACTCCAATTCGTTGTGGTCCAGGGTCCTGCGCGAGCCGTCAGGGACGTCCTTCAACTCCCTGGTCCAGCTTGAAGTCGAGCACGGGATCCCACGGAACCCCTTCATCAACTCCGGCGCCTTGGTGGTCACCGACCACCTGATGGAAAGATCTCCAGACGCCGCCGCTCAGGTCCTGCGCTTCCTCACCGGCCAGGTGGGTCAGCCGGGTCCTTTCATCGATGAAATAGCCGCAAGGAGCGAACTCTCCAGCAGCAGCCGCAACCTGGCACTCGCCCACTTCCTGAAGGAATTCGGCAACCTGCGGCGGCCCGCGCAGGCAGTGGTCGAAAACTACGTCAGGCAGTGCTCAATCATGATGACCTGCGTGGAGGTGGCCAAGGCGGGCCTTTTCCTCGCGCAGGATGGTCGAGGAGTGCAAGGCGCGGTGATCTCCAGGAGCGAGGCCAAGCGCATCGGCTCCATCATGCTGACCTGCGGCATGTATGACGCAGCCGGCGAGTTTGCCTACCGCGTGGGACTTCCAGGCAAAAGCGGTGTGGGCGGCGGCATCCTGGCGATCGTCCCCGGCGTGTGCGCCATCTGCGTCTGGAGCCCGCGGCTGGATTCCAAAGGGAACTCCCTGGCAGGCACGGCGGCTCTTGCTGACCTGTCCGACCGCACCGGGTGGTCGATCTTCTGATCTGACCCCTGGCTGTCCCCACAATCTCCCACCAGAACCACATTTAGATCTCACAGATCGAAAGGAACACCCATGTCCAACAACCCCAATGACGAGGTTGGCTTGTACCAGACCGATGGTGGCCACGCCCACGCTTCGGATGCCTCGATCCACGCGGAGGACTCGGGGTACCACAAGAGCCTGAAGCCCCGGCAGATCAAGATGATCGCGATCGGCGGTGCCATCGGAACCGGCCTGTTCCTGGGCGCCGGCGGCCGGCTCAACGCAGCCGGCCCGTCACTGGTCATCGCCTACGCCATCTGCGGTTTCTTCGCGTTCCTGATTCTGCGCGCGCTGGGAGAACTGGTGCTGCACCGGCCCTCATCAGGATCCTTCGTGTCCTACGCCCGTGAATTCTACGGAGAGAAAGCCGCATTCATCTCCGGCTGGTTCTATTGGATCAACTGGGCCACCACCACCATCGTGGACATCACCGCCGCGGCCCTCTACATGAACTTCTTCGGCAAATACGTCCCCTGGATGGGGGCCGTACCGCAGTGGGCATGGGCGCTGATCGCCCTCATCGTGGTCCTCTGCCTGAACCTCGTCTCCGTCAAGGTGTTCGGCGAACTCGAGTTCTGGTTCGCCCTGATCAAGGTCGCAGCCCTCGTCGCGTTCCTGCTGGTCGGCAGCTACTTCGTCATGTTCGGCACCCCCATGGACGGCCAGGAAGTCGGCTTCAGTCTCATCACCGACAACGGCGGCATCTTCCCCAACGGCCTGCTGCCAATGATCATCCTCATGCAGGGCGTGCTGTTCGCCTACGCCTCGATCGAACTAATCGGCACCGCCGCCGGCGAAACCGAAAACCCCGAAAGGATCATGCCAAAGGCCATCAACTCCGTGGTCTTCCGCATCGCCGTCTTCTACGTCGGCTCCGTCATCCTTCTTGCACTGCTGCTGCCGTACACCTCGTACGAAAAAGGCGTCAGCCCGTTCGTGACGTTCTTCGGCTCTCTCGGCATCCAGGGCGTGGACGTCATCATGAACCTCGTGGTCCTCACGGCCGCATTGTCCTCGCTGAACGCCGGCCTGTACTCCACCGGCCGCATCCTGCGCTCCATGTCCGTGGCCGGATCGGCCCCGAAGTTCGCCCAGCGGATGAACAAGGCCGGCGTCCCCTATGGCGGCATCGCCATCACCGCCGGCGTCTCCCTCCTCGGGGTCCCGCTGAACTACCTGGTCCCCGGCCAGGCGTTCGAGATCGTCCTGAACGTCGCCTCCGTGGGCATCGTCGTCACCTGGGCCACCATCGTGCTCTGCCAGATCCAGCTCAAACGGTGGGCGGACAAAGGCTGGCTTGACCGCCCCTCTTTCCGGATGTTCGGCGCCCCCTACACCGGATACCTCTCCCTGGTGTTCCTGCTCGGCGTGCTCGTCATGGTCTTCATCGACTCCCCGCTCACGCTGCTGGTGACGCTGGTGGCCTGCGCGCTGATGGTTGGCGGCTGGTACGCCTGTCGGAAACAGATCCACGACATCGCCGAAATCCGCGACGGCTTCACGGGCGCCGCGCCCGTGCTGGCCAACCGGACTCCAATCCGCTAATCGAACATCCCGATGCTGACCGGTCCCACAACCCGACATACAAACCTGAAAGCCTCCATGAAGCCGCGAAACTCGCTGAGTCCCGACCGACCTAGCACTCTGCAGGAGCGCCACGCTCCAGCCACAGACAAAGGCAAGCCGCCGGCGTCGAACGATAGTTGCGAAGACGGCTGCTTCTTCTGTACCGGACCGGAAACAGATTAGGCACCACCAACCGCTCCGCTGAATTCAGTGGACATGCCATGCCCGCCAAGCCAACACAAGAAGACAAGTAGTGATGAAAACGGAGTCTGCACCCACCATGACCGCAACCGAGACGCACCCAGTTGAAGGCGACACCATCAAACCCCTACAGACGGTCTCAGGGGCCATCCTGGACAACCTCAACGGGAGCAGCACCCTCAAGTCCGCCGGCCACGTGATTGTTGATTCCCTCGTGGCGCACGGGGTTGAACGCACCTTTGTTGTCCCGGGGGAAAGCTTCCTGGACGTCCTCGACGGGCTGCACGGCTCTGAGATCGAGACCGTGGTCTGCCGGCACGAGGGCGGCGCCGCTTACATGGCCGAGGCCGACGGCAAGATGAACCAGCGCCCCGGCGTCGCCATGGTCACCCGCGGACCCGGGGCAGCGAACGCCCATGTGGGCCTGCACACCGCATGGCAGGACTCCACCCCGATGCTGCTTTTTGTCGGGCTGATTCCGTTCGCGCACCGGGACCGGGAGGCGTTCCAGGAGTTCGATATCAAGGCGTGGTTCGACACGGGCGCCAAACGCGTGATGGTCCTTGACCACCCCGAGCGGGCCTCCGAGATTGTCGCGGAGGCCATGTTCGCGGCCATGAGCGGCCGTCCCGGGCCGGTGGTGGTGGGCCTGCCGGAGGACATCATCCGCGCACAGATTGATCAGGCCCTGCACCCGCCCATCCCGGTGGCCGGGGGCGGGATGAGCAGCACGGATGCCGGCGCCCTCGCCGAAGCCCTGGCACAGGCCAAGAAGCCGCTGTTTGTTACCGGCGGAAACGACTGGACGCAGGAATCAGCGGGGGAGCTCACCCGGTGGCTCGAGAAGCACCACATTCCGGCCGCGGCGGAATGGCGCACGCAGGGTACAGTCTCCTTCGACTCCCCCAGTTATGTGGGGCCGATTGGCTACGGCAGGCCCCGCCCCACGTACGATCTCTTGGAGGAAACGGACCTGCTCGTTTTCGTCGGGACGGTCCCGGGGGACGTGATCACGGACGGCTTTGTCTGCAGGCAGGACTGGAACAAGAAGAACTTCCTGGTCACCATCGATCCCTCGCTGCGTGGCCGTTCCGGCCCGGTGTCCCGCCAGATTCTGGCCAAGCCGGAGGCCTTCGTCCGCGATCTGGTCAACATCGACCTACCCGTCAAGGAGGAGTGGAAGGCGTGGACGGCCCGGATGCGCGCCGAGCAGCAGTCCTTCGCCGGCCTGCCGCCATCGGCACCCGGCGACGGGCCCGCGAAGATGGACACCCTGATGGCGAACCTCGTGCCGCTGCTGCCGGAGGACGCCATGGTGACGTTCGGGGCAGGCGAGCACACCAACTGGGCGCACCGGTACTTCCCCACCCGGCGCTACGCCTCGATGATCAGCGCCCGGAACGGCTCCATGGGGTACTCCGTGCCGTCGGCCATCGCTGCCTCGCTGGCCAGTCCGGAGCGGCGCGTGGTCACCATCGCCGGCGACGGCGAATTCCTCATGAACGGCCAAGAGCTGGCCACGGCCGCCCAGTACGGAGCCACACCGCTGATCATCGTGATGGACAACCAGGAGTACGGCACCATCCGCACCCACCAGGAACGGCACTACCCGTCCCGGGTGTCGGGGACGCAGCTGAAGAACCCCGATTTCGGCATGATGGCCCGGGCCTTTGGCGGTTTTGGCATCACGGTCACCGAGGACCAGGACGTGCCGGCGGCCCTGGAGACGGCGTTGGCCGCCATCGACCAGGACGGCGTGTTCGCCCTCGTCCACCTCGTCGTCGAACAGCGGGTCAAGGCCTACTAGATCCGCCTCGAGATTGCAGAAGGACGACGACGGCGGGAGCCTCCCGCCGTCGTCGTCCGCCGTTAGGGAAATCTCGGCCTCGGCTCCTATCGCCGCTACTCCCCCGTCTCGCCGTCTATTCCCCCGTCTCGCCGTCTATTCCCCCGTCTCGCCGTCTATTCCCCCGTCTCGCCGTCTAGGGCCTCGCGGAGGAGGTCGGCGTGGCCGTTGTGCCGGGCATACTCCTCGATCATGTGGCACAGGATCCAGCGCAGGCTCGGTGCTGAACCGTCCTGCCACGGGCGCCTGGCCAACTGGTCCAGGCCGCCGCCGGCGAGGGCTTCCGCGACGCGGATCCGGGACCGATCCACGGCGTCCTGCCAGAGGGTGCGCAGCTGGTCCGGGGTGTCCCCGGCGGCCGAATGCCACTCCCAGTCCGGGTCAGCCTTCCAATCCACGGTGTCGAACGGGGCCTCCCGGTCCCGCGCATGCAGGGAATGGGAAAACCATCCGTCCTCCACATAGGCCATGTGCTTCAGCAGCCCGCCCAGCGTCATCGATGAGGCAGCGGCAGTGGCCCCGAACCCGGCGTCGTCCAGTCCGGCGCACTTCCACGCCAGCGTGGCCCGCTGAAAGTCCAGGAAGCCCAGGAGGGTCGCGGTTTCGTCGGCTGCAAGGGGAGGTTCCGGGCGGCCCTGATCGTCAACAATTGTCATGCGCGTGAGTCTAGCGGCGCGGCACCGGGCGGCTTCGTGGCGCGCCGGTGCAGTCCGCCCGCGCTGCCCGCCCGTCTCGCCCCTCCCGTCTCGCCCCTCCCGCCCAGGCCCGAATTCGCTGGAGACTCTCCACTTCGCCGGACGATTCCGGCGAGCCCGCGCGCTTCCGGCGACTTCGACGGCGGGGGCGAGCGCGGGCGACTTCGACGGCCGCATCCTAGCCCGGCGTGACAGCCCCCGCCGCGGCCGTCCGCCCGGAAGGCCGCGGCACGCGCACAGACCGCCTGGCGCGGCGGCGGATGACGTGCTCGGCCACCGCAACGTTGATCACCCAAGCCGCCCCCAGGAGCACTGCCCGGGTCGGCTCGTCGGGCGGCCCCACCAGCAGGATCCACGGCAGACCCGTCAGCGCCTGCGTTCCCGCGGCGACGCCGATCGCGTAGCCCCGGGTCATCCACGCGCCGTGCTGCACAAAGTCCCGGCGCACAATCGCTGCGACGCCCAGGACGATGCTCGCCGCCATGGCTGAGCCGAAGACCAGCCGCAGGACGAAGAGCGCGGGCCCGTCGCCGGGCGGCAGCGGATAAAAGAGCGTCATCCACAAACCGGACAGGGCGGCCAGCAGGCCCGCCGGAGCCAGGATGCGGCCGGCCACGCGGTGCCAGCCGCGGCGGCCGCGCAGTGCGGGGAGGAATTGGAACGCCCCGAGCAGGCTGTAGACGGTAACGCTGACAATGTGCGTTACCACGGGGACGGGCGAGGCGAAGAACCGGGCGTTCTGGGCCGTGACGACGGCGCCCCCGGTCAGTTCCGTCAGCCGCGCCGCGCCCGCGATCACCGGGATGAGGCTGAGAAGGATCAATCCGGCGGGTACGAGCCACTGCGGGCGGCGGCGGACACGGGGCGCGGGGGCGCTGCTGGCTTGAGTGGTCACGGCGGTCCTTGGCTGGGAAGGGCTGACGGCGGCAATACGTGGGCCGTGGTGTACGGCGTACACCTAATGCGCTCACGTTAGGTGTACGCCGTACACTTGTCAATAGGGAAACTATTACAGAGAGGTGGCCGGATGACCCAGCAAGCGGAGCGCACGCGCCGGATCCCGTTGAGCCGCGACCGCGTCCTGGCGGCCGCCGTCGCGCTGGCCGATGAGGTGGGGATCGAGGCGCTGAGCATGCGCCGGCTGGCGCAGGAACTCGGCGTCGTGCCGATGGCGCTCTACAAGCACGTGGCCAACAAGGAGGAACTCCTCGACGGCATGGTGGACGCCCTTGTCAGCGAGATCGATCCCCCCGTCCGCGATGCGGGCTGGAAGAATGCCGTGCGCCTGCGGGTGCTCTCGGCGCGGCGGGCACTCCTGATGCACCCGTGGGGCCGGCAGGTATTGGAGTCGCGCACCAACCAGACGCCGGCGGTCCTTGGCTACATGGACTCGTTCATCGGCATGTTCCTGGCCGGCGGTTTCTCCGTGGACCTGACCCACCACGTCATGCATGCCCTCGGCAGCCGCATGTGGGGGTTCACCCAGGAGCTGTTCGACGACTCCCCCCGCCGGGGCGCCGAGGCGCCGGCAGTTCTTCCGCCCGAGGCGCAGGCCGCCATGTTCCAGGAGATGGCTGAGCGGTATCCGAACATCCTGAAGGTCGCCACCGCTTCCGCGCACACGGACTCCGCGGTGGGAAAGGGGTGCGATGACCAGTTCGAGTTCGAATTCGCCCTCGACCTGCTCCTGGAGGGCTTTGAGCGGCTGCACCGGCAGCACTGGACCCTCCACCCCGGAATAGACTTCGACGCCGGCACGGTCCCAGCTGCCGACTAGTCTTCCAGGAACTAGTCCTCCAGGAACCGCAGCAGGTACGGAACGGTAGTCCGCATGGCCCGCAGGTCGCCGCCGCTGGCGGCCAGCTCGCCCAGGTAGTCGCCGTGGCTGCCGGGCACGATCATCAGGCGGGCCCCCGGAATGACTTGGGACATGCGCACGGCGTGTTCCGCACTGACGACGTCGCGGTCTGCGCTCAGCACCAGGGTGCGGGCCGTGATGCGGCGCAGGTCCTCGTCCGGCCAGCCGGGGAAGGCCAGGATCCGCTGGCGGTCCAGTTCGAACATTCGCTCGAGGTGCCCGGGCTCCGGGTTGAGCTGGCGGTCGGCGTCCTTGTACGCCTCCGGCATGTCATCGAGGGTGGCCTTCGCCATCCCCTCCCAGAACTCGTCGGCCACAGCGTCGCGGCTAACGAAGGTGGAAGCGGTGATGAGGCACCGCACGTGCGCCGGATGCCGCATGGCCAACGCCAGCGCGGTGTGGCCGCCAGCGCTGAACCCGAGCACATCCACGGACTTTACGTTGAGCTCATCGACTACGGCTTTGACGTCCTCGGCCGAGTCTTCTGCGGTGAGCGGCCGGCCGGTGGCCGCGGTCCGGCCGTGGCCTTCCTCGTCGACGGCGATCACCTGGCGGCTCTCGGCCAGCAGCGCCGGGATGAGCCCGGCGAAGCTGGTCTCGATGGTGGAGCCTCCGCCGGGGATCAGGAGCAGCGGGGGCTGGTCGGCCAGCGCGTGGCCATGGACCTCGTAGTACATGCGGAGGTCGCCGTTCGCCGCGTAACCGTGCGTGAATGCCACAGGGCATGGTACCGCCGCGCGGGCCGGGCTGAACAGGGGCTTTGCGAACGACGGCGGCAGATTCCCGCCGTCGTCCGCAAGAGGCGCAGGTCAGGCGTTGACGGACTCGGCGAGGATCGCGTCGACCTGGCCCAGCGCCTCCTTCATGCCCTCTTCCATGCCCATGGCGACAATCTTTTCCATCTGTTCCTCCGCCTCGAACGTGGACAGGATGGTCATACGGGTGCGGTCGCCGACTGGTTCCAGCGTCACCACACCGTGGATGGTGCCCATGTCCGCCACGGGATCGCCGTTGTCATCCGCGAAGCCGTCGTCGAACTCCAGGCGGTGCGGCGCGTCAATGGCCGTGAACCGCCACCAGCCCCGGGCCTTCTCCCCCTCGGGCCCCGTCATGAAGTAGCTGGCCGCGCCGCCGGGGACAAACTCGTGCTTCTCGAAGGTGGCCGGCCATGTGGGAGGCCCCCACCAGCGCTCGAGCAGGCGCGGGTCTTCCCAGATCTGCCAGACGCGCCCGACTCCGGCGTCGAACTCGGTGACCACGGTGAGGCTCAGCGCCTCAAGATTCTTGACTGAACTGATAACCGTCATGACGAACCCTTCCTATCCTTCGGCTTTATTGTTTTGCGTGTTCCTGGTTTCCTTGTTTGTTTTGTCAGGTTCTGTGGTGGTGGCTGTTTCGGCGAGAAGTTCTGCGATCCGGTCGGCCCGTTGCCGCCAGATGACCTCGTACTCATCGAGCAGCCGGCGGGCACGCTGCAGTCCGTCGTGGTTGGCCCGCACAATCTGCTCCCTTCCCCGCCTCTCCTTGGAGACAAGGGAAGCGCGTTCCAGCACCGCCACATGCTTCTGGACGGCCGCGAAACTCATGGTGTAAAGGGCAGCGAGCCCCGAGACCGAGTACTCGCCGACAGTCACGCGCCGCACGATGTCCCGGCGGGTTGTATCGGCGAGCGCCTGAAACAGGCGGTCAAGTTCTTCGTCGCTAAGACGGGCTTTGAGCTGATCTACAACCATTTGGTTGTAGAATAGTCCGGCCGTTCGGGGGTGTCAATGGGTGTCTTGAGGTCCGCTGCGCCGGCAAAGTCGCCACACTGCGCCCGCCGAGTTCGCCGGAAAGTCGCGGGCTCGCCGAGTTCGCCGAAAAGTCGCGGGCTCGCCGGAAGTTTCCGGCGAACCCGCCCGTGTCCGGCGACTTCGCTCGCTGCAGCCGCCGCGCACACCACCCTGAGACGGTCGAGGTGCCAGACAGGCCCAGATACTGCGCGGCATGGAGCCGATGTGCCGACTTTGCGCCGAGCGTAGAGTGAGCCCATGAAGCGTGTGGATATCGACCGCTTCGGCGGCCCCGAAGTCCTGAACGTGGTGGAGGTTGACGATCCACGACCAGGACCGGGCGAAGTCCGCGTCAGGGTTCTGGCTTCGGGTGTCTCGTTCACCGATACACAGTTGCGCGCCGGCACGTATCTCGGCGGGCCGAAGCCGCCTTTCACGCCCGGCTACGAGCTCGTCGGCATCGTTGATGAGCTCGGGCCCGGTTGCCTGCGGGTGCGAGTGGGAGACCGCATCGGTGCGCTGACAGTGTGGGGCGCCAATGCAGAGCGTGTCTGCGTACCTGAGGTGTACGCCGTCGCGGTGCCGGAGGACCTCGACCCGGCCGAGGTCGTAAGCCTCGTGTTCGCCTACATGACCGCCTACCAGCTGCTTCACCGCACGGCGAAGGCCAAGCCCGGGGAGAGCGTTCTGGTTCACGGCGCGGCCGGCCGAGTGGGCACCGCGGTCCTCGAGCTCGGAGCGCTGGCCGGCCTCCGCCTCTACGGGACCGCCTCGGGACGGGATCGCGCCGCGGTGGAGCGGCTGGGCGCCGTTGCGATCGACTATCAGAATGAGGACTTCCTGACCCGTGTCCGCGGGCTCACCGGCGACGGCGTGGATATCGCCCTCGACGGAATCGGCGGCCCGTTGTCGCTGCGCTCCTTCCGCGCACTCCGGCCCGGCGGACGGCTCGTCGTGTTCGGTCGCTACGCCACCATCGCGCAGGGGCGCAAGAACTGGCCGGGGGTGATCGCCTGGTACGCGGCCACCGGGACCGTCGCCCTCTGGGGCTGGCTGTCACCACGCCGCAAGGTGGTGTCCTACC
Organism: Arthrobacter sp. 05L421; assembly: GCF_056397785.1. Taxonomy (NCBI): domain Bacteria; kingdom Bacillati; phylum Actinomycetota; class Actinomycetes; order Micrococcales; family Micrococcaceae; genus Arthrobacter; species Arthrobacter sp. 05L421. The sequence goes on from NZ_JBFTOC010000013.1 coordinate 11,975, forward strand.
GGATCCAGAAATTGCGCATCCATCACCAGGACTGGTTCCAGGCGGACTTCCTCGCGCTGCTTGAGATGCTCCGTAGGGGCGAGATTCACCCGGTGGTGGCCGAGCGTCTGCCGCTTTCCGAGATTCGTCGCGCCCATGAGCTGCTGGGGAGCACTGCGGCGAAAGGGAAGATCGTGCTCGTGCCCTAAGCCGGCATGGCCGCCGCCGCGGCACCGCGCTCACGGCCACGCCCCTCCCCTGCGCCAGAACCCACGGCCGAGTTCGCCACGCCGCCACCGCCGAGTTCGCCGGAAAGTCGCGGGCTCGCCGGAAGTTTCCGGCGAACCCGCAGGGTTCCGGCGACTTCGAGGAGAGCGCCGGACGCCGCCGCGCCACGCCCTCGGCCCCACCGCCACCCCGCCGTCGCCCTCGCGCACCGCCGCCGCCACGACCATCGAGGTGCCCGGGGCCGTCGATGAAGGATAGTTTTAGGGCATGACGGCAAGCTACAGGTACGACGTCGAGGTCCTGCACCTCCTCGTGTCGCCGGCGCACGCCTACTTCGGCCGCGCACGCGATGGTGCAGCCCATGTCCCCACCACAGACGCGGACCGGGTGGAGCTGGTGGCCGGCAAGGGAATCGCCGGCGACCGGTTCTTCGGCAAGGCCGCCCACATGGACGCCGCCGTCACCCTACTCTCGATCGAGGCCCTTGAAGCGATGGCCGAGGAGCTGGGGGCCGCGCCCTTCGACCCCCTCCTGACGCGGCGCAATGTTGTCCTTAGGGGTGCGCACCTCGCTCCCCTGCTCGGCCATGAGTTCGCGCTCGAATCAAGGGGAGACGTGGTCCGGCTCCGGGCCGGACGGCCTGCCCATCCCTGCGCCTGGATGGACCGGATGCTGGTCCCGGGCGCGCACGCCGCCATGCGCGGGCGGGGAGGCGTGCGCTGCCAGCCGCTTTCGAGCGGCATGCTGAGCCGCGGGCCGGCCGTACTGGTGAGCCCCGTGCCGCTCGACCCGGGACAGGCAGGCATCCCCACCCTGCTGCGCCCGTCGCGGCTGCCCTAACCCACACCCGCTGCTGTGACCGACAGGCTCCGCCGCAGCCCGGACGAGCAGCACAGTCACCGGCGCCCGAACTGCTACTCCCGCCCGGGCTATTCCAGCCTTGGCTATTCCTTCCCTGATTGTTCCCGCTCTGACTATTGCCGTTCGGCGATTGCTTTCACACTCTTCACCAGGCCGTCCCACATGCCCTTCGAGTGCTCGGCCTCCTCGGCACTTGCATTGTTGTCCTGCGAGAGCGTGAATTCTGTGGCGCCTGGCTGCTCCTCGAGCGTCCACGTGAGCGTGTGGTAGTTCTCAGGCACATCCTCCTGGCCGGTCAGCGGGCTGAAGTGCGTGACGACCAGCCTCCGGCCGGGTTCGAACTCCAGGACAGTGCCCGTGTCCTCGTACGCCCTGCCGTCCCAAACGCCGCGCCAGGCGATGGGTCCGCCGACGGTCCAATCGGTCACGACATCGGTGCCGAACATGAACTCCTTGATGGCGGCAGGGTCGGTGAGCACGGACCACACCCGTCCTGCGGGCGCCTCGATGGTGATGGTCGACGTCGCTACATACTTTCCAGTCATAGCTTTCCCTTCTGCCAGAATCGGCTTCTCCCAGAATCGGTCAGCGCCGGCAGCGCCCGGCACCGAGACTACTCCGCGGACTGAAACGTCGGTAAGCCCTCCCGCCGCCGCGATACCCACCGCGCCGCTCCCGGCGCGCGCTTGCGCCTGCTCCCCGGCCGCGGCCGCAACGGCCCAGACCCCTCTTACGCCGGGTAGATGGCGATGGCGGCGGCCTTGATGACGAAGTAGACGGTCATGCCGGGAGTCAGGCCGAGGTCGGCGGACGCGGCCGGGGTGATGTCGGCGGAGAGGCCAGCGGCATGGACGCGGATCTGGTCCCCGTGCGGCTCGAGATCCGTGATTTTCACTGGGAATGAGTTCCGTGGGCTGCCGTACTCTTCGGTGAGGAACACGGATACGGCCGAGGGCGGAAAGACCGCCACGCCGTCCTGCCCGGGACCGACGGAGCCGTCGTGGTGGCCCGCGACCACCATCCCCTCGGCGGTGGTGACGCCGGCGTCACTGACCTTGCCGGCCACCAGGTTCAGCCCGGCGAGGCCCGCGGCGAACCGGCTGCGCGGCCTCTCGAGGACCTCGCGGGTGGGTCCTGCCTCGCTGATCCGGCCGTCCTCGAGGACGATCACCCGGTCCGCCAGCATCAGGGCGTCCAGGATGTCGTGGGTGATGATGATGGCCCTGCGGCCGGCGAGGACGCGTTTGAGGAGCCGGCGGAGCAGCGGGGCCGCATGGATGTCGAGGGCGGCCATGGGTTCGTCCAGCAGCAGCAGCTCGGGGTCGGCGGCGAGGGCACGGGCCACGGCCACGCGCTGGGCCTGACCGCCGGAGAGCTGTCCGGGACGCCGCGAGGCGAGATCCCTGGCATCGACCTCGGTGAGCCAGTGCATGGCCGTTTTGCGGGCCGCGCTGCTGGACGCGCCGGCGCTGCGGGGCCCGAACGCGACGTTGTCCAGGGCGCTGAGGTGGGGGAAGAGTAGGGCCTCCTGGGCCAGGAGCGCCGTGCCCCTGGTGTGCGGCGCCCGCCAAATGTTCTTGTCCGCCGCGAGGTCGAACAGGACCCTGCCGCCCAGCACGGCCTTGCCCGCATCGGGGCGCAGCAGTCCGGAGATGATCGAGAGCAGGGTCGATTTCCCGGCACCGTTCGGGCCGAGGATGGCGATGGTCTCGGCCGGCCCCAGGCTGAGGGAGACCTCGAGGCCCCGCGCCGCGAGCGTTGCGTCCAGCTCAAAGGTCACCGGAACGCCCCTTCCGGTGCTGCTTCGACCCGCGGGCGCCGGTAGGAGAGCCCGACGACGGCCACCGCCACGGCGACCAGCAGGAGGGAGAGCGCGACGGCGGCGTCGGCGTCGGTTTCGCGTTGCAAATAGATCTCCAGCGGGAGGGTGCGGGTGACGCCCTGCAGGCTGCCGGCGAAGGTCAGCGTGGCACCGAATTCACCCAGGCTGCGGGCGAAGGACAGCACGGCGCCGGAGGCCAGGCCGGGCAGCACGAGCGGGACGGTCACGCGGCGCAGCACGGTGCTCGGGCGGGCCCCGAGGGTGGCGGCGATCGCTTCGTATTTGTTGCCCGCCGTGCGCAGCGCGCCTTCGAGGCTGACCACCAGGAACGGCAGGGCGACGAAGGTCTGGGCGAGGACGACGGCGGTGGTGGAGAAGGCGATCTGGATGCCGGCCAGTTCGAGGCTTCTGCCCAGGAATCCCTGGCGTCCGAAGGTGTAGAGCAGGGCGATGCCGCCCACCACGGGAGGCAGGACCAGGGGCAACAGGACGAAGGCCCTCAGCAGCCGCTGACCCGGGAACGGGCTCCGGGCAAGGACGAGTGCCAGCGGCACACCGAGGACGATGCAGGCGGCGGTGCTCGCTGCCGACGTTCGCAGGCTCAGGCCGAGCGCCGTCAGTGAAGATTCGGAGGTAATCAGCGGGATGAACTGCGGCCAGTTGACCTTGGCCACCATGGCCACCAGCGGCAGCAGGACGAAGACTGCCCCTGCCGCCGCGATGGCGTAAATCCATGGCGGGATGCCGGTGTACCCGGTGCCGCTGCGTCGGTTCATGCGGCCCTCTACGGGGCGCCGAAGCCGGCGTCGCTCAGGACATTCTGGCCCTCGCTGCCGGTGACCGTGGCGATAAAGGCGGCGGCCAGTTCCTTGTTCTTGCTCGTGCCGACGGTGGCGATCGGGTTGGTGTTCACAGCCTGGTCCGACTCGGGGAAAGGAATGCCTTTGACCTTGTCGCCGGCGGTCTTGACGTCCGTGACGTAGACCAGACCGGCGTCGGCCTCACCGGAGGTGACCTTTCCCAAGACATCGGTGACGGAGGATTCCTCGCTGACCGGCGCCAGGGTGGTACCGGTGGCTTTTTCGACCTTCTCGGTCGCGGCACCGCAGGGAACCTGGGGTGCGCAGACCACCACCTTCACACCCGGCCTGGCGAGATCGGCGAAGGCACTGATCGACGCCGGGTTGGACGGCGGGACCGCGATCTCCAGGACGTTCGTGGCGAAGTTGACCGGGGCGCCGTCGGTCAGTTTCGCGTCGGTCAGCTTGGTCATGTTCTTGGCGTCGGCGGAGGCGAAGACATCCGCCGGGGCGCCCTGAGTGATCTGCGTGACCAGGTCCGAGGACCCTGCAAAATTCAGCGTGACTTTGGTGCCGGGGTTCTTGGCCTCGAAGTCACTGGCCAGCTTGGTGAAGGTCGATTTCAGCGAAGCCGCCGCGAAGACGGTCACCGCGCCTGTGAGTGCCGGGGTCGCGGACGCGCTGGCCGCGGCGGAGCTGTTTCCGGTGACTGCGGGGGTGCCGGATGCGCAGCCGGCCAGGGCCGCGGTCAGGGCGCCGGCAACCAGCAGGGCAGTAACGCGCTTGCGGGGGATGCTCATATGATGCTCTTTCCGTGGGGCGTTTCGATAATGACGGTGGTGGCCTTGACCACGGCGGTGGCGACAGATCCGAGCTCCAGGCCCAGTTCCCGGACGGCTTCGCTGCTCATCAGGGACACAACCCGGAAGGGCCCGCACTGCAACTCAACCTGGGCCATGACTTTGTCCGCGGTGATGCCCGTGACCAGGCCGACGAACCGGTTGCGGGCCGAGGACCCCACGCGGGTGGGGTCCTCGGGAAGCTGGGCCTGGTCGCGGGCGAGGTGGGCGAGTTCCAGACCGTCCACGGCCAGCCGCCCGGAGTCGTCCTTCACCGGGGTGAGAATCCCGTTCTCGGTCCAGCGCCGGACGGTGTCGTCGCTGACCCCGAGAAAGCGTGCTGCTTCTGATACGCGAATTTTCGGCATGACTCCATAATCTCCTATTTGCGGAAAATATGGGCACTCTGATCCTCAAATCAGTAAATAAACCCTCCTGTGGGTGTCATCCGCGGTCTGACGGGAGTCGCCCCGGCGCTCGCTGGCGCGCTGGGTCTAGGCCAGCACCTTGTCCAGCTTGGTGAACGAGGTGCCCCAGCCCTCGCGCGTCATGTCCATAAATTCGGCGCTGCCGAACGGGCCCTGGGTGAGATGCAGCCGGGTCCTGCCGCCCAGGTCCTCGAACTCCAGCCGCATTTCGATCCGGGCGGGGATGCCGGCGTCGGGCTCCGCCCGCTGGGTGGCCACCAGGAGCGACGGCGGGTCGTAGACGGAGATCACGGCGTCGATTGGTCCCTCCTTGGCGGCGCCGGCTTCCTCCCAGACCATGACCAGCCGCCACGCGCCTCCGACACGGGGCTCCACCACGATCCGGTCCCGGGGCGAGTCCACCCCTACGGGGCCGAACCAGGCGGCGAGCTGGTCCGGATCGGTAAATGCGTCGAAGACCAGTTCGCGGGGAGCCTCGAACTCCCTGGTCATGGTGAGGATGTGGGACTCATGGGTGTTCTGCTGCGTGTTCATTGCCTGGCTCCTGATTCTTGGGAACTTGCTGGATCTTCCGCAAATGCGCGTCGAGACGACTGAAGCTGGCATCCCAGAAGCGCCTGTACTCTTCCATATATTCGGCAACCTCTCGCAGCGGTGCGGCCTCGAGCTTCGAGGAGCGCCACTGCGCATTCCGGCTCCGGGTGATCAGCCCGGCGGCTTCCAGCACCTTGAGGTGGCGGGAGACCGCGGGGAGGCTGATGTCGAAGGGCTCGGCCAGCTCATTCACGGTGGCCTCACCCTCCGCCAGTCGGGCCAGGATGGCCCTGCGGGTAGGGTCGGCGAGCGCCGAGAAGATGAGGCTGAGCCGATCGGTTGGCATCTGGTGTGCGCGCCCTTCATATTTAACATTCCCGCTAATTAACTGATGGGTTAAATATGCTCCTGCGGCCGCCCGCGCGTCAAGGGTTTCCTGCTCCCACCTTCATACACACAGTCTCTCGATTTCGGCGCCCGCCCGGCCCATAATCGGGGGTATCCAGTCAACGTTCTGCCGAGAGGAGCCGGCTGTGGCAACTACGACCTTGCTGGCAGGGATAAGGTACGCGGCCGCCGCTCTCACGTTGGGGGCGGTTCTCCTGACCGGGACCGGATGCTCCTACGACAACCCAGCAGAAACCGCGAAGATCACACCGGCGACCAACGGGATCAGCACGGTGGTCGGCGCGGTGAAGCTGGCGGACATGCTCATCCTCTCCCACGGAGCGGACCAGCCCGGACGGATCATCGGAACCGTATTCAACACATCCTCAACGGACGCGACCGTCACCATAGCAGGCGGTTCAGGGCCGAAGGTATCGATTCCGGTCAAGGCCAACGCGTACACCTCGCTGGCCCAACCGCCGGCCATGATGCTGGACCCCACGGCGGGCCCCCCGGGCTCCATGGTCACGGTCCGCGTCAGCGAAGACGCCACCGGCACTTCGGCCGATGTGCAACTCCCGGTCCTCGACTCCACGCTGCCCGAATATCAGTCCTACATGCCCGCCGCGCCCGGCTCCCCATCCGCCACACGCGGGAGCACAGCTTCGCCGGGCACGCCCGGGACCAGTCCGTCCTCTTCCAGTCCAACCTCGCCCAGCCCCTCCCCCAGTCCCACCCACTGACCCCGGTGGCAGCCCGCTGAATGCGCGCACAAGCGCCGGGAGTGTCCGTTGAACCGCGAATCCACCGTTCTACGGAAACTCCCGGCCGTGGCCGAGCGATCACTCCTCAGCGAGTCCCGGAAGCCGTTAGGGCATGGCCGCGACCACGTCGATCTCGACCAGGAAGTCCCCCAGGAACGATCCCACCGTGGTTCGCGCAGGGTAGGGCGCCTCCATGAACTCTGCGTACACTGCGTTGAACCCGTCAAAGTCCCGTCCCGGGTGGTGCAGATGCACGGTTGCCTTGACCACGTGGGAAAAGTCCAGGCCGTGCCCGCCAAGGACGGCGGCCAGGTTCTTCATGGTCTGCCCGGTCTGTTCTTCAATGGTGGTGCCGACGGTTTCGCCGGTGTCCGGGTGGTGCGGCGTCTGGCCGGCGGTGTAGAGGAACCCGTTGGCGGCGATGGCCTGGGAATAGGGCCCGGCCGGGCTGGGTGCGAGGTCGGTGCTGATCTGCTGTCGCGGCATGAGCTGTGTCCTTTCAGGCGGCCGGCCTGCTGGCCGGCCGGGGTGGTTGATGTTCGGTGGCTATTGTTCTAGAGGACCTTTGAGAGAAAGGCCTGTGTGCGTTCGTGTTGCGGGTTGCCCAGGACCTCGGCCGGGGCCCCGCTTTCGACCACGACTCCCTGGTCCATGAAGACAACCTGATCGCTGACCTGGCGGGCAAAGCCGAGTTCGTGCGTCACCACCACCATGGTCATCCCCGCCTCGGCCAGGGACTTCATGACGTCGAGCACCTCGCCCACGAGCTCCGGATCGAGGGCCGATGTTGGTTCGTCGAAGAGCATGAGCCGCGGTTTCATGGCCAGCGCGCGCGCAATCGCGATCCGCTGTTGCTGCCCGCCGGAGAGCTCCTGGGGGTAGGAGTGTCCCCTGTTGCCGAGTCCGACGCGTTCCAGCAGGGTCTGAGCTTCGGCGGTGACTTCGCTCCGGGGCCGGCCCAGGACATGAACGGGCGCTTCCACGATGTTCTCCAGCACGGTCATGTGCGGGAACAGGTTGAAGCGCTGGAACACCATTCCTGCGGTCCGTCGCGAGCGTGCCGTCTGCCGCTCTTTCATTTCGTAGAGCCGTCCGTTGCGCTCGGCGTAGCCGACCAGCTGTTCGTCCACGTACAGGCGTCCGGCGTCGACCTTTTCCAGGTGGTTGATGCACCGCAGGAAGGTCGTCTTTCCGGAACCGGAAGGGCCGATCAGGCAGGTCACCGAGCCGCGTTCGACCCTGAGATCAATGCCCCTGAGGATTTCCGTGGAGCCGAAGCTCTTGCGGACGCCCTGGGCTTCCACCATGGCGGTGTTCATCGTATTGTCCTTGTCTTTGAACGGGTCGTTGATCGGGTCTTTGAACGGAAGTTCCGTCGCGGCGCTGCGTCGAAGCCGCGGCCATAGCGCCGTTCGAGTTTGGTTTGGAAGAAGCTGAGGATGGTTGTCATCAGCAGGTACCAGAGGCTGGCGACGATAAGCAGCGGGATGGTTTGGTAGTTGTTGGAGTAGATGATCTGGGCCGAGTACAGCAGGTCCGAGATCGCCAGGACGCTGACCAGTGCCGTGCCCTTGAGCATGGAAATGACCTGGTTGCCGGTCGGCGGGAGGACCACTCGCATCGCCTGGGGAAGGATGACCCGGCGCATGAGCTGGCTGCCATTCATCCCCAGGCCCCGGGCGGCGTCGTACTGGCCCTTGTCCACCGAGCCGATGCCGCCGCGGATAATCTCGGCCATGTACGCTGCCTCGTTCAGGGAAAGCCCCAGCAGCGCGGCGCCCAGCGGGGTGATGAGCACATTGGCCGATCCCAGGACCAGGGACGGGCCGCCGAGCGGAAGGCCGAAGGCGATCACCGGATACAGGGCGGCAATGTTGTACCAAAAGATCAGCTGCACCAGCAGGGGCGTGCCCCGGAAGAACCAGATGTAGCCCCGGCTGATGGTGCTCACGATCGGGTTGGCCGAGAGCCGCATGACCGCCAGCACCGTGCCCAACGCGATGCCGACACTCATGGACACCACGGTCAGGAGGACGGTCAGCCCGGCCCCGGCGATGACCTGCGGGGCGAAGAGATAGGAGACGACGACGTCCCAGTGGTACCGCCGGTTCACCGCCACGTCCCACGCGGCGCTGAGCGCGACCAGGATGAGGACGACGGCGGACGCCAGCCGGAGCGGGTGCCTGAGCGGCACCACCGGGATGGAGTCGCCCGGCGCCGCCGGCGTGTCCTGGCGGGTGTCCGGGAGGGCGTGTTGTTGCTGCATGATCGTCACCTCCTATTGGGCGAAATTGACGCGGGCGTCGGTGATGGCGCTGGATTCAAGGCCGTACTTCCCGAGGACCTTGAGGTAGGAGTCACTCTTGATGACTTCGGAGAGTGCGGTGGAGACGGATTTCACCAGGCCTGAGTCCTTGGGAATGCCCACACCGACCGGCGTGAAGTCATATTTTGAGGCGATCTCGATCTGGGGATTCTGCGTCGCAGCGAAGTTCAGAATCGGTGAATCCGCCAGCACGGCGTCCAGCCGCCCGCTGGACAGGGCCGAGATGGCCTGCCGCGTGTCCTGGAACTCGCTTCTCTGAATCGTTTCCTTACCGCCCGCGGCGCAGGCTTTGTCGTAGTCGGGGACGTTGACCGTGAGCTGGTAGGACCCGGTCAGGAGGCCGACCTTCTTCCCGCACAGGGCGTGTTGATCGGTGATCCCGTGCGGGTTCCCCTGGGCCACGGCAATGGAGTTGCCCATTTGCATGTAGTCGACGAAGTCCAGGACCTCCATCCGCTTTTCCGTGGGAGTCATGGAGGAGACGGTCATGTCGTACCGGCCCGCGGCCATCCCCGGGATGATGGAGTCGAAATTGGCCACCTGGATCTCCACCTTCACGCCCAGGGCCTGGCCGAGGAGGCGGGCGATGTCCGGGTTGGTCCCGGTCATGTCCTGGGTTCCCTCACGGTAGAACTGTGTCGGCGGCTCGTTGGTGGGAATGGCAACGCGCAGGACCTTCGTGGATTTGATCGGTTCCGGGAGCAACGCGGCCGCGGCATCGTTGACCGCGAGGGCAGGGACCCCGGTGCCGTTCCCGCCGGAGTCGCCCGACGGCGTCGACGGTGTCGACTGTGAGGCGGCGGTGCTTGGCGCGCACGCGGTGGCTGCGAGCAGGAGCGCCGCAATGGCCATGACGGCGGGGATGCCGCGGTGAATGCGCTTCGCGGGAGCGGGTGCTGTGCGGGTTGTCATCAGGGGGTCCTCAGATCGGAGTAGGCCAGCTGGGCCGGGGGATGTTGGGCAGAGGGAATATCGGTGGGAAGAGTGCGGGCGAAAGCCTCGCTGCGGTGGCGGATCAGGTCCCGGCCCTCGTCGCGCAGCTCCTGGATGGTGGACACTCCGAGCAGCATCATGGTGCGCGTCATTTCCGCCGCCAGCAGCTTCAGGACATGGGCAACGCCTGCCTGGCCAGCGGCAGCAAGCCCGTACAGGTAGGGGCGGCCGATCGAGCAGGCGTCGGCGCCGAGGGCAAGGGCCTTGACGACGTCGGAGCCGCGGCGGATGCCGCCGTCGACGATGATTTCAACCCGTCCGGCCGTCGCCTCGACGATTTCGGGCAGTACGTCCAGGGCCGAGGCCATGTGGTCCAGTTGCCTGCCGCCGTGGTTGCTGATCTGGATGGCGTCGATGCCGATCTCGGCTGCCAGGACGGCGTCCCTGGGGTTGACCAGGCCTTTAAGAATGATGGAACCATTCCACCGCTCCCTCAGGTCCCGGATGTCGTCCCAGTCCGTCGGTTCGTAGGATCCCGCCAGGAGCGTCCGCCACATGTCGGGGGTGCTGGAGAGCGGGCCTTCGGGGATTTCCGCGTCCAGGTTCGGGAAGGCGATCGCGTCGTTGGCAAGGAAGCCTAGGGCCCAGCGGGGGTGCAGCGCCCCTTCGATGACGGTTTTGGGCTTGATGGACGGCGGCGCGGTGAACCCGTTGCGGTAGTCGCGTTCCCGGTGGCCGATGGCGCGGCAGTCGACATTGACCACAAGCGCCTCGTACCCGGCGTTCGAGACCCGGTCCAGGACAGCCTGCAGGAGGCCTTTGTCGGCCGTCGGCTCGAGGTTGAACCACCGCCGCAGCCCCGGGGCGGCGGCGCTGACATGCTCCATGGTGGTGGTGCTCAGGTGTGCCAGCCCGTAGGGAACGCCAGCCCCAAAGGCCGCGCGGGCCACCGCCGTTTCGCCGTCAGGGTGGAACAACCTGGTGCCGCCGGTTGGGGACAGGGTCAGCGGCATAGCGACCGCGCCGCCCAGGAGAGTGGAGCTGAGGTCCAGGTGCTCCACCGATCCCCACTTCGGGAGGAAGGCCCAGTCATCAAAGGACACCCGGTTGCGCCGCAGGGAGACCTCGTCCTCCCCGCCGCCCTCGATGTAGTCGAACACGCTGCCGGGAAGGCGCTTGGCGGCCAATTTCCGCATGTCCTCAACGCTGTAGCACCGCCGCTGCAGCCGCTCCGCCACCGTCCGGGCCGGCCCTTGAACTGCAGCCAGTGACTTGATGTCTTTGATTCTCATTTCGCGTCCTTCTGTGTCTTGCGTGGATGTCCTGCGTGGAATCTTCGGTCAACTGCGTCCCTCAATGGTGACGAAGATCTCACCCCGCCTACATGTTGATTCCTCCAAAAGAATCGATTTTGACCTGTGATATCGTCCACACATGGATGCAGGGGAACAGGCCGGTATTGAGCTCGGCCAGAACGCTGCAGCGGTGCGGTTGTCGGACTGCATCCAGCTGATGCAGGCCGATCTGGTGCATGCCAATCCCGCGCCGGACAACCTCGCGCATGCCGTCTCGGACGTGCTCATGTATGACCCGATGGACGAATGGACCAGCATCGAGGACCGGATCATCCTGGCCGTCGGACTCAGGTGTGACTCGCCGGACTTTGACCAGCTGCTGCACCGGGCGTCCAACAGCAACGCGGCCGCAGTGATCGTCAAGGCGCACGGGGCGTCCCTGGACGATCTCCGGTCCGCCGCGGTCCGCCACAGCCTCGCCGTCCTGGTCGCACCGGACAACGCGGATTGGACGCGGCTGGTGGCACTGGCCCGGGCGTCGGTCATGGGTGCGGCCGTGGATTCCGTCTCCGGGGTCCGGCTGGGGGATCTCTACGCCTTCGCCAACGCCGCCGCGTCCATCACCAGCGGCGCAGCAAGCATCGTGGACCCGCTCGGACGCGTGCTTGGCTATTCGACCCTGCCGGGCCAGCCCATCGACGAGTTGCGCCGCGTCACCACGCTCTCCCTGCAGGAGATTACGCCTCCTGCCTTCGACGCGGATTTCAAGATCGTCTATGCGTCCGGGAGTGCGGTGCTGATCCCGGCAGCGGATGATGAGATGGCCCGCCTAGCCCTTGCCGTGAGGGCCGGCGGTGAGCTGCTTGGCTCGATCTGGATTATCGATCCCGGCGAGAGCAAACGGGAAGCTGCCCTGGAGGCGCTCACCAGGATGGCGCCGCTGGCAGGGCTGCACATGCTCCATGCCCGTTCGGCGTCCGATTTTGGCGAACGGCGGAACGGGGACTTGATTCGAACGCTGATGGACGACACCGTCCACGCGTCTTTTGCCGCCGCCCAGCTCGGGCTCGATGCCACCGCGGGGCTCGCGGTCGCGGCTTTTTCGATCAACCGCCCGGAATCCGGGAGCCTGGAGTCGGTGCGTGAAATTCACCGGCTGCTGCACCTTGTCACAACGGTTTGCAACATCCAGTTCAAGACGAGCCACACCGCCCTCATTGGCTCGGTGGTCTACGCCCTTCTGCCCTGCGGGGGACGCAGCCCCAGGGCCGCGCACCGGCGCGTAGCCAGTGAGATCGGGGCGTACGCGCACACAATCAGCTCCTATCCGATCATTGCCGCCGTCGGCGGCATCGCACCCCGGCTGGAGGACCTCCCTCGATCCAGGGCTGAAGCTTTGCAAACGCAGCAATATCTGCTCCACCGGCACACGGCGGTGCCGGCAGAGACTGGGGGCTCTGCCGCCGGGCTTTTCGAGGACCACCGAATCCCGCTGAACCTCTTGAAAGTCGGGTCCTTCATCGACGACAACGGGCTAGCGGATCTCGACGACATCGCCAGGATCCAGGCCCACGACGCCGAGCAGCAGACCGACTATCTGGAGACCCTGCGGGCCTACCTGACGTCGAACGGAAATATCTCCGCGATGGCCGCACGACTCCACGTGCACAACAACACCGTCCGCTACCGGGTGGGACGCCTGGCCAAGGATTTTGACCTCGACCTCGACGACCCGCAGCAGCGGCTCTGGCTCTGGCTGCGCCTGACAACCATGGACCTGGCCCCGGAGGCTGCGCCGACGGCGCCGGAGTAGGTACAGGACACTGCCAGAGCCAAAAAGTCGGGGCAGGCGGGGCCGGTGATCACCGGTCCCGCCTGCCCCGAAGGCTAATTTGGCTCTGCCTACGAGAAGCGCCCCGGCCGGAATGTGGCCAGCATCGGGTGCTTGGCGCCAGTCATGATCTCGCCCGCGAGGAGTTCGCCCGCGATGAGTCCAAGCGTGGCGCCCGAGTGTGTGAAGGCAACGAAGCAGCCGGGCACCTGGCCGAGTTCTCCGAGGACCGGCTCGCCGTCGCCCGGGATGGGCTTGTAGCCGATCTTCCAGGAGGCCGGTTTGAGGTCGGGGTTGCCGGCAAGGAGCTTGGATGCTTCATCGGCGAGCTCCTGGACCACATCATCGGGGATGCTGAAGGAGCCGTCGGCGTGTTCGGTGATGCTCTCCTCGTACCAGTCGTGATCCAGGGCAAGTCTGTTCCCGGGGTTGGGCCGGACGGCGGCCCGCGGGGTGTTCAGCACGGCCTTCAGCCCGTGGTCCACGGGTTTGGTCAGCACCAGCATGGAGACCGGGGAACCGTTGGGGATCTCGACGCCGAGGGGCGCGACGACGGCGGGCGTTGCCGCGCCGCACGCCACCAGTACAGCGTCCGCCCCATAGGTTTCGCCGGCGGCCGTCTCGACGCCGGTGGCCCGGCCGCCGTCGACCGTAACGGACACCTTGCCGGCGTTGAGGACCAGTTCGCCGCCCAGGGCGTCGAATTCCTCCATGAGGAAATCCACGAGATCGGGCAGGCTGACCCAGCCCTCACCGGGGTTGAAGATGGCGTTCTCCGGCACGGCGTCCGGATCGATGCCGGGGGTGGCGGAGGCAATCAGTTCCGGCGCCAGGAGCTTGGAGTCGTAACCGATGGATTTCTCGTAGGCATGGCGGGCTTCGGTGGCGGAGGCTTCTCCGGCGGCGTTCCACATGAGGCCGCCGCCGAACTGCAGCCAGTCCCGGTCCGGGTCGGCGGCAAAGAGGGTGCGGTAGCGGTCTACGCCGGCAACCCGGAGCTGGTGGTACGGGGTGGAGCGTTCCCCGGCGGAATTCAGCCACGACAGTGATCGGCCGCTGGCCTCGCTGGCCAGGCCGCGCTCGGTCAGGAGGACCACAGAGGCGCCGTCGCGGAGCAGGTGGACGGCGGTGGAAACTCCGAGGATGCCGCCGCCGATGATGGCGACGCGTTTGGTTGAGGCGGTGGAGGACATATGAACTCGCTTTCTCAGGAATGGATGGTGCACGCGCGGAGCCGAAATTCAGGCGAGGGCGTGGATTTCTTCGATGATCTTCAGGACGTCCATGGACTGTGAGGCAGTTACCGGTAGCGGGCCCTCGCCACGGAGGGCAGTCGCGAGCTCGGCATAGAACAACGGATAGGCACCGGGAACAGGTGCGATGGGCTGCCGGTCTCCGCTGACACCCAAGGTCCCCCAATGGGTTTGGGGCTCGACGCCGTAGCCCGGGTCCGTGGGCAGCATGCCCGCCGCGAGCGCCTGTTCCTGGCCGTCCAGCCCCCACTTCGTGTAGCCGGCGTCGGAGCCCAGGACGTGGAAGCGCGGACCAACCTGCGCTGCCATCCCGTTCATCCACAGCCGTGACCGGACCCCGGATTCGTGGAGCAGGGACACGAAAGCCTCGGTGTCGGCTCCGTCCGGATCCGGGCCGTGGTTGGCGGTCTCCCCGTAGCTTGCCGCCACCGGGCCAAAGAGCTGGATGGCCTGGTCGATCAGATGGGCACCGAGGTCGTTGAGGATGCCGCCGCCCGCGGCGGCCGCCGCGGTGTCCCGCCAGTTCCCGAAGCCCTCCGGCCGCCACCACTCAAAGCGGGATTCGAAGGTGCGGACCTCACCCAGCGCGCCAGCGCCAATGAGTTCCTGGAGCGTCAGGAAGTCGGCATCCCACCGGCGGTTCTGAAATACCGTGAGCTGCACGCCGGCGTCGGACGCCCGGGACATGAGCTCCCTGCCGTGGGCCGATGACGTCACAAACGGTTTGTCTACCACCACATGGAGGCCGTGGGCGATGGCTGTGGCCGCCAAGTCGAAATGCGTCACCGGCGGCGTACCGAGGACCACGAGGTCCAGGTCACCGGCGTGGGCAAACAGGGCCTCCGGGGTCGGGACGATCCGGGCCGTCGGGTAGAGCTTCGCCGCCGCCGCGACGCGGTCCGGATCCGCCGTGACAATAACGTCCAGCGAGTAGTCGGGATCCGCCGCAATCAGCGGCGTGTGGAAGACCTTGCCCGAGATTCCGAACCCGACGACGGCGGTGCGGATCGGTGCAGCTACGGTGTTTCCCTTCGGGGTCTCCATCAGAGCACTTCCGAGAGGAAGCGCTGGAGGCGTTCGCTTTGGGGGTTGTCGAAGAGGTCGGAGGGCGTGCCGGACTCGACAACTTCGCCTTCGTCCATGAAGACAACTTGGTCGGCGACTTTGCGGGCGAATCCCATCTCGTGGGTGACCACCAGCATGGTCATGCCGCGCCGGCCCAGGCCTGCCATGAGGTTCAGCACGCCCTTGACCAGTTCCGGGTCCAGTGCGCTGGTGGCCTCGTCGAAGAGCATGACCTCCGGTTCCATGGCCAGGGCACGGGCGATCGCCACGCGCTGCTGCTGTCCGCCGGAGAGGTCCCGGGGCCGGTGGTCGGCGCGTTCGGCGAGGCCGACCTCGGCGAGGCGGCGCTGGGCGCGTTCCCTGGCCTCGGCCTTGGGCATCCCCTTGACGCTCCAGAGGGCCAGGGCCACGTTCTCGAGGGCGGTGTGGTCCGGGAAGAGGTTGAAGTGCTGGAACACCATGCCGATGCGGGCGCGCAGGAGGTCCGGTTTGACCTGCAGTGCGCTTTCGCCGGCGAGGAGCACGTCCCCGCTCTTGGGCTCATGCAGACGGTTGACGCCGCGAAGGAGGGTTGACTTGCCGGAGCCGGAGGGCCCGATGATGCAGGTGGTGGTGCCTGGGGCGACGGTCAGGCTGACGTTGCGCAGCACCTCGATGTCGCCGTAGGCCATGGTCAGGTTTTTCAGTTCCAGGCTGGAGCCGTGGAAGGTCTCGATGTCCGGGACTGTGTTGTTGGTGTTGCTGGCGCTGGCGCTTGCGGTGTTGCTTGCGAGGCTCATGTGTTGCTCCCGGTGGTCAGCGGTGAGGCCGCGTCGAGTTCTTTGAGTTCCTTCAGCCCGCTGCTGGGCGCCGCGGGGCGCCGCCGTCCGGTGCGGAAGCGGTTGTCGAAATAGTTGACCAGGTGGGTCAGGGGAACCGTGATCGCCAGGTAGAAGATGCCGGCCATGACCAGGGGCGAGAGGTTGCCGGAGAGGACTGCGGCGTCCTGGCCCACGCGGAAGAGTTCCCGTTCGCTGACCAGCAGGCCCAGGAAGTAGACCAGCGAGGAATCCTTGACGATCGCGATGAACTGGTTCACCAGCGCCGGCAGGACCCGGCGGACACCCTGCGGGACCACCACCAGGGCCATGGACTTGGCGTAACTCATGCCCAGTGCGCGGCAGGCCTCACCCTGGCCTTTGTCGACGCTCTGGATACCGGCGCGGAAGATTTCGCCGATGTAGGCGCTGGCGATCAGGCTCAGGGCGATGATCCCCAAGGGGTAGGGCGAGGGGCCGAAGATCGACTGGCTAATGCGGGCGAAGCCCTGGCCAATCAGCAGGATGGTGAGGATGGCCGGGAGTCCTCGGAATAGGTCTGTGTAGATCCGGGCCGGGACGCGGAGCCATCGCGAAGGGGATATCCCCATCACCGCGACCACCATGCCGAGAGCAACGCCGATAATCGTTGCTGCAATGGAGATGATGAGGGTGTTGAGGAGACCGACTCCCAGAAGCTGGGGCAGGACCTCGGCCATTGCGCCGAGGTCGAAGAAAGTGCGGGTGATGGTGCTTAACCAGTCCATGGTTGCTCTCAGACGTAGGTAGCTTGTGGATCCCGGGCGGGCCGCGCTGTGCGGCCCGCCCGGTCATGTGGCAGTCGGGCCAGGTGCCGGACGTGTGCCTTACGGTGCTTGCGGGGCCGTTTACTTGCTGGGCGTCGGGCTTGCCGTCTGCTCGGCCTTCGGCAGGTACTGCTCGGGCATCGGGGATCCCGGGAACCACTTCTGGTACAGCTTCTTCCAGGTGCCGTCCTCCATGGCTGCGGCCAGGCCCTTGTTGAGGGCATCCTTGAAGGCGGTCTTCCCCTTTGCCACGGCGAAGCCGGCGGGAGCATCGAATGACGGGATGTCCGCGGCGCTGACCAGTCCGTACTGGTCCCGATAGGCCTTCGCGGCCTCGTAATCCAGGAAGTGGGCATCGACGGATCCGCTGTTCACCGCGGAGATTGCGGTGTTGTTGTCCGGGAAGCGCACCAGGTTCGCGGAGGTGAAGTTCTTGACGGCGTAGGCCTCCTGCAATGTTCCCTGCACGACGCCGAGGCGCTTCCCGCCGAGCCCGTCGGCGCTGGAGATGCCCGACGTCGGCTTGGTGATGACGGTCAGGTAGCCGGCCAGGTAGCCGTCGGAGAAGTCGACAGTCTGCTTGCGCTTGTCTGTGATACCGATCGCCGCAACACCGGCGTCGAACTGGCCGTTAGAGACGGCCGCCAGCAGGCCGGAGAAGTCCTGTCCGGTGAAGACGACCTTGTCGACTCCGGCGCGGTGGGCGACGTCTTTGAAGAGTTCGACGTCGAAGCCAGTGAAGTTGCCCTGGGCGTCGGCGAAGGTATAGGGCTTCGAATCACCCAGGCTGGCAACGCGGATGGTGCCGGCCTCAATGAGGCCGTAGGGGTTGTCCGCCGGCGCGGATGAGGCGGACGAGCTGCCACCGCAGCCGGACAGTGCCAGCACCGCGGCAACAGCAGCGGCGATGAGCGCCGCTGGGCGCATTTTGTTTCCTGTGTTCACAGCGTTTCCAATCGTGGGAGTGAGGGGCGGGGCAGGCGGGCAGTGGGCCCCATGATGCGGGACTTTGTCGATGGGTGTCTTGCTGAGTCCGGTCTCAGTCCCTAGGATTGAGACCGGACTCACATCGATTGCTAGAAATGTAATCGAAGCCACATGAGGCGTCAAGGGTCCGCTACGAAAGGCCGTAATGAATAGTGATGCTTCCCGGCGCCGCGACGTCACTGTCGCCGACGTCGCAAAAGCCGCCCAGGTCTCCAAGGCCCAGGCCGCCCGCGCCCTGGGCAACTACGGTGCCGTGAGCGACGACGTGCGTGAGCGGGTGCTGGCTGCCGCCGAAGAACTGGAGTACCGGCCCAACGAGCTCGCCCGGAGCATGAACACGGGGAAATCGCACACCATCGGGGTGGTGGTCGGCGACATCGAAAACCCCCATTTCGGCCTGGCCACACGGGGCATTACGGACACCGCCAAGCGCAGTGGCTTCAACGTCATCCTTATCAACACTGACGAGGACACCGAGGCTGAAATCGACGCTGTCAGGGTGCTCCTCGACAAGCGCGTTGACGGCCTGATCGTGGCGCCGGCGTCCTCCGTGGAAACGCAACATTTACGGCGCGTTCACGAATCCGGCCGTCCACTGGTCCTTCTGGACCGCAAGGCGTCAGGGCTCGACGTCGATACCGTGGCGGTGGACATGGAGGACATCTCCCATGAATCCACCAGCTATTTACTCAAGTCCGGCCACCGGAGGATCGCATTCGTCTCCACGCTCAAGACAGCCGGGCCGTACCACGACGGCATGCAGTTGGACTCGTCCCAGATTTCGGACCGCCGCGACGGCATGAAACGGGCGTTCGATGAGGCGGGACTGGACCTGCCGGACGATCTGATCCGCCTCAACGCCGGCGACGACGAGTCGATCAAGAAGATCATCCGAGAGCTGGTGCAGCGCCCGGACCCGGCGACGGCGATCATCGCCTCCGACGGGTTGATCGGTCTCAGCGTGGTCGAAGCGATCCACGAGCTTGGACTCTCGATTCCGGATGATGTTTCCTTCCTCATGTATGACGACTTCGCCTGGACGCGCCTGACCACTCCCCCGCTCACGGTCATCGCGCAGCCGGTCTATGACATGGGCGTTGCGTCCGCGTCGGCCTTGATCCGGCAGATCGAAGGCCGCAAGGCACCGGCGGCGGCACCTATATTCACGGCCGCGCTGATCCGCCGCGGCTCGGTCTCGGCTCCGCGGGCGGTCCGTGACGACACCTGACACCTACTCCGTCCGCGGCGGTTCCTGGCCCGTAGGGGCTTTGGACACGGGCCCGGGGCGGCCCACCCCGCCTAAAATTGGGCATGGCCGGTTCCGACACATTCGAAGCGGGGCCCACGGAAGCGAGCACAGTTCCGTCATGGAACTGACGGTGGTCGTCCTTGTCACCGGTGCCCTGTTCGCGTGGGCGCTGGTTTCGGTGCGGCTGGAGCAGGCGGACCTGACCGCTCCTATTGTGTTCACCGCACTCGGCGCGGCCCTGGCCTGGTTCGGGCTGGTCGACGGCTCCGCTCCCCCGGCGGTTACCACCCCGATTGTCGAGGTCACCTTGGTCTGGGTGCTCTTCTCCGACGCCGCCCGCCTGCCGCTCCAGCAGTTGCGCCGGGACGTGGGCCGCTATGTGCGGCTGCTGGGAGTCGGTCTGCCCCTGACGATTGTGTTCGGGTGGGCCCTGGCCGCCTGGTTCTTCCCCCACTTCGGGCTGTGGCTGGCCCTCCTGGTAGGTGCGGCGCTGGCCCCTACGGACGCAGCACTCGGGCTCCCCGTGGTGACGAACCCGGCGGTGCCGTCCCGGATCCGCCAGCTAATCACGGTCGAGAGCGGCCTCAACGACGGCATCGCCACCCCGGTGGTCATGCTCGCGATCGCCGGCGCGGCTGCCGCGGCAGGCCTGGAGAGTGCCGAAGGTCCGGGCAGCGCCGCCGTCGAGCTGTTCATCGGCGCAGGTGTCGGCGCGGCGGCCGGCGCCGCCGGCGGATGGCTGCTGCAGCTTGCCCGCCGGCGCGGGACCGCCGCCGAGGACTTCGCCGGCATCGGCGTCCTGGCCCTGAGCCTGCTCGCCTACAGCGCCGCCCTCGCCGTGGGCGGCAACGGATTTGTCGCCGCGTTCTGCGCCGGGCTGGCGTTCGGCACGTGCGCCGGTCAACGGGGGCCGGCTGAACTCGTCTTCGTCGAGCAGATGAGCGGGCTGGTGTCACTGCTCGTGTGGCTGGCCTTCGGTGCCATCACCGTGCCGATCATGCTTGCGCACTCAGTCCCTCTGACCATCGCGTATGCCGTGGTCAGCCTCACGGTGGTGCGCATGCTGCCGGTGGCGCTGGCCTCGATTGGTGCCGGCCTCGACCGGGCCACCGTCCTCTTCGTGGGCTGGTTCGGCCCCCGGGGCCTGGCTTCCCTCGTGTTCGCGCTGCTGGCGCTGGAAGCCCTGGGACCAGTGTCCGATCAGGCTGTGGCCGTCATCGCTGCCACCGTACTGCTCAGCGTCCTGGCCCATGGCTTCAGCGCCGCGCCCTTGGCCGCCCGCTACGGACGGGCCGCCACGGCAGCCGGACCGGAGCCAGGCGGGCCGGTGCCTGTCACACCCGCTCCCGCCCGGGGCCTGAGCCGCAAGCACACGCTCACCCCGCGTCTTTGGCCCAAGCGGGCCCGCCCCTAGGCACGGGACCCGGGCGTCGGCGTCGCCGTTCGCGTCACGCCGCACGGCTGTGATGAGTCTCACGCACGATTTTCGCCATCTGGCTTGAGCCGCCCGCAAGGCGCTGTGCACTATGGAAAGGCAAGGCGGGGAACGAGGTTGCCCGCCGACGCAGCCCTGATGTTCGCTCCGACGCTACGCGTCAGTGAACTTGGGGCACCCATCCTGGTGGACGCAATGAGGCCAAACCGGTGAGCTCAATAGAGCTGCCCAAGGTCTCAGGCGTTCCTGGTTTGGCCCCACGGCGGCTCCGCATCGGTGCGGCAGCCGGACCTCCGGATTCATGAATGGAAGCACTGAACAATGACGTTTGAAACTGCCAACTCTGTAACCCACAAGCTCTGGGACCGCTCCACCATGCACCACGAGCTGGACGCCCTGATCCACGAGCACTCCGAGCGCCACAACACCTCCAAGAGCAACATCGCGGTCCACGCCAGCGGCCCGAACACCTTCACGCTCAGCCTGAACCACGGGGCAGCCAACCTTGAGGCAGTTTCCTCCTAGCACACACAACGACGACGGCGGGAGCCACCTCCCGCCGTCGTCCGTGGTTAACGGCCCCCGCGGTACCGCGTGACGGTGCCCGCGCCGCGCACGGCGGCTTATCCGCTGCATGGTTGGCCGCGCTGGCCGACAGGGTTACACCCAGAAGATCAGGCTCCACCAGGCCGCTTCACGGAGACCGCCGCCGACTAAGCTCTGTCCGGTGTCAGCAGTCCTCCCGGGCGCAGGCATTTCCTCGGCCGCGCGGTGCCGGCCTCAGCGGCTCCGGCGGTTCTTCTGACGCATCGACCGCCGACGATGTTCCCAGTTTGAGGAGAACCTCAGGCCCGTCGAAAGGCAGGGTAGGCGAAGATCCCCAGAGGGTCTGCCGCAGAGCGGATGCTCTGGAGTCGCGGCGCGTGGTCGCCGAAGTAGGCCGATCCTGGGTCAGCGATGCGCGAGTCGAAGTAGTTGAAATAGGCGCTGCTCCCCCAATAGGGTTCCAGAGCGTCCCGCGAGCCCCTGACATAGGCATCGAAAAGGGCCGGATTCACGCCGTCCCCGAACGTGGCGGTGTACTGGACTGTAGCGATTGCGTTCCTGTGACCGAAGCCGGTGGCACCAGCGTCAACGTCGCGAACCGCTCCTCCCAGTGCGTCCAGGGACACACCCGTTTCGGTGGCGCCCGGCAGATTGTGGCCCACCACGCATCGATCGACGAGCCGGGACGCACCGGTCGAATCGAGCAGGTCGTATGGAACGTGGGAAGTGGCGCTGAACGCTTCCCGTTGCAACGAACCGCCCTTATTGGTGGTGCACTGCGCGGCGGGAATGCCGCTGCATCCGGCATAACCGAACATGACATCGAGGTAGGACCTATCCGGCCTGGCACTCTGGACCAGCGGCCGTACACCCGAAATCTCGTGGAGGCGGGCTAGCTGCGCACCGAGACCCGATGCCGGCCCAATCCATGTAGCTGTCAGTTGGATGGTCGGGGCCTTGTGGCGGGCGCCGCTGAGCAGTTTGAGGGTGGACCACAGCCGTCGATCAGCCGTCGGAGCCCAGTTCTGCCAGGCAAGGATGACCGGTATGGCGTCAGAGAAGGACCATTCGAGGAATACAGTGCTGATGGTGGGAGCGGGTACGGTCCTGAAGGTCAGGGATGTCAGTATGCCGACCTGGCCGCCGCCTCCGCGGCAGGCCCAGAAGAGGTCCGTGTTCTCGCGGGCACTTGCCGTGACCTTGTCGCCCCTAGAGGTGACAAGCTCGACAGACACAAGCGCATCCGATGTCAGCCCGTAAGCCCTGGTCAGGACCCCCACTCCCCCGCCCAACGTCAGGCCAGCTACGCCGACGGTCGGACACGACCCGCCGGCGAGGGCCCTGCCCTTCAGGCCCAGGGCCGCGTAGACCGCGATGAGTGAGGCCCCCGCCCCAACTGTCACCGTGCCATCCATATGGACCGTGATTTCCGACAATCCCCGCACATCAACAACTAGCGACGGCGCCAGCCCAGCCGCTCCTGCGTCCCCGGAGGAGTATCCCGAGTAGCTGTGTCCCCCGGCTCGGGTCACTAGTGGCACCGCCTCCTCAGCGGCGAAACGGACAGCCGCGGACACGTCGTCGGACGTGGCGGCCGAGAGAACGGCCAATGGTCGGGCAGCGTCGAAGCGTGGGTTCTCGACCCGCTTCACTTCCTCGTAGGCTCCGGCTCCCGGAAGCTCGAGCCGGCCCGCCACTCGAGACCCGAGCCCCTTCCAGTTTGGCCCGGCGGCGGGCGGGGAAGTCGTCGGGGGAAGTGTTGACGGCGCCGTTGCATTGGTTACAGGTGCCCGAGGAGGTCCCTCACATGCAGCCAACCCCGCCGCAACGAGTCCCACGGTCGCTCCCGTGAGGACTTTCCTTCGGTCGATCATTGACATGGAGAAAGCCTATGCTCACACGGCTTTTTCGGCAGCGATGCAGTCACGCAAGCTGCGCGTGTGTTCCTACCGCGCGCATCGGGGGGACAAGAACTGACCGGCCGCTCCAAGACCTCTTGGACAAGGCAAGCCCCGATCCCCCCGTGAGGCTCCAGTGATAACAACTTCTCCTCGCCGGGAGCGTGGATGCCAGGTTCCTCGAATCCGGGATCGTCGACGGGGATACCAGCCTCCAACCGGCCGACCTCCAGCCCGCCGGTTCGGGGGCCCGTCAGCGAGTCACAAAGCGCCCGCTGGTGTACTTTCTGCCCGCACGACCGACCGTGCGCACACGCGTCGTCGCAGGTCACCCCTCCCCTTGGCAAGAAAAGCCGTGATTTAGCCGCCAGATGGCGGGAGACGTCACATTCTTTCCACATTGGCAGGGCTCAAAACCAAGACGCTCTTAGAACCGGTGCGCTGCAACCCTGGACAGATACATCCGATCAACGTCGGTCAGCGCCCAAGCTGGCCCCCTACCGCAACATGTTCTGAACGCTCGCCCGTATGGCCTGGGGGCTAGCCGCTGTGGCATCGGCGGAGCTGAACTGGACAGGGTTGTCTCCCTGGCATAAATTCGTCTTTGGCAGCGCGCCGTGGCGCGCTGCCAAAGCTTCGGCGGCGGAGCATCCTGGAGATGCAAAAGGTACAAAGGAACAGATATGAGCGCGCATTTTGACCGGTTCCTCGCAGAGGCCTTGACCGATGACCGGGAAACAGACGGCGGGTTGGACCAGGAAGAGCTGTACGGACTGTACACCAGCTGGTGCCTGATAAACCAGAGCCAGCCAGAGCCTGCCGAAGCCCTCTGGGCGGCCCTCGAAGGCCGCCGCATCAAGCCTGAGGACAACACTCTTGCCATGTCCGGTCCCGCCGCGTTGGATTACATCGTGGCCAGTTCCCCCGACCTGGCGTAACTGGCACGACGAAGAGTTGGCGGCGCCTGTGCTTACCGCCTGACGGCCCGGATGGTTTGCAGGGACGGGTCGGCCGGGTCGGGGAGCACCATGCCGGCCTTCAGGCCGGATTCGAGGTAGTCGATGATGGCGGTGTTGATCCCTTCGCCAGGGACGACGACGGGGATCCCAGGCGGGTAGGGGGTGATCTGCTCGGCGGCCGCGCGCCCTACCGCGTTCTTAACCCAACTCCACGGCCAGGATAAGCACGGGACGTAGACTGCCCTGTTATGCTCCTGGCGGCGCAGGTGGTTTCGTTGGGTCAGCAAGGAAAGCACCAAGTCGCCTACCGACATCCTCCGTCGTCCAGAACGAGACCCGTTGCGGACCGTCCGCGGCATCAACGTCCAATTCCACGGTGAACCCAGGCTCGTCGCCTATAGTCCGGCTAACGCCGAAGCCGATCAGCCGGTTGTGACCCGGCAAATCTCCTCCCATGAGGATGCTGATTCCCGCGGATCCTTCGGGACCCTCGTCAGACGGCGAGCCGGTGCCGCCATTGACCATCCAACGAGCACCGCCCTCCAAAACCGCCTTGTGCCCGGCACAGACAGGCACTTCCAGGCGGGAACCGGGCATCAGCTTGTAGACGACTGTTGGAGTCTCGGGACAGCGCAGCACAGAGCACGTGGTCATGCTGGCGATGCTACCGAAGGGGAAGGGGATCTGGAGTCCGGATCCCCCGCAACTCCGCAAAGCGGTTCTTTTGTCGGTCCGTCCGGCTACACTGAATGAATCGAACATATATTCGAATAAAGGTGTGTTGTGGGCGTTGTTGTCGGTCCCCGCGTGATAGATGCGGGCATGTCGTTGTTATCCGTGCTGATCTCTCCGGTTCCCGTCGCGGCGGGGTACCCGTCCCCGGCGCAGGACTACTTTGATGGCCGGATTGACCTCAATGAGCACCTGATCAAGGACATCACCAGCACCTACGTCGTGCGGGTGTCCGGGGATTCGATGGAGGGCGCCGGCATCAGCGACGGCGATGAACTGATCGTGAACCGCGCCCTGGAACCCAAAGACGGGTCCGTTGTCATCGCCGTCCTGGACGGGGAGCTGACCATCAAGCGGCTGCGGGTCACGGGAAGCGGGGTGGTGCTGCAGGCGGAGAATCCAGCGTACCCGGACATCCGGGTCCCGTCGGTCTCGGATCTGGTCATCTGGGGCGTCGCGACCCGGTGCCTGCACCATGTGTGAGGCCAGCCATGTCTAAGCCGGCCACGATGCGGCGGATGCCGCAGATCGCACACGTGGATGTGAACTGCTTTTACGCCTCGGCCGAGCGGGCGTTCGACCCGTCCCTGGAGGGCCGGCCCGTCGTCGTCCTGTCCAACAACGACGGCTGCGCCGTCACCCGGTCCGCGGAAGCCAAGGCCCTCGGCATCCCTCTGGGCGAGCCGTGGTTCAAACTCGCCCCGCGCGCCAAGGAATGGGGGCTCGTTGCGCTCTCCAGCAACTACGAGCTCTACGGTGACATCAGCGCCCGGGTGATGGAACTGCTGGGCCGGTACTCCGCCTGGCTGGAGGTGTACAGCATCGACGAGGCCTTCCTCGGCGTCAACGGCACCCCGGAGGAACTCCTGGCCCTGGGCCGGAGCATGAAAACAGCCGTGCGGCGCAACGTCGGGGTACCTGTTTGCGTCGGGATCGCCGGGACCAAGACCCTGGCGAAGCTGGCCAACAAATGGGCCAAGAACAACCCGGCCTTCGACGGGGTCTGCCACTGGGACTCCGTGGCCGCCGCCGACAGGGAATCCCTGATGCGTCGACTGTCCGTGATCGAGATCTGGGGTGTCGCCACCCGGCTGACGAAACGGCTCAACGCCCTCGGCATCCAGTCCATCCTTGACCTGTCCCGGGCCGATCCGGTGATGATCCGGGACCGCTTCTCCGTGGTCATGATGCGCACCGTCCTGGAACTGCAGGGGACCCCGTGCATCCCGATGGAGGAGGAACGGATCGGCCGCGACCAGCTCATCTTCTCCCGCTCCTTCGCCACCCCCATCACCACCGTCGGCGGCATGCGGCAGGTCATGAGCGTCTACGGCCAGCAGGCCTCGGCGCGGCTGGCCAAACACGCACTGCAGGCCAAGGTCCTGACCGCGTTCGCCGGCACGTCACACTTCAACCCCAAAGACACCTCCTACCCTTCGGTCTGCGTGCCGCTGCCGATGCCCACCGCGGACCCGGTCCTGCTCACCAGGGCTGCCCACGCACTTCTCCCCCACATCCGCGGGGGCATTCGGTACGCCAGGGCCGGCATCATGGTCACCGACCTCCGTCCCACCGGCAACCAGGCACCCCTGGCCCTGTTCGAAAACCCGCACGAGGAACGCCACGTCGGCACCCTCCTGGAGGACGTGGCCCGCCGGTACGGCCGCGGCTCCATCGGCCTGGGCCACGCCGGAATCCGGGGCGGACCGGACTGGACCATGAAACGGGACATGCTCTCCCCCCGCTACACCACCCACTGGGACGAACTCCCCCTCGTCAAAGCCGCCTAACCCACCACACGCCCGCACCACCGCACTGAACTGCTCCATGAAAGAACTTCCGCCATGACCCCTGCACCCGAAGCCCCCGCCCAGACCCACGGCCTACAGGTCCGGACCGACCAGCAAGGCAAGCCCCTCGCCATCCGGCACGACGGGCGTATCTGGGTAGTCGATCCCGGCACGGAATCCCAGCGCTGGTCCGGAAGTGGCACGGACTGGGACACCCGGCGCGCTCCGGCCGCAGGCAGCGGCGGCCGGGTCAGAACCGAACACTGGCGCGTGCAGGCCCGCCTCGGCTCGACGTCTGCGCTGCGGACCTTTACGCTGCGCCGTGAATCTACATTGCGCCGTGAACGGCCCTCTCCGGTGTGGTTCCTCGAGCACATCAGTGACAGCGACTAGGCACCAGTGCCAGCGAACCGTCAACCCATCAGCGGTCAAACATGGGAGGGGATCAGAAAAGAATTCACGCTGCCGGCCCTGGACCAGGTCCACCGCCGCCTCTCCGAGCTCATGGAGGACCCGGAACCGGTAATGCAGCAACTCGTCCGCGTCTTCATCGACGACGGCACCTTCTGCCCCGGATTCCAGTTCCTCCCCGGCGGGCAGCTCCGCCCGCCGGTAGTTGAACTCTTTCAGCGCGCGCTGGAGCTCAAGATCCCGCACAACTACTTCACGGTCTGGATGGTCACCCCATCCCGGGACCTCGCCGGCTCCCGCCCCATTGACCTCCTCAAAGCCGGCACCACTCCCCTGCTTCGCGCGCTGGAAGCCTTCGGTTCGCGGCAGCCCGGCCGGTGACGCTTCAGTTTCGAGCGCTTGAAGCGACGCCCGGCCCTTTAGTCTCGTATCGACGCGATAAATGAGTTGACCAGATCGACGACGGGGCCTGCCGGAATCAGCGTCTGGGCATGATTGCGGCCTGGCAGGGCTTGGAACTGGGCCGTGGGCATGAGCCGGGCCGCCCGTTCCGAGTCCGCATGCCGAAGCGGATCCTCCGTGCCGGCGAGCAGCAGGGTGGGTGTGTCCATTTTCCGCAGATCCGCCTCCGGGATTCCGGGTTCGTCCTCGCTCCGGCGGAAGTAGGCGCGCAGGGCAGCGGGGTCGTTGGCGAGAAACGCTGCGGCGGTCTGCGGATCGATTTCACGACCTGTAGCGTCACCCCACTGGCGCAGAAATTCTGGCACGCCGCCCCGGTCCAAGGCCTGGTCATATCCGGGGAAAAAGATCGATTCAATTTGCCCGGCCGGCGAGCGGTAAGTGCCGCCTGCGGAAGTGAACGTCTTCACACGCCCGGGACTGCTGGCGAGCAGGGAGAATCCAACTCTCGCGCCCGCGGAATACCCCAAGTAGTGGGCTGCCTGCACACCTGCGGCGTCCAGAACCGCCAGAATATCTCCGACCAGCAGGTCCATGCTGTAGGCGTCTTCGTGCTGCGGTTTGTCGCTCCGGCCATGCCCCCGCAAATCCAGGGTCAGCACGCGAAAGCGCTCCTCAAAGGCCTTCGTGTAGCCGAGGCCCCGCCAGACGGCGCCGGAAAGCCCTGAGCCGTGCACCAGAACGATGGCCTGGCCGGCGCCCGATTCCTGGAAGGATATTCGGACGCCGTCGACGGCGTTGAAGGCTTCACCCATGGCCTGCTCCTCCTTTAGGGACCCTTTAGGGACAGTAACGACCCTAGTCGCGCCCCGGCGGCAAACCGCAACAAAACCGGCGGCGGCAAGCCGCAACGGAACCGGCGGTCGCGATAATCTCGCGGCCGCCGGCTGTTACAGGTGAGACTTGGGCTCAACGCACCGACTTCCGCTCGTAGATCGCCATCGACCAGGCGTACCCGGCGACCACGATCACGACGCACCATCCAATCGCCAGCGCCGGGCTCCAACCGAGCGGGGTGCCGAGCAGCAGCCCGCGGATGGCCTCGATGAACGGCGTGAACGGCTGGTACTGCGCGAACCACTGCAGCCACTCCGGCATCGACGCGGTCGGCACGAAGCCGCTGCTGAGGAAGGGCAGGAAGGTCAGCAGGAGGGGCCAATTGCTGGCTGTCTCCACCGACTTCGCCTGCATGCCCATGGCCACCCCGAGCCAGCTGATCGCGTACGCGATCAGCACCAGCAGACCGGCGGCGGCGATCCACTCGACCGGCCCGGCCGTCGGGCGGAAGCCGATCAACAGGCCGACGCCGAGCACCAGCGCGACGGCGATGGTCGCCTGGATGGTGTTGCCCAGCACGTGCCCGGCGAGCACGGCAGCCCGCGAGATCGCCATGGTGCGGAACCGCGCCGTGATGCCCTCGGTCATGTCCATCGCGACCGTCGTCGCGGTGCCGCCGGCGCTCCCGGCAATGGTCAGCAGCAGGATGCCCGGCATGATGTACGCAACGTACGCTTCGCGCCCGCCGGCCGGATCCGCGCCGGGCAGGCCTGCGCCGAGTGTGCCGCCGAACACGAACACGAAGAACAGCAGGAGCACCACCGGCCCCACGATGGTGAACACTGACAGGCCGGGGTAGCGCACCATGTGCAGGAGGTTGCGGTGCAGCATCGTGAGCGAGTCGGCGACGACGTGCGAGCGCCGGCTGGTGCCCGGGGCAGCCTTGCGCTGGGCGGTGATGGTGGTCATGACGCGGTTCCCTTCGTGTCTGCCCGGCCGGTGAGCGCGAAGAACACGTCATCGAGGTCCGGGGTGTGGATGCTGAGGTCGTCGACCTCGACGTCGGCCGCACCGAGGCGGTCCAGCACGGTCCGCAGCGCGCCGACCCCGCCGTCGCTGGGCACGGTGAGCGCCAGCCCGGCGTCGTCGCGATCGGACTCCCCGAGCAGGCGGGAGGCGGTCTCGAGGGCCGCGGCGTCCGCGAACCGGAGCCGGATGTGCCCGCCGGGCACCAGTCGCTTGAGCTCGTCCGGCGTCCCATCGGCGACAATGCGGCCGCCGTCGAGCACCGCGATGCGGTCCGCGAGTTCGTCCGCTTCTTCGAGGTACTGGGTGGTGAGCAGGACGGTGGTGCCGTCCGCGACGAGGCTGCGCACGATGTCCCACATCGTGTGGCGGCTGCGCGGGTCAAGGCCCGTGGTGGGCTCGTCGAGGAAGATCACGCTCGGTGTCGCGACGAGGGTCATCGCGAGGTCGAGCCGACGCTGCATCCCGCCGGAGTAGGTGGCGAGCGGCTTGCGGGCGGCGTCGACGAGGTCGAACTGCTCGAGCAGCTCGGCCACCCGGGTCTTTGAGCGCTTCGCCCCGAGGTGGCGCAGCCGCGCCATCAGCAGCAGGTTTTCCTCGCCGGTGAGCAGTTTGTCCACCGCGGAGAACTGGCCGGTGAGGCCGATCGCGGCGCGCACGCCGTCGTGGTCGCGGACGACGTCGCATCCGTTGACGAAGGCTGTGCCGGCGTCGGGCCGCACGAGCGTGGACAGGATGTGCACGGTGGTCGTCTTGCCGGCGCCGTTCGGGCCGAGCAGCGCGGTGACGGTGCCGGCGTTGACGGTGAGGTCGACGTCGTCGAGCACCACCTTTCCGCCGTAGGACTTCCGCAGCCCGTGGACTGCGATCGCTGGGGTGTTCATGTGCGTGGTTCCCTTCTGTTGGTTGCCCGGATTTACCGCGCGCGCCGGATGTTGATGTTGCCGTGCTGCGTGCGTGCGCGCACTTCGACGGTCCGTTCGGACGCGTCGGGGGCGCCGTCGCCGTCGAGCTCGTTGCGGACGTGCCCGGCCTTCGAGGACAGGTCCAGCCAGGCGGCAACGCCGGGCCGCACGCCGATGGTGACCTGGCCGAAGCCGCTTTCGACCTGGATGGAACCGCTCGAGACCTCTGCCAACTGGATGCTGCCGTAGGCGGTCTTCGCCGTAACGGAGGCTCGTGCCTTTGTGATTTCGAGGTCGCCGTAGGAGAGCTTCGCGTCGAGATCTCCGCCGGAGTCCCCGATCTGAATGGTGCCGTGCGATGCCTTGAGAATCGCGTCGCCGGTGACCGTGCCGACCCGGATCTGGCCGTGGTCGGCCGTGATCTCGATGCCGCCGTCGGCGGTGCCCACGGTTGCGTTGCCGTGCGAGGCGCGCAGCCACAGGTCGCCGGCGGCGTCGACATCCACGGGACCGAGCGAACTCTTGATGCGGGTGGCGCCCAGGCGGCCGACGGTGCGCAGTCCGCCGACGGCGATCTCGGCGGCGAGCCGCGACCCCGTGGGCAGCTCGACCTTCACATCGACCGACTCGGTGGGGCCGATCCAGCTGAGGCGGGGCTTCGGGCCTGTGATGGTGAGCCGCTCGCCGTCGACGTCGACCCTGGTCTCCTCCGCGCCCCGGCGGTCCACCGCCTTCTCGGGGTTGGTCGGCGACACGGTCACGACTGTGTCGGTCCGGTCGCTGGCGAAGACATCGATCGCGCCGACCTGCAGGTTGATGGCGAGGTCGATCGGGCCGGGGGTGTTGTAGGTGGGCATGCTAAAGCCTGCCTTTCTCTGCGCGTGTTCGTGTTGCCCCGCGGGTCCGCGGGGTTGGTGAATGGTGAGGGTGGTGGGCCGGGCGGGTTAGCGCGCCCAGCCGGCGAAGTTGCCGCCGGTGCGCAGCGTCCGCTGCGTGGATCGTCGTTGCTTGGGTTGGAGGGCGGCCGCAATCGCGCGGACCAGCCAGGTGTTGACGGACATGCCGTCGGCGGCCGCCGCCTCGTCCACCCTTGCTTTGAGGGCGTCCGGCAGGCGGAGCGTTGTGCGCGAGGTGCTCGCGTCGTCGAGGTCGACGGTTGCCGCGGGCCGCTCGTCACTGTCCGGCTCGATGTTCGGCTGGGTGACTACGAACTCGATCTCGCGTCCGCGCAGCCGCATGTCGACCGCCCCGGGCGCGAGGTCGCGGGTGATCTCGCCGGCCGCGGCCGACAGAGCGTCGAGCAGCACGAGCCGCACCGCGGCATCCAGTCCGGCGGCGAGCCGTTCGGCGACGGCGCGGGTGTCCTCCGTGCCGTTCTCCGCGGCATCCACTAATTGCCGCTGCAGGTCGCTGACGTATTGTCCAAGTTCCATGCCACCATATTGACACCACTATGGTGTCACGTCAAGGGATTGTGGTGTCATCGGTTTCGACGCGCAGATGACCGCGTCCGGGGATGCTTCTACTGTCGTTGGCTCGGACCGGTTATTCACCGGATGTTCCGCCAACATCGGCAATGAGGTTCAGCGCTTGGATCGCGTCGGCCGGCAGCTCGAGGGCGGCAGCCGAAACATTGTCCCGGAGGTGCGCGAGTGAGGACGTGCCGGGGATGAGCAGGATGTTCGGCGAGCGTTGCAGCAGCCACGCCAGGGCGACACCCATCGGGGTTGCCTGCAGGCGTCCACCGACCTCCCGGAGGGTGCCGGACTGAAGCGGCGTGAAGGGCTCGGCGATTGAACCGGGGGTGGGACTCTCAAACCCGCCGACCCGCAGATGCATGATTGATGCCCAGACCCACAGCCTCGTTCAAGACGGCGAGGCGAGCGCAGCGTCGCGGGCGGCGGGCGGCCCGAACACGTGCGGGCCGGCCAGCTGCATCGCCCCATATCCCATGCGGGTCAGCGTGAGATCCTCCGCGAGTGCGAAGGTCCCCCCGGGGAGCTGTCCGGATGCCATGTCTTGCCTCACGTTCAGGGCTCGAGGTGCATGTTCGCGGCTTCCTCTAGCTCGGCTGCCTGGGCCTCGGCCAGTCGCATTTCCGCGGCCGTGTCGATATGGCGGGTGAGCACCCAGTAGAGGAAGCCTGAGACAGGCAGCCCGATGAACAGCGAGATGTCAGCGCCACCCATGGCCTCGGCCGCCGGTCCGATGAAGAGTTTTCCGGCGGCGAAGAAGGGAATCATGACCACGAAGCCCACGAGGTACGCGACAATTCCGGGCCAGCCCCAGCGTCCGTAAATGCCATGGGGGTGGAAGATCTCCGCGATGGCATAGTGACCCTTGCGCACGATGAAGTAGTCGGTGAGGTTGACCGCTGTCCACGGGATGAAGAAGTACAGCACCAGCAGCAGGAAGTCGTTGAAGTTGGCGAGGAAATCGGCGGATGCGATGTTGGCGAAGATGAGTGAGATGACCGCGGTGATCACGATGGTGACGACGCGGATTCTGATAGTGGGGCGGATACGGCGCAGACTGTCGATGGAGGAGATCAGAGTAAGGGATCCGCCATACATGTTCAGCGCCGTGACCGACACAAGCCCGAGGGCTGCGATGAACAAGGCGATCGACCCGAATCCCGGGAAAAGTTTGTCGGCAGTGCCTTGGATCGAGCCGATGGTCTCGAAATCCTTGCCTGCGGCCGCGGCGATGAATGAGCCCAGGAACATGACCCAGATACCGCCCAAGGCGCTCCCCCAGAACGTCCACTTGAACGTCCCCCGGGCGGATTCCGGCGGGAGGTAGCGGGAATAGTCCGAGACATAAATGGCCCAGGAAATCTGGTAGCCGGCGGCCACGCCTAGTTGCCCGAGAAACGGGACGAGGTGGAAGTCGGATATGGCGAACGCGCCGCCGGGCAGGTCAAGGTGGGTGAGCACCGCCACCGTGAGCAGCGCCAGCATGATGATGGTGAGGTATGTCAGGTAGCGCTCAAAGCCGTGGATCAGGTCGTAGCCGAACAGCGCGATTACCGCGGCGATTATCGTGACAACCCAAAACCAGAGCGTTTCGCTTCCGATGTGGACGGACCCGGCCACGGCCTCGCCGGCCAGGATTGTGTTGAAGACGTTGAATCCCGCGTACTGCAGGTACGCGAACAACCACACCAGCAAGGCCCCCACGTACCCAAACTGCGGACGGGACTGGATCATTTGGGGCAACCCGAGCTGCGGGCCCTGCGAGGAGTGCGCCGCCATGAACAGGGTGCCCACCAGCACACCAATCGCGATCGCGATCAACGACCAGATCAGATTCCCGCCCGTCGTGATGCTGATCAGCCCCACCGCGAGCGTGGCGATCTGGGCGTTGCTCATGAACCAAAGCGGCCCAATGTGCGAGACCTTGCCGTGCCTCTCATTGAGAGGCACGTAGTCGATCGACCGGACTTCCAGTCCCCGGCCGCTCACCGGGCCCGTGGCTGTACTCATGACATCTCCTAGAACGTGCGATGCTGCCGCATCGGTGCCGGATCGAAAGGCTGCAGCGACCGGAACCCGCTCCGGCGCCGACAAGCAGGAAGCGAATCAACTCGGATCATGCCCTCGCCCATAGACAGAATCATGGGCCTCCTTTTGTGCGAATGTCCACGGCCGGGCAATTGTGGTCGCGGTTGCGCGCCCCGCCTGGCAACACTAAGCCCCGGGAGTCAACGGAATCCGGGGCAGCCCCTTGGCCTTCTCCCTACAATCAAGGGGTGCCCACCACAGAGCCTCAGCCTTCATCTCCCACAGTCCAGAAATACTGGGACGCTGTTTCCCGGCGGTTGAGCATCGAGTCACAAGAGATGGCGGGCTTGATTAAGCATCAGGGGGAAAAGGGAGAGCCAACGAAAATTCAGTTCAGTTGCTGCTCGCGAAGGTCCTCCCCCCGTCGGTGAGGCTAGCTTCCGGAGAAATTATCGATTCCGACGGTAGCGCCTCCGCCCAGATGGACACGCTTGTCCTGTCCAACACGTCCCAACCGGTGCTCTTCGCACAAACGGATGAAAAGATCTTCCCCGTTGAATCTGTCTTGCTCTGCATTGAGGTCAAAACGACTCTGACGCAAGAAGAGGTCACTGACATCGCAAAGAAGGTTCGGAGGCACCGAAAGCTGAAAGGCTCGACCGGGACCGATCCCGTCTTTGCCGTTTTTGCCCACAAGGCAGGATCTTCGCCCAGAACGGTAGCCAAGTGGTTCTTCGAATTGGATCCGGCTGACCGGCCGGCATTCTTCCTGGTTAACGATGCAGCAATTTTCGGCATCGTAGACGACACGGCCCCCTCCGGCTACCAAGTTGTCATGCCTTTCGCGCCGAAAGCAGGAGAAGCGGACAAGTACGCCTTCGGCGACCCCGCCACTTCGGATGTCCATTACTGGAAGCCCGTTGCTGCGCCAGGCGGCGATCAGGTGCGCATCGATCACGGGGCAAGCATGCTGCTATTCATCAGGGCAGTTTTGAGGGCGCTGAGCGAGCAGGAGCATGCCCAGATCGAGTGGCTTGAAAGCTACCTCAACAAAGTTCGTTCTCAGCGGGTCAAGTTCGGAAAGGATGCTGAACCTGTCGTGGAGAGCTCGCCGCCTAACTAGTTTCCACCGCGTCCAAGAAGTCGCTGACGGTGAGGTGCTTGACCTGCAGCACGGCGCATGCGGTCATCACGATGCATCTGTTTTGCGCCGTGAATGTTTCATCCGACACAACAACCACCTCGAACGCATCTTTGAGCTGGTATGCCAGGGAGATCGTAGCCAGCGCCGGTTGATCAAGGTTTTCAGGATCGTCCAGGTCCATGATGCTTGACCCGATTCCGTCGTGGGGAAACAACTTCATAACAGCTTGGACGCTTGTAAAGTTCAAAACTGCCCGCGATTGAATGCTTCGCCATCCGGAAGTCGCCCAGATGGTTATCGGTTGCCCTTTGGCATACGTCCGGCGCTGGTCCTTGACCACCTCGCAGTAGACCAGCAAACCTGTGTCTCGAAGTTCTACTAAGCGATCGGTGATGGTGTCGTCATCGACAGCCAGCGCGTTCAAAGATTCCATGGCGGAGCAATCCAGAATATAGATGTCCGCCATATCTACTCAGCCCCCAGACCGAGCTCAAAAAAACCACCACGCTCGGGCCCGTGAGTATGTCAAAACGGCTCAGACCACTGAGACGGCCTGATCCAGGTCCACCCACGAACCCTTCTAACCTGCGCTAGGGAATGCGCGAATAACGATCACCTTTGTGCCAACAGCCATAAGGTGCGCCGTGAACGTCAGCCAATGGTGAGCCGAACCCCGAACGGCGTTTTTACGGTGCAGTCTCCGAGAGGCACTTACGCTCCGCATCACGCGGAGTAGGCGGGCTCAGATCCCTGTGCCAGTTAGTGAAAGCTTCGCGAACCCCACCGTCCCAGTCGTATTTCGTGGTCCAGAACTGAGCTCGCACTAGCAGCAGTAAATTGAGGGACAGGGGATGGTCATCTCCGGTGATCACCATGTCATGCGGCCAGAAATTCCTTGGCCTCGGCGTGCTCCATTGCATTTCGTTGCCCCCCGTTCGACCACGGCCCAAAACGACCGTAATGCGTTCAGCATGGCACTGAGCCCCCGAACTGTAAACGGAGCAGTCGGTCAGGCTTCTGACACCACGATTTCCAGTACGTGCGCAGGGCACTGCGCACGTACTGGCGGCCTTCAACAATCACCTCGCTATGAGATGGCTGGGCTCCCGTTCCCGTGGAATCGGGAGCCCAGCTACGCCTGGATCTGGCCTGACGGAAGATGTTAGGCAATCACCAGGAGCGGGCACATCTTGGTTACGGCTTCAGGACCACCTTGATGCAGCCGTCTTCCTTTTTCTGGAAGATTTCGTAGGCGGCCGCGGCGCCGTCGAGGTCAACCTCGTGAGTTTTCAGGTCCATGACGCCGAGCGGGTCCGCAGAATCTTCCACGAGCGGGAGAAGCTCGTCCGTCCAACGGCGGACGTTGCACTGGCCCATCCGCAGCTGGATCTGCTTGTCGAACATGGTCAGCAGCGGCATGGGGCTCGCCGTGCCCCCGTAAACCCCGCTGAGCGAGACTGTGCCGCCCCGGCGCACGGAGTCGATCGCTGCGTGCAGGACCGTCATGCGGTCTACGCCGGCCGTCTCCATCGCCTTCTTTGCCAGGGCATCGGGCAGGAGCCCGACCGCATTCTGAGCAAAGGCGCCGACGGGCGAATTGTGCGCTTCCATGCCGACGGCGTCGACCACCGCGTCAGGGCCCCTTCCGTCGGTCATATCGCGCAGCTGGTCACCGACGTCTTTTGTGAAGTCAATCGTTTCCACTCCGTGCCGCTCTGCCATGCGGCGGCGTTCCGGAACCGGCTCGACGGCGATGACCCGCTGGCCCAGGTGCCGGCCGACCCGGCTGGCGAACTGCCCCACCGGACCGAGCCCAAAGACCGCAAGTGTGCCGCCGGCGGGGACGTCCGCGTATTTCACTCCCTGCCAGGCTGTGGGAAGAATGTCGGAGAGGTAGAGGTACCGCTCATCGGGCAGCTCGTGCCCCACCTTGATCGGTCCGTAGTCGGCGTGGGGCACGCGCAGGTATTCCGCCTGCCCGCCGGGGACCGAGCCGTAGAGCTCGGAGAACCCGAACAGGCTTGCCCCGCTGTTGTGGGCATGGACCTGGGTGGTCTCGCACTGGGACTGCAGCCCCTGCTTGCACATCCAGCAATGGCCGCAAGAGATGTTGAAGGGGATGACCACCCTGTCGCCCGGCTTCAGGTTCCTGACCTCGGAGCCGACCGCCTCAACCACACCCATGGGTTCGTGGCCCAGGATGTCGCCGGCCTTCATATACGGGCCAAGGACCTCGTACAGGTGGAGGTCCGATCCGCAGATCGCCGATGACGTGATCCGGACGATGGCGTCCGTCCCCTGCTCAATGACCGGATCAGGAACCATCTCCACGCTGACCGACCGCTTTCCCTGCCAGGTAAGTGCCCTCATATTCGCTCCTTCAGTCGCAATCCAAATTAGTAAGTCTACTGATCAACTAAATCATTCCTTGTTCGCGCCTGAATGGGAAGGAGCCCCACGCCCCGGTGCTCGCGGCAATGCCGACCAACGGCCGTCGGACGGGAGCATGCTGCCGTTGTGTTGGCGACGCTGAGCACGAGGTTTTGTCATTTTCAGAAGAGCAACATTGAAAGGCAGAGGCCAGCCGCACGATTGCTGAGGTTATTTGATGGCCAAGAGGCCCCTTGGCAGATCCGCAGGCATAGGCTACAAACAGAACATCCCAACCACGCCGGGGAGCTCGTCATGGACACTGAAACTGCCGATGTCGTCGACCATGATGTCACCACCATCACCTGCATATGCGGCAACACCGTCAGCCAAAACGGATTGATCCAGTGCAACTCACAAGGCATCCCCGTTCACAACGGAGGTGACACTCTTGTCCCCGCAGGGCTGGCCACATGGCCTGACGATGAGGACCTCTACACGCTGTGTCCGTCATGCGGCCGCGTGTATCGTGACGCGGTCATCGAAGAGACAGGAACCGCGCCCGTGGCCTTCCGGGTCGATGTCACCGCCGGCCCAATTGCCGAGGCCATCCGCGTCCATTGGGAGCTCAACACCTAGGTCCGACGATCACTGGGTCACAGGACCAGGCAGCCTCATAGGCCGGGTTCTTCTTCCTCCGCCAGTCTGCTCATGCGCAGTTCGTCCTCCACCGCGCGGGCAGGCCAATAGTCCTTCGCCAACTCACTTGCCCTGACTTTTCTCCGCTGCCGGGACGAGCTTGCCGAGCAGCCCGGCAGCCTGAAGCAGGGCGATCAGCGCTGTGGTTCGGGCATCTGCAGCCTTGGCATCAGGCGTCGCGGGAGCCGCTGCACTTCGGCGCGGCCCTCCAGCGTGGAGACCCACCGTTTGGTTCAGCTCCGCCGCCTGCGCTGTTTCAGCGCTCATTCGAACATCGTGGCGCGGTTGGGTGGCCGCCACAATGAGGAATTGGAAGCGACGACGTCGGCCCCTACGTTGCACTGCCGCTGGCCAACCGCTTCCAAAAGTTGCTGCCCCAGGGAGCGGACGACGGCGGGACGTCCCGCCGTCGTCCGCGGTGCAACCCGCGACACGGGCCCCGTGCGCCAGGAAGGGCAGCACTTTCGTAGACTCAATGGAGATCCGACGTGTCTCCCCCATTGAGACAGCCCGCCACAGGAAGAGCCATCGATGAAGATTATCGTCCTAGTAAAGGAGGTCCCCGACACGTACGGGGACCGAAAACTGAACCTCGAAACAGGCCTCGCCGATCGAGAAGCCAGCGAGACAGTCATTGACGAGATCGGTGAGCGGGCCCTTGAGCTGGCACTAACGTACGCCGACGCACATGCGGGCACTGAGGTCACAATCCTCTCCCTCGCTCCCGAGGGTGCCACCGCGACGATACGCAAGGGGCTGGCGATGGGCGCGGGGAGCGCCATCCACATCTGTGACGAGGCGCTCCGGGGTGCGGATCTTGGCCTGACTGCTGAAACCCTCGCAGCGGCGATCCGTCGCGCTGAGTTTGACCTGGTGATCACTGGCAACGTCTCCACCGATGGATCCGGCGGCATGATTCCCGCGATGCTTGCAGAATTGCTTGACCTGCCGCTTGCGACCGGCCTCAGCTCCGTAGAGATCAGCGAGGCCGCCGTATCTGGCACCAGAGGCGTTGAATCCGGCGTGCAGAAGGTATCCGCAAACCTGCCCGCGGTAATTTCCATAACCGAGGCGCTTCCCGGGCCGCGCTTCCCGAACTTCAAGGGAATTATGGCCGCGAAGAAGAAGCCCCTGGAGGTGCTTACCCTCGCAGACCTCGGGATCACGGCCGACACCCCGGACGCTGCCCGGTCCATCATGCTGACCGTCGCGGAGAAGCCCCCGCGGGCAGCGGGCGTAAAGATCGTTGACGAGGGTGATGCCGGCGAGAAGCTGGCTGACTTCCTTATCGAAAACCGACTGGCGTAAGGAGTACGACATGACTGAATTCCCTCGTGACGCAATCCTCGTCGTCGTGGAAACCGGGCCCTCCGGTGAGATCGAGAAGGCTGCACCCGGACTCTTCGGCGCCGCCGCTGCAGCTGGCACGCCCATTGCTTTGGTGCTTGCCTCCCCCGGCACCGGGAGCGCCGCCGCCGCGGAGGCCGCGGCCCTGGGTGCCGCGCACGTGCTGATCGCGGAAACTCCGGATGCGGCCGCGCTCGGTGTGCCGAGCGTTGACGCGCTGGCCGCCGCTGTGGAGCAGGCGCAGCCGGACGCGATCCTGATCTCGCATTCCCTGAATGGGCGCGACCTTGCCGGCCGCTACGCTGCACGTTCGCGGGCAGCGATCTCCGCCGATGCGATCGGGGTGTCGCGTGATGACGAGGGCGTCGTGGCACACCACTCCGTCTACGGCGGTGCCTACAACGTGACCTCGACGTCCACGTTTGGGGCGCCGGTCATTACGGTGCGCCAGGGCTCCATCGAAGCGCGCGCTACGGCTCAGCCGCCGGCGTCGGACACCCTGGCGGTGACGCCCTCCGGGAAGCCGGCCGCCCGGATCGACTCGTTCGATGAGGCAGTTGCCGCCACCTCACGGCCGGAGCTGCGTGGCGCTGCGAAGGTTGTGGCCGGTGGCCGCGGCCTCGGGTCGGAGGAACAGTTCGCCCTCGTTGGACAGCTCGCCGATACCCTCGGCGCCGCCGTTGGCGCTTCGCGTGCCGCGGTGGATGCCGGCTACATCCCGCAGTCGCAGCAGGTGGGCCAGACCGGGGTTTCCGTGTCATCACAGTTGTACATTGCGCTGGGCATCTCCGGCGCGATTCAGCACCGGGCTGGCATGCAGACGGCCAAGACGATCGTTGCCATCAACAAGGATTCAGACGCGCC
The DNA here is from genome assembly GCF_056397785.1 of Arthrobacter sp. 05L421. NCBI lineage: Bacteria > Bacillati > Actinomycetota > Actinomycetes > Micrococcales > Micrococcaceae > Arthrobacter > Arthrobacter sp. 05L421. The sequence goes on from NZ_JBFTOC010000013.1 coordinate 52,024, forward strand.
GATCTTCGAGATCGCCGACTTCGGTGTGGTGGGCGACGTCTTCAAGGTTGTGCCCCAGCTGATTAGCGCCCTTGAGGCTCGGAAGAAGTAGCGATGGCAACTCTGTCTCGGAATATCCGGCGGGGCCTGCCGCGCGTCGAAGGCGGTGACCCCTGGCCTGCAGCAGGCGAGGCGCCCGCACGCATTCTCACTGCAGAAGCGGCACCCCGGTCTGCACCTGTTTCTGCGGCGGAACCGGCTGCCGCCGGGCCCTCTGTTCCCCCTGCTCCGCCTGAAGCGGCCCAGGAAACGACGCCGGCAACGGCACCGGGTGCGGTGCTGCCTGCTCCCGTCCCTGCGGCCAGCGCAGGCGCCGCCGTGGTGCGGCAGCTTCGCCGCGGCCTGCCGCGGGTGCCGGGCGGCGAACCTTGGCCGCCAGCGGGCGAGGTTTCGGTATCAGTGCCGACTCCTTCCGCGGCTCCCGCCGCAGTTGTGGCCGCCGTCGCCACGCCCATGCCGGCCGCGGATGCTGCTGTAGATGCTGGTGAGAAAGCAGCAGTGCCGGAAGCGACGTCGCCTGCGGCTGCTCCGGACACCGCAGCCGCCACGCTGACGGTGGGAAGCACCCCGCTGCGTCGCGGGCTTCCCCGCGTCCCCGGTGGTGAACCCTGGCCGCCCGCTGGACTTGCTCCGGCCACCAGCATGGTGGCGGCCGCTAGCGCGGTGGCGCCCGTTGCCCAGGCGGAGACCGCTGCTCCGGCTGCCAGCGTGGTGGAGACCGTTGCCGAGGCCGAGCCGCCGACGACGGCGAGTACACCCGCGGTGACAGCCGCACCTGCATCAATGGCACAGCCCGTCGCCGCTGAAAAGCCGGTAGCCGCTAAGAAGCCCGTGAAGCCAAAGGCCGAGGCGAGGCTCTACGGATCGCGCACCCTGGGCCAGTGGATCAAGCTCGCCGTGCTCTTCGCAGTCGGCGCCGTGGCCGCCGCTGGGATTCTTGTGCTCGCCGCGCGCGGTGTGACGACGCTGCCGGGCGTGCCGGAGTTCCTTGAGAAGTACCCCGGCGCGTATGGCCTGCCCGCTACGGCAGAGCCCGGCTTCCCGTGGTGGGCGCAGTGGGCGCACTTCTTCAACATTTTCCTGATGGTGCTCATCATTCGCTCCGGCTATCAGGTGCGCACCGAGCAGAAGCCGCCTGCGTTCTGGACGCCGAAGCGCGGTGGCAAGAAGATCAGCATCAACCTGTGGCTGCACCAGTCGCTCGATATTTTGTGGCTGGCCAACGGACTCATCTTTGTGGTGCTGCTGTTTGCCACCGGCCGCTGGGCGCGAATCGTACCGAGCAGCTGGGAGGCGTTCCCGAACGCGCTCTCCGCGCTCCTCCAGTACATGACCCTCGACTGGCCGGTTGAGTCCGGCTGGGTGAACTACAACAGCCTGCAGCAGATCATGTACTTCGTGGTGGTGTTCATCGCGGCCCCGCTCGCGGCGATCACGGGTGTGCGCATGAGCGAGTTCTGGCCGAAGGACGCGAAGACGCTGAACAAGGTCTACCCGGTGGAGGTTGCGCGCGCGATCCACTTCCCGACCATGCTGTTTTTCGTGCTATTCATTCTCGTCCACGTGTTCCTGGTGTTCGCGACCGGTGCGCTCCGCAACCTGAACCACATGTTCGGCGGCACCGACGAGGTGAACTGGGTCGGCTTCTGGCTCTTCGCGGCCGCAATCGCCATCACGGCGGCCGGTTGGTACGCCGCCCGCCCGCTGGTGCTGGCACCAATCGCGAAACGGTTCGGTCAGGTGAGCAGCCGCTAGGCGTCACCGCCCGCACGTTCACCGCCGGCACATGGAAGTATTCACTTATGACTACCGATAATGATGATGCCAACCTCCCTGCGCACATGGACTCTCACGGCACAGACGACTCGACCGAAGTCAGCCGTAGCTGGGACCACATAGGGGCCATCATTGTTGATGCTTCGCTGCAGCGACGACAGAACTACCACGAGACAGTCAGGCCTCGCGTTGTCGCTCTCGTCGAGGCCTGGCCCGATGCCGCCACGACCAGTGGATTCCGGCGGCGCCTCGATACGGGGGCGCTTTCCGAAGTTATCAGCTGGCCGTCGCCTGGCCGCCTCGCCCAGGTGGAGGACTTGACGCGGGTCTTGGAGAGTCAGGGCATCGAGACGGTAATGGATCTCCGAGGACGGCTCAGCGACCCCGCCAACAGAGCCAATCTGCGGGAGGCGCTTGGGGCCGTGCGGCATGTCAGTCCTAAAACGCTGGACTACATCGACACCCTGAGCGGAGTATCGACAGGCGGGGTTGTCGAAGAGTAGATGCGGGGAGCGGCGGGCTGCCCCGTCCGGGCCGATCCGGCCTTCCCTGGTCGCGCCAGAGGTCGCGCCGGAGGCAACGCCGGCGCATCTTAACGGATACGGAGCGCCCGGGAAGCGGCGAATATCGCCTCGGCTGTGACCGCGGGGGACCTGATGAGATCAGCTATCTGCCAAACGAATAGTTGACATCAGGAAACGCCCCTTCACCGAATAGCCGTGTTGCCTCAGTCTGGTTACTAGACCTGCAGGGACCTCACAGCAATCGGCACTTAGAAGGAATTCAACGTGGAAACTCCCCTCTCCCATCTTGCCCACCTCGAAATCACCACCCCGGACGTCGAAGCCTCGGCACAGTTCTACGAGGAAAAGTTCGGCATGCGCATCATTGACCGGGTGGACGGCAACGTCTACCTGCGCTGCTGGGGCGACTACTACCGCTACAGCCTGGTCATCACCGAAGGGCCGGAAGCCACCCTGGGCCGGATGGCCTGGCGGACCAACTCCCAGGAAGCCCTTGAAGCAGCAGCCCAGCGCGTCGAGGCAACCGGGGTTCAGGGCACCTGGACCGCCGGCGGGCACGGCTACGGCAAGGCCTATGAATTCACCGGCCCCTACGGCCACCACATGCGCCTGTTCTACGACGTCGAAAAGTTCGTCGCCGAAGCCGGGTTCGAGTCCACCTACCCGGACCGGCCGGAACGCCGCAGCAGCCACGCCGCCGCCCCCCGCTTCCTGGACCATGTCACGGTGGCGGCCTCCGACGTCCGCGGCTTCGCCAAGTGGTACCACGAAGCCCTCGGCTTCCGCGTCATGGCCTTCGTGGACCTGGACGAAGCACCCATCACCGTCTTTTCCGTGCTGACCACCAACGAGAAATCACACGACCTTGGCGTCGTCAAGGACACCTCCAGCCGTGCCGGCCGCGTCAACCACATCGCCTTCTGGGTGGACGCCACCGAGGACCTGCTGCGCACCGCGGACGTCATGATGGAAAATGGCACCGCCATGGAATACGGCCCCTCCATCCACGGCGTGGGCGAGCAGAACTTCCTGTACTTCCGCGATCCGTCCGGCCTGCGTGTGGAGCTGAACTCCGGCGGCTACCGGAACTACGTCCCGGACTGGGAAGCAAGCACCTGGAAGCCGTCCGAGGGCTCGAACAACTTCTACAAGAACGGCGCCATGCCGCACTCGATGACCGAGTCCTTCCCGCCGGCCGAGGGCTTCACCGCCACCGAAGAAGGTGCTTCCCCCGAGATGAAGGACGCCCTCCTGAACCCCTACGCCAAGCAGGGACGGGGCTAAAGCGTCATGGCAGAAGCAACATACTCACTCATTCGGTTCCACGAATCGGGTGACAGCAAGGCCCGCGCGGGCCTGCTGGTCGGCGAACGGGTCCTGCCGTTGGACGGGGACATCAACTCCCTGATCGAGCACTGGAACACCGCCGAGGACCAGCTCGATACCCTGGCCGCCTCTGCCGGCGAGGACACCGGCGTGGCCTTGGCCGACGTCGAACTCCTTGCCCCGGTGGACCCCGTCCAGGTGCTGCAGACCGGCGCGAACTACCGCAAGCACGTGATCGACCTCGCCGCCGCACACCGCGAACCGGGCCAGGACGAAGACGAGGTGCGGGCCAAGACCGCGGCCATGATGGACAAGCGGGCGGGCCAGGGCACGCCGTACTTCTTCATCGGACTGCCGACGGCGATCGCGTCCGCCACGGATGACCTCACCCTGCCCACCTACAGCAAGTCCCATGACTGGGAGCTGGAACTGGCGGCAGTCATCGGCAGGACGGCCTTCCGGGTCACCCCCGAGGAAGCCCTGGAGCACGTGTTCGGCTACACCATGGTCAACGACATCACCACCCGCGAGTACGTCTTCCGGAAGGACATGCCGGCTATCGGCTCGGACTGGTACCGCGCCAAGAATGCCCCCGGCTTCCTGCCCACCGGACCGTTGCTGGTGCCGGCCAAGTTCTTCGGCGACCCGCAGGATGTCCAGGTGACTTTGAAGCTCAACGGCAACGCCATGCAGGACGAGTCCACTCAGGACATGATCTTCGGCGTCGCCAAGCTGGTCAGCGAGGCCTCGCAGATCACGCCGCTGCGTCCGGGCGACCTGGTCCTCACCGGAAGCCCCGCCGGCAATGGCCAGCACTGGGGCCGGCTGCTCCAGAATGGCGACGTCATGGAAGGCACCATTACGGGCCTGGGTACCCAGCTGATCCACTGCAGGGACGAAGTTCAAACTGAAAGCAGCCAGCCGTGACCACGCAGGAATCAGCACCAATCACCGGAACCGGGGACTCGGCCACCACCGATTCCCCGGTGATCCGGCGAGCGGACCCGCTCGGCAGCATCCGGGCCATGGCCGAGGCCCACAACAACTGGGGCCGCTGGGGTGACGATGACGTTCTGGGAACCTTGAACTTCATCCACGCGGCCAAGCGCATCGAAGCAGCAGCCCTGGTGAAAACGGGCGAGGCCTTCTCGCTGTCCCAGCCGTTCGACACCAACGGGCCGCAAAAGGGCTGGCGCCGCCGCACCAACCCCGTCCACACCATGACCGACACCGGCGTGGACGCCGAGCGGGGCAACCAGGGGTTCCCGCACGGCTTCGGCGGTGCTGACGACGTCATTGCCATGCCGCTGCAGTGCTCCACGCAGTGGGACGGCCTGGGCCACATCTTCGACCAGGGCAAAGCCTGGAACGGCCGTGCCGCCGGCGATGTGGTCACCTCCGAAGGCGACCTGGTCACCGGAATCGAAACTGCCGCGGCGAAGATCGTCACCAGGGGGGTTCTGCTGGACCTCGGCCGAGCGCTTGGACCGGAACTTGGACGGAACGACGGCGAGTTGCCAGACGGCTTCGCCATCACCCCGGAACACCTCCAGCGGACCATTGACCTGCAGGGGCCCAGTTCAAAGGTGGGCCGGGGCGACATCGTGGTGATCCGCACAGGCCAGTACACCCGGGTGCGCCGCGAGGGCTGGGGCGACTACGCCGGCGGCTCAGCCCCAGGCTTGTCGTTCAGCGCCGCGCCCTGGCTGCACCGCAGCGAAATTGCCGGGATCGCCACCGACACCTGGGGTTTCGAGGTCCGGCCCAACGAGTTCGACGCCGCCTTCCAGCCCCTCCACCAGATCGCCATCCCCAACCTCGGGCTGTTCCTGGGCGAGATGTGGGATCCGGACGGCCTCGCGGAAGCGTGCGCAGCGGACGGCAGGTACGACTTCCTGCTCACCGCGGCACCGCTTCCCATTACCGGCGCCGTCGGGTCGCCCGTCAACCCGATCGCCCTCCGGTAATCGCCCTCCGGTAGCTTTCAGCACAACTTCAACCGAAGCAGTTACGCCGTCAATACAAAGGAGTCAGCGATGGCAGCAGTACAGAACGTCGGAATCGTCGGGGCGGGAGCCGCGGGACTGACCGCAGCCATCCTGCTGGCCGACGCCGGAATCCGTGTGGAAGTCCTGGAGAAGGCGGAAGCCCCGCAGACTCTCGGATCCGGAATCACCCTGCAGGGGAACGCCTTGCGGGTCTTCCGCCAGCTCGGCGTGTGGGAGCAGATCGAGGCGAAGGGCTACGCGTTCAGCACCCTTGGCCTGCGCGCCCCGGACCCCGCCGGCACCGTCGTCGCGGTCCTTGAGGACATCCGGACCGGCGGCGATGACCTCCCTGCAACACTCGGCATGTACCGCCCCGACCTCACCGCCATCCTCCGCGATCGGGCCCAGCAGGCCGGTGCACAGATCAGCTACGGAAAGACCGTCACCGGAATAACGGACGACGACGGTTCAGTCACCGTCAGCACCGCCGACGGCGCCACCGCCCGCTACGACCTCCTGATCGGCGCAGACGGTCTGCACTCCGCGGTCCGCCAGGCCATCGGCATCGACGTTGAGCCCGCGCCCACAGGCATGGGCATTTGGCGGGCGTTCGTGGAGCGGCCCGAGGACGTGGTCCGCACGGACCTCACCTACGGCGGCCCCTGTTTCATCGCCGGCTACTGCCCCACCGGCCCCGACACCATCTATGCCTACCTGGTGGAAAAAGCCCAGGAGCGCAAGCACGAGGACGGCCCCCGCATCATGGCGGAGCTCGCCGCAGCCTACGGCGGCCCGTGGAACGAAATCCGTGCGAATCTGGACCAGAGTGCCCGCATCAACTACACCTGGTTCACCACCCACCTGGTCGACGGGCCCTGGAACCGCGGCCGCACCGTCATCATCGGCGATGCCGCCCACAGCTGCCCGCCCACCGTGGCACAAGGTGCTGCCATGGCGCTGGAAGACGCGGCCGTGCTGGCTGAGCTGCTGATCAAGGCCGACGACATCACGGAGACCCTGTGGAAGGAGTTCACCGACCGGCGCCTGGACCGGGCAAAGGCCGTAGTCACCGCCTCCGTCCAGCTCGGCCAGTGGATGCTCGACGGCGTCCGCGACGCCGACGTGCCCGGCCTGATGCACTCCCTTTCCACGATGCTGAAGGAACCCGCATGAACACCCCCCGTGCTGAAGGACCAACCCCCACCGTGGACGTCCACGCCCACATCCTGCTTCCGGCCCTGCAGCAACTGGTGGCCGAGGCTGATCCCGAGGGGTTCGGTGCCCAGCAAGCCCTGGAAGTGCGCCGCAACGGACCCGAATCCATGGCCGCGTCGGGACGGATGATCAAGGAGCGCTGGCCGCAGCTGACGGACCTGGACCGGCGGTTGGCTGACATGGATGCCCAGGGCGTGGATGTCCAGCTGGTATCGCCTTCGCCGTCGCACTTCTACTACTTCGCAGGAGAAGAAGTGGCCCTGCAGGTGGCCAGGACCGCCAACCAGGCGGTGCGGGAGTTCGTGGACCTGGCCCCGGAGCGGCTCAACGGACTTGGCCTGGTGCCGCTCCAGCATCCCGCGTTGATGGTGGAAGCCCTGGAGCACGCCGTCCTGGAGTGCGGGCTGCTTGGTGTGGAAATCGGCTCGTTCGCTGCCACTCCGGCCGACGTGGAGCGCAGCACCGTTGAGCTTTCCGATCCGAGGCTGGAACCGTTTTGGAGCCGGGCTGAGGAGCTGGGCGCTCTGGTGTTCCTGCACCCGTTCGGCTGCTCGCTGGATGAACGGCTGGACCGCTTCTACCTCGCCAACACCGTCTCCCAGCCAGCCGAGAACGCGGTGGCCCTGTCCCATCTGATCTTCAGCGGGGTCCTGGACCGGCACCCGCGCCTCTTGGTTCTGGCCGCGCACGGCGGCGGCTACCTTCCCACCAGTCTGGGCCGCTCCGACCACGCCTGGCGCGTCCGGCCGGAAGCACATGGCTGCGCCCAGCCGCCGTCGTCGTATCTGAAGAAGTTGTACTTCGATTCGCTGGTCCACAGCCCGGCTGAACTGCGGGCCCTCGTGGCCGCCGCGGGCCCGGAGCAGGTGCTGCTCGGCTCGGACTACCCGTTCGACATGGGCTCCGACCGCCCCGTGTCGGAGGTAATCGAGGCACTGCTTCCTCCCGAGGACGAGGCCAGGGTGCTGGCCGGCAACGCCGCTGCCCTGGGCATCACGCCCGCCTCAGTCCTCGCCGCCCGCCGCACAGCCTAAGGAACCCTTTTCATGGTCAAGATTGCACGCTGGAACCACGACGGCGGGACACAGTCCGGCTTCGTGGACAACGGAAACTGCTACGCCCTGCCCGCAGGCCAGGGCGTCCAGACCCTTTTGGACGCCGGGCTGGACGAAACGCTGGGTCTTGCCCGGCGAACCATCGGTTCGGTCCCGGCCGTTCAGCTGGCAGACGTGCAGCTGCTCGCCCCGCTTCTGCCCGCCACCATTCGGGATTTCGTGGCCTTCGAGGAGCACGTCGAAGGGGTGCGGAAAAGCATCGACGGCGTGGCCGGTGTGGCGCCCGAATGGTACGAGGCACCCACTTTCTACTTCACGAACCCGCATACGGTGACTGGCACCGGCGAGGTGATTGGTATCCCGGCGGGCTGCGAGGACCTTGACTTTGAAACGGAAGTCGCCGCCGTCGTCGGGCGCGTTCCCGGAAGCGGCGGCCGGAACCTGACTGCAGCAGAGGCGCACAGGCACATTTTCGGCTACACCGTGCTCAACGACTGGTCGGCGCGGGACTTGCAGCGCCGGGAGATGAAAGTCAGCCTGGGCCCGTGCAAGGGCAAGGACTTCGCCAATACGCTGGGCCCCTGGATTGTCACCGCCGACGAGTTTGAGGACCTGCACGACACCGAGGGGTTCCTGCCGATCTCCATGTCGGTCGAGGTCAACGGCGAGCCCATCGGCCAGGACCTGCTCTCCAACATGGCCTGGCCCTTCGCCGAGCTGGTGGCGTACGCCTCGCAGGATTCCGTGGTGCGCCCGGGCGATGTGCTGGGCTCCGGCACGTGCGGCGGCGGTTGCCTCGCGGAGCTCTGGGGGCGCAACGGTTCTAAGACTCCACCGCCGCTCAAGACCGGCGACGTGGTCCGCATGACGGTGGAAGGCATCGGCAGCATCGAAAACACAGTGGGTGAACGCCGCAACGCCTTAACCCGTGTGCCAGCCCGGCAGCGTCCGCGCAACCGGGCTACCTCAGTGGTTCCTTCCGGTACATAGGGTGGTCTCCCTTCAGCTCGAGGGCCGGACCGTGGTGGTCACCGGCGCCGGCCAGGGCCAGGGCGCTGCCGAGGCGCGCATGCTGGTGGAGGCCGGGGCCCGCGTCATTGCTACAGACCTGTCGGCGGACGTGCCGGCCGAGTTGGCTGCCGTGCCGTCGGGTTCCGCCGGCGCGCTGGTGTACCGGCAGCTGGATGTCTCCGATGCTTCCGGATGGGCAGATCTAGCTTCCTGGATCCAGTCCCAGGGGTGGCAGGTGGACGGGCTGGTCAACAATGCCGGCATCACCCAGCGGAGCCGGTTGCTGGATGCCTCTGTGGCTGACCTTCAGCGCGTCTATGAGGTGAACGTTGCCGGAGCCCTGCTCGGCATCCAGGCCCTCGCACCGCTGATGGCCAGGGGCTCCGCGATTGTAAACGTGGGTTCCGTGGCGGGCCTGACCGCGCACTATCCGGTGGCCTACACCGCCAGCAAGTGGGCGTTGCGGGGCCTCTCCCAGGTGGCGGCCATGGAACTCGGCCCGCGCGGGATCCGCGTGAACACCGTCCACCCGGGCTTCATCGAAACACCCATGACGGCGGGCGCAAAGCCGGAATTCAGGCAGGCCACCCTGGCAGAGACCCCGCTGGGCCGCACGGGAAGCGTGGAGGAGGTGGCCGGCGTCGTGCTGTTCCTCCTCAGCCCGCTCTCGTCCTTCGTGACCGGTGCCGAGATACCGGTGGACGGCGGCCAGTCAGGCCACGGCGGAGCAAAGTCTGTTTCCGAGGCCATGCGCTGAGGTGGCGTACGGTTCCAACTAGCCCGGCAGCACGGCCGACCAGCCGCCGTCGACCATCAGGTTCGCGCCCGTCACGTACGACGCCTCGTCGGAGGCCAGGAACAGCGCGCATCTGGCCACCTCTTCCGGCGCGCCGATCCGGCCCAGCGGAATGCTGCCTGCGATGGACCGCATGGGGTGGTCGGCGGCCAGGAGGTTGCCCTCCGTGGCGGCGGTGCGGATCATTCCGGGGCTGACAGTATTAACCCGCAGCCCGTGCGGCGCTCCTTCGGCCGCGAGCTGCCTGGTCATGGCCACGACGGCTCCCTTCGTGGCCGTGTGGGCCAACCGGCCATTGGTCATGGAACCGGTGACTCCTGCCGTGGAACCCACCAGGACGATGGCCGCGTTCTGCGCCCGGATCAGCTGCGGCCAGAAGTACTTGACCGGCAGGAACACGACATCCATCTCGTGTTCAACGTTCCACTTCCAGTCGGCAAACGTGAGCTGCTCCAGGGGGGCAAAGCGGGTGACGGCCGCGTTCGCATACAGGATGTGGACCTGACCGTGGTTGGCGCGCACGTCCTCAGCCCATGCGGCCACGGCGCCCTCATCCGTGAGGTCAACCCGGCTGCTGCTCATCCGGCCCCCGGCCGCGGTGACCGCCGCGACGGTCGCTGCGGCGCCGTCGTCGTCCATGTCGCAGCCCACCACCTCGGCGCCCGCCTCGGCGAAGGCAAGCGCCGCCGCCCTGCCCTGGCCGCTGGCCGTTCCGGTGATGACGGCGGTTTTGCCGGCCAGGCGCTGGCTGGAGACAGGCATAGGGGGTCCCTTCGAAAAGTGCGTTTCTTCGACTCTCGCAGGAATGGCCCGGGCGCGGAATGGCACTTTGGCTCTAGGTGGTATCCGCCGCGTGGATAGTCACCGGGTAGGCCGTGACGGGAAAGAGTTCGTGCAGCCGGGCGCAGGAGCGCTGGACCACGGAACGCAGCCACACACTCGCAGGGTCCTCCGCCTGCGACGGATGCCAGTACATGGCCTCCACCAGAGACGCTTCCGTTCCCTCGGAGAACTCCAGCACCACGATCCCCGCACCACGCTGGGCCCGGGCCGCAAGCATCCGCGGGACAAGCGCCACGAGGTCGGTCCCTTCCACCAGGAGCGGCAGGGACAGGAACCCGGCCACCACAGCCGCCACCCGGCGCTGCAGGCCCCGCGACTCGAACAGCTTGTCCGCCGGGGTGCTGATTCCCTCCCCGAAATAGCCGACGGCGTGGGGCACTGTAGTCAGGTCCGCCAAGGTGAGCCGGGGGTGCTGGAGCAGGGGGTTTACGGCGTCAGCCACAGCCACGAAACTGTCCCGGAAGAGCTGCTTGCTGGCGCCCTGCATTTGGTAGCCCGTGGGCCCCACGAGCAGGTCAATTTTCGAATAGTCAGCCATCTGGCCCTGGATCCCGGACTTGGCTGTGGGCACGAAGTCCACCGAGACGCCGGGTGCCTCCTCGCGCAGGATCCCCCGCAGCGGCCCCACAATGAGCGCTGCCGCGTAGTCCGAGGCCGCGATGATGAACTCCCTCTCGCTCGTTGCGGGGTCGAAGCCGGACCGCACGCGCGTGGCCCGCTGGATGTGAAGCATTGCTTCATCAACCAGCGGGACCAGGGACTGCGCAAAGGGCGTGAGGTCATAGGTACGGCCGTTGCGGACCAGGAGTTCGTCGTCGAAATGGCGCCGGAGCCTGGCCATGGCCGCGCTGGTGGCCGGCTGGCTGAGCTGGAGCCTCTCAGCCGACCGGGAGACGTTCCGTAGTTCCAACAGGACCTGCAGTTGGGGCAGCAGGTTGAGGTCCAGGTTCTTCATACCCACAGGTTATCCGTGCCTTGAGGCCAGCCCAGCACAGCCGGCGGGCGTCTGAGCCCCAACGAGCAGCCGACCTAGGCGGTCTGCGGACCAAGCTTCTCAGCAACCATCCGGGCACCGCGGACCGCAATGGCAACGCTCATCAACGTGGGATTCATGGCAGTCGCGGTCGGGATGAGCGCGTTTCCGCCCACCACCAGGTTGTCGTATCCCCATACGCGCGACCAGGGATCCGCAACAGACGTACCGTCATCGGTCTCGCCCAGGCGCATGGTGCCCTGGTAGTGCAGACTGGAGCCGTTCGGCATCAGGCGGGGCTCGGCAACGAAGACGCCGAGGGCTTTCCCGGCACGGCGGAGCCGCTCCGTGGCCTGGGCGACTTCCGCGTCTTCCCTCTCGGTGAGCGCGTACCCAATGGTCATGTTCGGGAATCCCCGGTAGTCCGGCTCGTTGTCGTCAAAGGTGACAGCATCCTCGTAGCGGGGGTGCTTGCGCATCCCGTAGCCCATGTTGACGTAGCCCCAGCGGTTCTCGGAGTACGGGGTTCCCGGCTCCATCGGGAAGGGCGTGGTTTCGGTGTACATTACCTGGACGGAAAAGGGGTGCTCGGGCTCAGAGAACGGAATGCGGTTCACGGCGGCGACGGGGTCAGCAGGGTTCTGAGCACGCCGGGCCAGTTCGGCTTTGAGGTCCTCTTCGGTGGCGTACCGCCCCATTTTTTCGGCGTCAAGCGCCACCGTGGAGATGACGACCGGGTGCTCCGTCAAGTAGTGCCCGAGTGCCTTCGGCCGTACACCGGAGGCCCACAGGAGCTGCGGGGAGCGGAAAGCGTCTGCGGCCACCACAACGATGTCTGCTGCCACAAATGACGTCTCCCCCGTGCGGAGGTCCTGGACAGTGACTCCGGTGACCCGGTGTCCGTCCAGTTCCACGCGGCGGACCAGGGTGAGGTCACGGAGTTCGAACTGCTTCGAGAGCGGGCTGTCCTTATCGATGAGCGGTCCAAGGACGACGTCGGCCCCTGCCCAGCGCACGGAGCCGTCAGGCTGGGGATCCCCGGCAACCGGAAGGGTGCCTACGCCGTAACCTTGCGGCAGTTCCGCGCCGAACTCTTCGTCAAGGAGGGACCTGACGGCTTCACCCACCGCGGAATCGGCGAAGGCGGCGCTGTGGACGTGCAGCAGCTGCTTTGCATCGTCGATGAGCGCGTCCCATTCGTCATCCGCTATGAAGGGGATCTTCTCGCTGAAGGCGGGCGCCGGCGTCGCGCAGGTCCAGTGCGCACCCTGGCCGCCGACGTTGGTGGCCGCAGCCGCTGCGGGGAAAGATGAGGCGTGGGCGGAGCCGGCGCCGCCGAAGTCGAGTAGGTGGGTGCCCTGGCGTGCGGTGAACATTCCCTCGGTGACGGTTCCGGCCGGGATGCCGAGCGACTCACGGTAGGCACCGGCCTGCGGCCCCTGCGACATTTCCCGCGCGCGGGCCTTTTCGGCAGGGTCGGGAATGTTCCGGACGCTTTCACCGGGAACTTCCGTCAGCTGCGGCCCGGCTTCTAACATCACCACCCGGGCGTTCGGGACCTCCTCGAGGAGCACCCGTGCGTAGGTGGAGCCGATAGGCCCGCTGCCGACGATGGCGATAGTGGGGTTGGACATGATGTCTCCTTTGAGATCAGGCCGAAAGGGATTCGGAAGTTGCTTGGGGAGCGGGAACGGGTTCGTCGGAGAGCCGGCCATGCGGGAGCAGGAGCGCCGCGATAATTCCGACGGCATAGGTAACCGCCAAGGCGATGAAGATGGGTGTGAAGACCGCGCCATAAATCTGGGCGACGGTGGCCTGGACGGCAGGGTCCGCCGCGTGGACCAGTTGCGGGGTCAGTGTGGAGGCGTCAAGGCCTGACGGCAGAAGGGCTGCGACACCGAAGCCGATGACTCCGCCGATGATCGCCGTCGCCACGGTTGATCCCACTTGCCGCACCACGTTGATGGTTGCCGTGATGGTGCCGGTCTGGCCGGCCGGAACAGCCCCCTGGACCACGGCCACGATCAGGCTCATAAACGCTCCGGTACCGATTCCAACAACCCCCATAACGATCATGGGAGCCCACAGCGGAAGCCCGGCGGGCAGCACGGCCATCACAAAGAGACCGGCCGCTCCCAGCGACGTTCCCAGGACCGGGAAGATCCGGTAACGCCCGGTCCGGCTGGCCAGCCATCCGGTCAGCAGGTTGCTGATCAGCATGCCAAACACAGTTGCGATGGGGACGAGGCCGGACACGGTGGCGCTGGTTTGGTACGCCATCTGGAAGTATGTGGGCAGGTAGGCAGTGATGGAGAAGAGGCCGACGCCGATGATCGCCGACAAGGCAGTGCCAGCCGCAATGGTCCGGTTGGCAAAGAAGTGGAGCGGCACGATGGGCTCGGGAGCGCGCCGCTCGACAAAAAAGAAGGCAACAAAGCCCGCGATGCTGACTGCCAGCGCGGCAACGGTGGCAGGGCCGGCGCTCCGTTCAGCAGCCCACGTTACGGCGAGCACGAGGGCCACCAGGGCGCTGGTGAAGATGGCCGCTCCGGCAACATCGAAGTGGCGTGGCATGGGACCCGGCTCCAGGTGTGGAACCGCGATAAGCGCGAGGCCCAGCGCTGCCGCACCCACTGGGATGTTGATCCAGAAGACCCACTGCCAGCCCCAGTAGTCGGTGATGGCGCCGCCGAGCACGGGTCCAACGAGGATCGCGATCGGGAAAGCCGCGCCAATAATTGCCATGTAGCGCGGCCGTTCCCGCTGCGTGGTGACCCGGGCAATGATGGTCTGGGACATCAGCTGAAGCCCGGCAGAACTCATCCCCTGGAGGACACGTGCGGCTATGAGCCACGCCATGTCCTGGGCGAAACCGCAGGCCAGTGAGGCGGCCAGGAACATGACCAATGAGCCGAGGAATATCCGGCGGGCTCCCAGCACATCACCCAGTTTGCCGAGCACGGGCAGCAGCACGGTGCTGGCTAGCGTGTATCCCACCACAACCCAGCTCATGAGCTTGAGCGCGCCGAGCTCACCGGCAATGGTGGCTAGGGATGTGGACACCACCGTATGGTCCAGGGCCCCGAGAAAGGACACCGTGAGGAGGGAAACAACAAGGAGACGAAGTCTTAAAGGCGAAAGTGGCATAGTGATCTACCCGAACGATCGGGCCATCGACGCGACGTGTTGTGCCTCCGCCGTACCATCACCACGGAGAACGGGTCCGGAAGGAACCCCGACGCCACTGCCAATAGTACCTCACTTTAGTCTGAAAGCAACAAAAGAATGCCGGGATTAGACATGAGTTGGAACCGCCCTATGGGCGGAGCAGACTCCAAGTGAGGGCCATGTCCTCGAGCAGGTGCCCCAGATCGGCAACGGCCTCACCGGAGGCGCAAGCTTCAAGCGCCCTGCGCAACCCCAGGCGGGCTGACGATTCATAACGGTCCGGGGCCCTCAGTGTTCCGTCCTCGGTTGACGTCTCCAGGCGCATCAGTCCGGCAGGCTGGTCCACTGTTACTTCCGTCCTCACCTCGCCGAGGGCCAACACCTGGAGCAGGCTCCCGGAGTGAAGGCCCCCCACTGACGTCGCCCCAAGCGTGATCGGAACGGACCCCCCGGCGGAGTCCTCGGAGTCCAGGAGTGCGATCCTGCTGTGCGCGGTGGCAATGCTGGATCGAAGCGTCAACGGCCCCTGGCCCAGGAACCGGGCCCAGCCAAAGCCGTCACGGATTACCGCATCAAGGTCCGCAGCCGGAGCGGCACACTCAAGGGTGAGCATCCGGGCCGGACTGCCCCGTCGTGCTCGGGCGGCATCCGCAACAACATCGGGGCGCAGGCGGGGGCGCTCAACGATCACGGGAATGTCACCTGGCCACGGGTCGGATTCCAAGGCCTCCCGCGGGAGCACCGCCGGGTCTGCAATCACTACCGCTGATGCTCCCGCGGCCCGGGCCGCGAGCATGCCCTGCCACCAATCGCCAGATCCAGGCACTACCACCACCGCACCGCCGATGTCCTCCGTGAGGGCAGCACTGAGAGGAAGTTCTGCAACAGCAGCCCCAAAGGAAGGCAGTGCAGTGAAGACGCCGTACCCGCGATCTCCTGAACTCATCGGAGCGTCCCTTCCAGAACTTTCGCGGCGGCAGCGTCGGCGAGGTCGATTGCATAGTGCGAGTCCGCCAGCAGTTCGTCGTACTCAACCGGGGCCACACCCTCAAGCAGCGATGCAAGTAGGCGCCACTCCGCCACGTAGCCGTCCTCCGGGTCCCGCGGGTACTCCGTCCAAAGCCCGTCCGCGCTTCGTACACGGGTGGCGGCACTTCCGGCATGGACGAAGGCGGGTGGGAAATTAACCTCGATCCGGTCGTGGGAGGTGGCGATGCTCATCCGCCACAGGCCATCCGGTCCGTGCGGAACCATGGTGAGTGCCAGCTGGACCAGGACCCCGCTGGCCCGGTATCCCACCACGTAGCCGATGGGCGGAGCGACCCGCGCGTAAACCACTTCGTCGACGCCCGGAGCAATGTCCCTCACGGCGGGAAGATCGTGGATTGCAAGGCCCGTTAGCAGCTGCCGCAAGACGCCGGCCGCCACTGCCGGATTCTCCAGGTCGGGACGCCCCCGCGGGGCAACCTGGAAGGGACCGCCCTCGGCGACCAGCCGGTGGTACCTGTCATTCGGCGGGAGTGCGAGTGTGACGGAGATAGTCTGGACCCGGCCCTCGAGGGCGACAAGGTGGTGCCTTGCGCGCCCCCATGCCGCATCAAACAGATGGTTGGTCCCCACCAGGAGGATGGTGCCTGCGGACCGGCACGCCGTTATGACTTCTTCGGCCTCTGCCCTGCTGGTGGCCAACGGTTTCTCGCAGAAGATGGCGCGCTTGCCCACAGCCACCGTCGCCAGGATCTGGCGGGCATGTTCAGCAGGCGGACTGCAGACGGCCACAACCTCCACCTCCGGGTCCGCCAGCAGGCCGTCCTCTCCCTCCGACCAGCCGGCACCAAGTTGCTCAGCGAGAACCCGGGCACGCCCGCTTCCCGCATCGGCGACATGCACCACCCTGAACAGCTCCGCCAGCCGTCCCAGCACCGGAAGATGCAGAGCCGCGACGCCCGGCCCTGCTCCAATAATCCCTACGTTCCAAGGCATCGTTGCCCTCCCTCTTATGTATCTATTATTCATAAGTTGGGAAAGTTCTGGCTATAGTCATGTCTAACAGCGCTTTAGTCGGCTCCGATGTGTGAGAATTGTTGCCATGACGACAGACTCCACCCTCCGCTTTGGAGCACAGACGGATGAAGTAACGAGCCTCCTGCGGATCGTCAACCTGGTGCGCACAGGCGAGGCCACCACGCGCCCTGAAATCGGCAAGGTCACCGGCTTGGGCAGAGGCGTCGTTAGTCAGCGCGTGGATCAGGCCATCCAGATGGGCTTCCTCGGGGATGGCGAGTTCGGGGCCTCGTCCGGGGGCCGCGCGCCCCGGACCCTGCGCTTCCGCGCGGAGCGTGGACGGATCGTGATCTGCGCCCTCGGAGCGGCTCATATGAGGGTTGGCGTAGCGGCCCTCGACGGCGACATCCTGGAACACACGCACCGCACCTGGGATATCGCGCTGGGTCCGGAGAAGACCATCGACGCGGTGATGTCCCTGATTGACGACATCCTGAAGAAAGACGCCAAGGTGCCCGTATGGGGTGTGGTGGTGGGGCTTCCCGGCCCGGTGGACTTCGCCTCGGGGCAGCCGGTGGCGCCTCCGATCATGCCGGGGTGGAACGGTTACGATGTCCGCACTCCCTTCGAGGAACGCTTCAATGCACCGGTATGGGTAGATAACGACTCCAACCTGCTTGCCCTCGGCGAACGTGCCCGGCGGCGCGACTCCCTGGCGGACCTCATCTACTGCAAGATCGGCTCAGGAGTCGGAGCGGGCCTGCTGTCCAAAGGCAGGATTCACCGTGGTGCCAACGGGGCCGCGGGCGACATCGGACACGTCCGGGTTTCCGATTCCGACGCACAATGTCGCTGCGGCAAGATCGGCTGCCTGGAAGCGGTTGCCGGCGGCTGGGCCCTCGTCCGGGATGCCGAACAGGCCATCAAGGAAGGCGCCAGCAGCTCCCTGGCACCGAGGGCGAATAAGGGAGCACTGACGCTCGAGGACATCACCCTGGCAGCCCACGACGGCGACTCCCTCGCCATCACGCTCGTCCAGAAGTCAGCCCGCGTAGCGGGCGAGACGATTTCAGCGCTGGTGAACATGTTCAATCCCGGAGTCATTGTGATCGGCGGCGCCATGGGTTCCGCCGGTGAGGTGTTCCTTGCCGAAGTCCGCCAGCGCGTCTACGAACTGTCACTGCCGCTCGCTACCCGGGACCTCACCATCACGCTGTCCGTCAATGATGAGCGCGAACCGCTACGCGGTGGAGCAGAATTGGCCCGCGAGCAACTGTTCGATGTCACCTTCCCGCGCTGGTTCTCAGAGGGCCGGCCATCACCGGAACGGACCGCCGTTCCCGCATAAGTTCAACCCGCACTTATTCCTGTTTTTCACTTCCCGGCGTGCGCCGAACAATGATTTCCTGGTGCATACCGGGGAGCCGCACCCGATCACGGCTGGATGGCCCGCGGACAGAAATAGTGACTGCCCGGACGTGGCCTGGGCAACTCAAGCCACGTCGCGGGACACGCTGGGCAGCGTTGCGCGGCCTGGATCCAGCCGGGCCTCCAAGTGGAAGGGCAGAACCAGCGGAGAGCCCGGACGTGCCTGCAGGTAGGGCACCAGCAACTGGAAGTCGACGGCGACGGCATGAAGGCCGTCATGGAGTTCCCGGCGGCCGCACAGGACCAGCCTGTCCTGCACGAACCACCAGCCGGTCTCTGCCTGCAGTGAAGCTACCCCTACGTTTCGGGTGCCCAGAACCACTGTCAATGCCCCTGCGTCCAGCGGAACGCCGTCGATCTCAACCGCCAGGCCGGTCAGGCCCGACAAGGGCATCGAGCGGATCCAGGGAAGGCCCACGCGAATCTCAAAACCCAGTGGTGTGGCCGTCAGCGCATCGTCGCGCAAAGCGGTTTGCAACATGACTTCCATCCTTTATCCTAAAAGTGACATAAGTTTGTCATTAACAAGCATAAATGGGAAGGCGACACATGGCCCCCGAAATTCCTGCAAGCTGGACCCTCTGCGCCAGTTCATTCAACTGGACTCCAGAGATCACCGCCGCCCGCCGGGCTGCCCAGGACATTGTTACTGGCATAGCGGACTCCGTAACGAAAACAATTGAACTCGAACCAGGGCTGCTGTGGCGGTCCTTCCCCGCTCCGCAGGACGCGGAGGTGGATGAACTGCGTGATTCCTTGGCCGCAAAGGGGGGACGCGTCAGCATCGTTGGTGCCAGCCTTGATGACTTCACGTCAGCAACCCACCGACGGTCGTTGCAGGAGCGTCTGGACTTCCTGGTCCCCCAGCTCCATGCGGCACACCGGGTCGGAGCCTCTGGGGTGCGGCTGCCGATCGGGCAGGCGGGCACCGAACTGCTCGCGCTGGTACAACCATTGCTGCACGAGCTCGACCTGGTCCTGTACGAAGAAATCCAAGGGCAGCAGACGCCCAACAACCCGGCCGTTGCACCGGCCCTGGATGGGATAGCCGGGCTTGCGGATGATCACGTGCGGGTGCTCGTGGACATCAGCATGCTAATGCCTGCCCTTCCCGTGACCTACCTCGAAGAATTGCGCCGGGGAGGCGTGCCTGCGGACCTTCTGGTGCGCCTGGAGAATGACTGGCGGGATCTGACAACCCTCGACGCCGCGATGGCACTGCTCCGCGCAGGGAAGGTTCCGCCGCGCATTCACACACTCTTTATGAACCTGCTCATCCGCTTCGGCCGCAGCGACGCCGCGGAGCTGCAAGGCATCTTTCCCTTGGTGGGCGCCTTCCATCTGAAGTTCTGGGACCTGGACGACGACGGCGGCCGGGTTTCGCAGCCACTGCATGACCTCGGCAGCCTGCTCGGCAGGAACGGTTTCAATGGCACGCTAACTAGCGAGTGGGGCGGCCACGAGTGGCTGCAGGATGACCCCACAGACATGACGCGGAGGCATCTGGCGCTTGCCCAGACTGCTTTGGCGGAGTCAGCCCGGGCCGAGTCAGCGCAGGACCGGGCAGTGATCTGATCAAACGCCCGGCCTCATCAAAGCAGAACGGCCGGCCCCGGGTTTTCGGGTCCGGCCGTTCTGACGTGTACTAATCCATGCTGTGCTACTTCGTGCTGAAGGCGGCGTCGAAGGCTGCCGCGGACGGTTCATAGTTGGAGAGCCGGCGCACGAACGCCAGCGCCTCGGGGGCACCCTCCAGCCGATCCATGCCGGCGTCTTCCCATTCCACGGACAGCGGGCCGCGGTAGTCGATGGCATTGAGCATGCGGAACGCGTCCTCCCATGGGACGTCACCGTGGCCAGTGGAGATGAAGTCCCAGCCGCGCCGCGGGTCGGCCCAGGGCAGGTGGGATGAGAGCCGGCCGTTGCGGCCGTTGGCCAGGCGCTTCTTCGTGTCCTTGCAGTGGACGTGGTAAATGCGCTCCTTGAAATCCCACAGGAATCCCACCGGGTCGATGTCCTGCCACACCATGTGGCTCGGATCCCAGTTCAGCCCAAAGGCCTCGCGATGACCGATCGCCTCGAGGGCGCGCTGCGTTGTCCAATAGTCGTACGCGATTTCGGACGGGTGCACCTCATGTGCGAAGCGCACGCCGACCTCGTCAAAGACGTCGAGAATGGGATTCCACCGGTCCGCAAAGTCCTGGTAGCCGGCGTCGACCATCTTTTCGGAGGCGGGCGGGAACATCGCCACATACTTCCAGATGGACGATCCGGTGAAGCCGGTCACCGTCTTGACTCCCAGCTTGGCGGCGAGCCGGGCGGTGTTCTTCAGTTCCTCGGCGGCACGGCGGCGGACCCCTTCAGGATCGCCGTCGCCCCACACAACGTCCGTCAGGATGCCGCGGTGCCGTTCGTCGATCGGGTCGTCACAGACGGCCTGGCCCTTGAGGTGGTTGGAAATCGTCCACACCTTGAGGCCGTGGCGTTCAAGGATGTCCAGCTTCCCCTGGACGTAGGCGTCGTCGTCCCAGCGCCAGGGGTCCAGGTGGTCACCCCAGCAGGCGATCTCAAGCCCGTCGTAGCCCCACTCGCCGGCGAGCCGGGCCACCTCCTCGAACGGCAAGTCGGCCCACTGGCCGGTGAACAAAGTGATAGGTCGTGCCACGTGCGTCCCCTCCTCAGCCGGCCAGCACGGGAACGCCGGCAGCGACGCGCGTCCAGGCAGAATCATTGTTGGAACTGCGCTCGACGGCGTCGAGCACCCGCTGCACCCTCAGCCCGTCAGCGAACGACGGGTGCGGGTCGGTGCCAGCCACAATGCCCTCCACGAGGTCCTTGACCTGGTGAGAGAACCCGTGCTCGTAGCCGAGCATGTGGCCTGCGGGCCACCACGCCGAAACGTAGGGATGCTCCGCTTCCGTAACCAGGATCTTCCGAAAACCCTGGCGGCCCGCGGGTGCCGTGCGGTCGTAGAACTGGACGCTGTTAAGGTCCTCCAGGTCAAAGGCCAGTGCACCCTTGTCCCCTGAGACCTCGATTTCCAGCGCGTTCTTCCGGCCGGTGGCAAAGCGCGAGGCCTCAAACGACGCCAGCGCTCCGGATTCGAAGCGGCCGGTAAAAATGGCGATGTCGTCCACGGTCACTTGACCCTTGCCGACACCGCCGGTGCCGGAAAGTCCCGATCCGGAATCCAGGAGGGGCCGCTCTTTCACGATGGTGTCGATGACGCCGGACACCTTCTGGAGGTTCAGCCCGGTCACGAACTGGGCCAGGTCGATGGCATGGGCACCGATGTCCCCCAGCGCCCCGGAACCGGCGTGTTCCTTCTGCAGACGCCAGGCCAGCGGCATCTCGGGATCCACGAGCCAGTCCTGCCTGTAGGAGGCACGTACGTGGTTGATCGTCCCCACGGCGCCTTCAGCAATGAGGTTCCGCAGGAAAGTGACGGCCGGAACGCGGCGGTAGGTGAACCCCACCATCGCCCGGATGCCCCGGGCAGCTGCCCGTTCGGCGGCCTCGGCCATCGCTTCGGCCTCCGCCACCGTGTTGGCCAGCGGCTTCTCGCACAAAACGTGCTTCCCCGCCTCAAGTGCGGCGATCGCGATTTCAGCATGGGAGTCACCGGGGGTGACGATGTCGACGACGTCGATATCATCCCGTGCGATCACCTCGCGCCAGTCTGTGGCTGACTCCGCCCAGCCCCACTTGTCGGCAGCGGCAGCCACGGCGTCGGCGTTCCTGCCCACAATAACCGCCATTTCAGGCTCTGCAGGCAGATCGAAAACCCGCGGCGCCGTCCGCCAGCCCTGGGAGTGGGCAGCACCCATAAAGCCGTAGCCGATCATGGCCACGCGGAGTGTTTTCATGCGATCACTACCTTGCGCTCAACCGCGACCCGGTTGCCGACGTAGCGCATGGGTGCGATCTGCATGTAGAGCAGGCGAAGGGTGAGGATGACCTCGACGTCGATCTCCTCGCCTTCGTCGGGGACGCGGTCCAGCGGGATGATCACATCGGGCCTGTCCGCGACAAACCACAGCGTTTCCCATTGCTCGGGAAGCTCCGCGATGGAGTAGGACTTACCCTGCAGTTCGAAGCGGAGGGATTCCTTGGGGATCTCCAAGCCGTTGATTGTTGCCGCGACGTCGTCAACGGCGGACAGCCAGAGGCTGCGGTACCAGGGCAGCTGCACCGACACGGCGATGCCCTCGGGGTGCCTGCGGACGTTGGTGTCCTGGAACAGGGAATTGTGAGTTGCCATGGCTTTCCTTACTTAAAGGTATCGATGAAGGTGTCGTGGGGAACGGGCGGCGCGGGGTCCAGCGTCTGCCGTGTTGACTGGTTGTAGGGGTGGTACTCCGCCGGCACGGGTTCATCGGCTGGCGGCATGAAGACCGGCTTGCCGTCATCGCCGAAGTACATGAGGTCCAAGGCGAAGGCATGCTGGTTCTTCTCCGCGAAGCTGATCCAGTTTTCCTCGAACGGCGCCCGGAGGAGCTCGTAGCACCAGAATTTCCAGATCTTCCACTCGCCGGCGTTTGATGCCAGTCATGGGTTTCTCCTTAGGCCGGAACGACGGATTCCTCGATGGCACGGCGCATCAGCGTGTGCTGCTTCTTGACCAAGTCAATCGGGTCGGATTCGCCAAGGTCGGCGAAGGCGTGTCCTTCCCATTCGCTGGACAGGAAGCCCTGGTAGCCGCCCTTGACGAACTGCCGGACGATGCGGGAAATGTCCATCGCGGGCTCGTTGCCGTTCTCGTCGATGTCGTAGAACTTCGCGTGGACGTGGAAGATCTGGGGCATAATGTCCAGCCACTCCTCCGGCGGAACAAGCCCGTGCATGTTGAAGGCCAGGCGGGTGAAGGGTCCCAGTCGTGCGGGGTCGAAGTTGTTGGCCCGCAGGTAATTCTCGAACTCCTGGTTTCGCTCCTGCATGGGCAGCGGCTTGCGCCAGACTTCCTGCATAACCGCGAGGTGCTCATCTGGCAGCCCCATCTGCTTCAAGGTCCGGAACAGCGTGGGTGACAGGCTGTGCATCGTGGAGCTGAAGTCGGCGGTGAAGCCCAGCCTGTCGCTTCCCAGTTCCTCGTACATTTCCCGGATCTGCAGGATCTTGGGGTCGTTTGGACCCTGAGGTGCGTGAATTTCGTAGCCGAGCTTCTGGTCGTACTGCTCGGCCAGGGGAAGCAGCCGCCGGAGCAGTTCCTTGCCCGCGGAGCGGATCACCACTCGGTGGAAACCGAGCCGGTTGGCTGTGCGCAGCTGCGCGGCGAAGAAGTCGTATTCCTCGTCGGGCGTCATGTCCCGGTCCTTGCGGCGGCCCATGTCCAGGTTGGTCCCCACGGCGCTGGGCGTCAGGCCGTAGCGGTCCATGCTGTCGCGCCACAGTCGGACAAAGTCGTCGTCGACGTCGGGGTAGGTGCGCAGCATTTGTGCGATGTTGAACTCAACCCCGGGGCCAAGGCCTTCGTCCGCGACCGCTTTGATCAGCGTCTCCGGCGTATAGAGTCCGGCCGCGAACTCTGAGGTGAGCGAATAGAGAGTGATGCCAAGCTCGATGCCCGAGCCTGCGATGCCTTCTGACATGTTATTTTCCTTCTGTTTCAGCCGCGGACGGGCTGGGCGAGGTGGCTGTTGAGGATGCGGCGCGCTTCGGAGGCGTCAGTGATCATGGCAGAACCGGCATTGGCTGCAGCCGAACGCTGGACGGCCTGCTCGCCGCGGATGATGTCAAACGGGTCCTGCCAGTTGTTCCAGTGCCAGCCTTCGTATTCGCTGGAGATTGCACCGGAGTAGCCGTTCTCCACGAGTTGCCGGACCAAGTCCCGCACTGGCACCGAGGGCTCTTCACCGTTCTCATCGATGCCGAAGAACTTGCCGTGCACGTGGCGTACCCACGGCATGATTTCCAGCCAGGTGTCCAGCGGCGCGGGACCGAAAAGCCCGGTTCCGTTGATGGCGAAGTCAATTCCAAGATCTGGCCGGCCGTTGCGGGCGGCCAGGCCAATGAAGGCACCGAAGCGCTCACCGTGAAGCTTTTGGGTGTTGGGCGGGCCTTCGGCGTAGAAACCGTTCCACAGGTCGACCACCTGCCGGAGCAGTTCCTCCGAAGCACCGCGGCGGCGGTAGGCCTCGAGCAGGGAGGGCGCAAAACCTGTGACGGTGGCACCCCAGTCGGCGGTGAAGCCGAGAAGGGGGGAATTGAGTTTCTCGTAGCGGTCGCGCAGGGCAAGGACTCGCTCGTGGGCGCCGTGCTGGTCCGCGTGGACTTCGAGGGCCAGGGTGACGCCGTATTTCTCGGCCACGGGCAGCAGGCTTTCCATGGCATCCGGCGTCAGGGAGATCTGGACCCGGGCGATCGGAAAGCCGAGCCTGGCGGCCACTTCGATCTGCTTGCGCATGTATTCGACGAGTTCGTCGTGGTTCATGAGCCGGTCACGGCGGATGCCGGTGTCTACGTTGATTGCCAACGATGTGGGAACCAGGTCCACCTCTGCCACAAGATCGCGGAATTGCCCTACGAAGTTGTCGTCGATCCGGTCCGGGAAGCCGCGCAGGCTGGAGAACCCGATGACTTCAAGGCCCGGGCCGAAGCCTTCGGCCGCCACTTTGCGGATCAGGCCATCGAGGTTGTATTGCCGGGCATGGGAGGCCCGGGTGAAGCTGTAAAGGGTGACGCCCTGGATCGGCGTGCCGAGGCTGGTCATCGCTGTGCCACCTTCATGGTCTTGGTGTCGTGCTCTTCGATGTGCAGCACGCCGTGGTCGGTGATGATGTAGGGGATGTAGAGCTTCAGGTCCACCCTGACCTCGTGCTCGGTCTGGCTGTCCGGGACGGGAAGGTCGCCGGAAAGGACTGCAGAGTCCAGCGGAAACCACCATTCACCGGTCTCGTCCACGAGTTCCTCGAAGCTGAACGTGCGGTTGTTCATGGTCCAGCTCAGTGAGCCCTCGGGGGCTGCAACGCCGTCCACTGTCAGTGCAGCTCCAGCGATGCACGAGCCCGGAAGGGCGCGGTACCAGGGGATGCGGACTTCGACGGCGGTGCGGCCGTCCTTGGTAGTGAGTGTTCCCTGCTCGATCATGCGGTCGGCGATCATCGAGACCTCCTTGTCTGCGGCATGCCTTGCCTGCACTTAGGCGAAGCGGCCGGTAGCCACTTCTTCATTATTTAGTCAGTCTATTGTCTGATTCGGACATAAGTAAAGCGCTTGCGAGTTCTTCCGCGATCCGCCGCGCACCGCGCACCGCGAGCGCCACTGCCGTGAGGGTGGGGTTGCACGCGGTGGCCGTGGGTATGACGCCGTTGCCGGCGACGAAGAGGCCGGGAGCCTGCCACACCTGGCTGTCCGGAGAGCACACGCTCTCGCCGTCGTCCGCCGCGCCCATGCGCGTTGTGCCCTGGTAGTGGAGCGACGATCCCGGCGGGAGGACGAAGGGGCGCTCGTCGAGCGGTTCACCCACCGCCTTGCCCAGGCGGACAATCTCCTGCTTGGCGCGTTCCAGCACCTCATGGTCCCGTTCCGTGAGGCGGTAGTGGACGCGCATGGCGGGCATTCCGTACGAATCGCGGGCATCGTCGTCGAACGCCACCCGGTCCTCCCGCTGGAGATCCTTCGCGCAGAACAGGCCGAGCCCGACGATCGACCCCGGGATGATGGGGTCATCCTCAGCCAACGGGATAGGGGAAGCATCCAGCTGCATGATCTGGCCGTGGAACGGCGCTTCGTCAGTGTACGGAACCCACGCCACGCCGCTTTGCTCGCTGAGCGCGCCGTCCGCAGCCGCCGGGCCCTGCTCGACCTTAACGTCACGCAGCCTGCTCGCGAACACTATCTGCGTCTGGTCGTTGAGATAGCGGCCCAGGGCTGCGGGTCTGATTCCAGAGGCCCACAGCAGTTGCGGCGTGCGCAGGGCGTCCGCCCCCACCACAACGTAACGGGCAGCCACCTGATGGATTTCACCGCTGCGCCGGTCCTGGACTTCAATGCCGGCAGCCCTGCCGTCGTCATCGACGAGCACACGGGTCACCAGCGACTCGTCAAGAAGTTCAAAGTGCGGGTTTTCCCGGGTCACGTCCCCCATCACGACGTCGGAACCTGACCATACGAGGCCGCCGTCCTCCCGGCGGTGCACGGCGAGCGGCATGGGCTGGGCGCGCTGGGCCCGGTCCCGGCCGTCATCCACAGCGGCTGCAAGGCGTCCGCGGACGAGGTCTGAGAACGGGGCACCGTCAAAGGCGTTGGTGGTCACCCCCAGCAGTCGCTCGGCGTCATCAAGAAGCTGCTCTAGATCGGGCAGGAACGCGATGCGCTCCTGCCCGCCCGGGCGCGGGCAGGCGGCGGTCCAGTGGGCCGCCATGCCGCCTACATTGCTGGACATGGCGGCAACGGGCATCCCGTCTTCTCCGGGGAACGCGTAGCCATCCGGCAGCAAGTAGGTGCCGGGCCGGGCGCGGCGCTCTCCGCTTTTGACGGCGCCGGGCGAGTTCACCGTTTCGGCACCGGCTCCCGGGCCTTCCGATGCCCGCTGGGCAAGGCTACGGCGCTCGGGATCCTCGATGTTCTTAACGTGCGCCCCGGGCGGGTTACTGACCGTGGGGCCCACTTCGAACATGGCGATGGTAGTGCCGGGCGCGTCCTCGCTGAGGATCCGTGCGTATGTCGACGCCGTCGGGCCGCTGCCAACGATGGCCACATCGACGGCGTCGGGGTACCGGTTGCTGCTCACCGCCCCGCCACCAGTTCCTGGATGCGCCGCAGGGACTTTGCCGAGTCGATCGTCGGGTAGTACTCAAGCCCGACCGGGCCCCCGTAGCCGCTGTTCTGCAGGTCTGCGAGCCGGGCGGTCCAGTCGATGGATCCCGAGCCGGGTTCCCCGCGGCCGGGCGCGTCAGCGATCTGCACGTACTTGATGAGATCGCCGGCGTTGGCGAGCTCGGCGGCCACGTCCTCGCCCTCGACGGTGGAGTGGTACAGGTCGTAGAGGACGCCGAAGTTCGGGGAGTTCACGCCGCGGGCGACATAAACGGCTTCCGAGGTCCGGTCAAGGAGCGCCCCAGGGTGATCCACCCTGACGTTCACCGGCTCGAGGACTAGGGTGATGCCGGAACCCTCGATATGCGCGACGCCGCGGGTGAAGATCTCGATCAGTTCGTCAAGCTGGTCCTGCCGCTTGCGTCCGCCGAAGCCGGTGCCGCTGCCCACGACGATGCGTGGGCAGCCGAGCTGCTGCGCCACCGCCACTCCGGCGTCCAGCCCCTCGTAGAAGGGCTCGTGGTTGCGAGGCGGGATCATGAACTGCATGCGCGGCTCCGCCAACTGGGCGGTGAGCTGGACTCCGGTTTCCTCGAGTGCGTCCTTGAGGGCCGGAATGTCCTTGCCCGTCGGGCCCCACATCTCGACGGCGTCAAAGCCGGCGGCGGCTGCAGCACGGACCCGGTCCGCGGCACTTTCGCCTGTTTCGGCGAACAAAAGGTCGATATTGGGCGAAAGCTGGAACATGGGTGTCTCCTGGAGAGTTGCAAGGGTGGTCTAAAACATGGGGTGGTCGTGGACCGGATGCTCCGGAACCGGTTGAAGCACGTCCCAGTGCTCAACAATTCGCCCGTTTTCGAAGCGGTAAATGTCGGCGACGGCGGCGTCCGGACGCCCGGGACCTGAAGCGCGTACATGCACCAAAGCCAGGTCACCGTCCACCAGGATGCGCTGAACCTCGAACCGGGCGTCTGGCGATCCGTCGAACTTCGGCGTCAGCATTCTTACTGCCGCCTCAGGCCCGTCAGGAATGGTCGGGTTGTGCTGCCGGTAGTCGCCGGCCACAAGGAAGTCGAAGGCTTCACGCACCCGTTTTTGGGTGTAGAAGATCTCCACGAAACGCTGGAACGCTGCGCGGTTGTCACCCATCCCGGGTCAGCCCTTCAGGCCGCCGGAGAAGCCTTGGATGAACCGCTTCTGCGCGAAAAGGAACAGGGCAAGGATGGGAATCATGGAGACGATCACTATCGCGAAGATCGAGTTCCACTTAGAGACCAGGGAGCCGATGTAGTAGTACATCGCCACGGGCAGCGTCTGGTTCGCAGAGCCGCCCAGGAAGATCAGCGAGGTGAAGAAGTCGTTCCATACGATGAGCCCGGCGAAGATGGTGACGGTTCCTGTGGCGGGAGCCATCATGGGAAAGACAACCTTGGAAAAGACCTGAGTCTTGCTGGCACCGTCGATAGTTGCTGCCTCCTCGTAGTCGGTGCCAAGGCCACGGAAGAAGTTGGCATACAGGAAGATCGACAGCGGAAGGAGCATACCGGTGTACAGGATGATCAGGCCCCATGCCGAGCCAGTGAGCCCCATGGCGCGCGCACCCATGTAGAGGGGCACGGCGCCGAGCTGTCCGGGAAGGATGATGGCAATCAGGAAGAGGTAGTACGCGCCCTTGCTCCAGCGTCGCGTGCTGCGGGAGATGACGTATCCGGTAATGGAACCAAGGGCGATGAGTCCGACGATGCTCCCCGCGGTGATGATGATGCTGTTCACAAGCCCCATCACAACGTTGGAGTTACCTGTGGCCGTCAGAACAGCCACGAAGTTGCTGAAGTCCGGGTTCTTCGGCGGGGCCAAGGGTGACGATGTGTACATCTCGCTGTCGGGCTTCAGGGCGGTAGTCACCAGGAAGTAGAACGGTGCGAGGAAGACCAGCGCGAGAGCCCAAAGGCCAATTTCGCGGAGCAGGGTGAGCTTGGTGTAGCGGAACATTTTCAGTCCTCGGGGTTCGATCGCGTCAGCCGCTGCTGAATAACGGCGAAGAACAAAATGATGGCGGCGAGCACTAGTGCCAGGGCGGCACCGCCACCGAAGTTTCCAAGTGCAAATGCCTGTTTGTAGACCTGGGTGGCAAGCGTTTCGGTTGCACCGGCCGGCCCTCCACTGGTCAAGGCCATGATGGGATCGAAGACCCGAAGCCCCTGAACGATTCCCAGCGTGGTTGCAATGGCGACGGCGGGGCGGATGGCTGGCAGCGTGACGTTCCGAAAGCGCTGCCACAGGTTGGCGCCGTCGATGGCGGCTGCCTCCTCGACCTCCACCGGAACGCCGGCCAGTCCAGCCATAAAGATCACCATGGCGAAGCCGGTGGAGCCCCAGACGAGTACCACCAGCACCGTCCAGATAGCCCACTGCGGGTCCGCCAGCCAGGGTTTGGCGAGGTCACCGGCACCGATTGAGGTGAGGAAGACGTTGATGGGCCCGTCGAAGTCGAAGATGTACTTCCAGACGTAGGCCGTGGCCAGCGGACTGAGCACCACGGGCATGAAGAAGAGGGTCCGGAGGATGTAGCGGGTTTTGATGATCCGGTTCAGCCCGAGGGCGATGACGAGTCCGGCTACATTCCCGAGCAAGACCGAGCCGAAGGCCAGGAAGAGGGTATTGAGCAGGGCACCGAGCCTAGTGGGGTCCTTGAAAATCGTTTCGAAGTTCTGCCACCCCACCATCTTGAACGAGCCGATGCCTGTCCAGTTGGTGAAGGCGAAGAATCCGCCGACACCCGTTGCCACGTAGTGGATGGCAATGACCAGGACAATCCCCGGCAGAGCCCACCACCAATGTCCGAACTCTAGGGCCCGGCCCCGGGGACGGGCGATTGGGCCCGCCCCCGGGGTGCGCCTGCCTCGCCGGGGTGCTTCAGCTGCTTCGCTTTTTGTTTGAATCGTCGCAGTCATGGTTATC
This sequence comes from Arthrobacter sp. 05L421, assembly GCF_056397785.1. Lineage (NCBI taxonomy): Bacteria > Bacillati > Actinomycetota > Actinomycetes > Micrococcales > Micrococcaceae > Arthrobacter > Arthrobacter sp. 05L421. The sequence continues at coordinate 81,888 of NZ_JBFTOC010000013.1, forward strand.
CTTGCTTGTCCCTTTGAGTCATCCGAACTTAAGTGATGTGAAAACTGTTACTGTCCCCAGGCTGTATCCATGGCCTGGAGTACCTGGTCAGCAGTCTTCTGGCCGGTGATGAGGCCCTGGACGCCGGTGGCGAGCGCGTCATACACGGCGGAGTTGGACCACTGGCTATTCGGCAGCGGACCGTACTTTCCATCCTTGATGAGGTCGCCGACGTTCTTGTAAGCACTGCCACTGAAGTCGTAGCTGTCCAGGCCGGTAACCGGCAGGGCGCCATCGATTTCTGCGAAGCCCTTGGTCTGCTCTGCCTGGGCCGCCCAGTCGAGAAACGCCTTGGCGGCATCCTTGTTCTTAGACGCCGCGTTGATGGAAAACGCGTAGTTCGCGCTGGCGAAGACGAAACCCTTACCCGAGCTCTTTTCTGCCGGCAGCGCGCGCACATCGAAATCGGACTCGGCAGCGGCGGACTTCAGCTGCTTCCAGCTGGGTCCGGGGATGAAACCGGCAACCGAGGTTCCGCTGGCCATGCCCTTGGTGATGGCATCGAAGCCGGCACCTGCAGCGCCCTTCTGGAAGCAGCCCGCGTCATTGAGTTTGGTGACTGCCTCGAGGGATGCTTTCCAGCCGTCCGAGCCAGCGAAGGTGGTCTGGTTGGCGGTTCGCTTTTCGTTCCACTTCGGGTCTTCCGCGTAGACCCGTGACGCTGCGAGGGACATGGCCATCAGGCCGGTGTTGGGAGCAGCGGAGCCGGCCAAGGCGATGAACGACTTGCCGGACGATGCGAGTGACTTGCACTGATCTTCAAGGGCCGCAAAATCTGACGGGAAATCTGCAATGCCGGCTGCCTTGGCGGCCGTCTCGTTGGCCACCAGGCCAACCACCGTGATTTCCGCAGCCTGGCCGTAGACCTTTCCGTCGGCTCCGAAGAGGGTCTCGCTGCCCTTGGGAACAAGTACCTTTGCGGCGTCATCCAGAGGCTCAAGAAAGCCTGCCTGAACGAGCGGCAGGATGCTCCGGCCGGTGCCGGAACCCGGCGAGGTCACTACGACGTCAGACGCGTTTCCGGCCTGGAGCTGGGTGCGGAGGGTCTGGTCATAGGAGTCATTGGGCTGCGGGTTGAACGTGATCTTGACGTTCGGATTCGACTTCATGTACTTCTCAGCCAGCACCTGGTACGGGCTCTCAACAGTGTTGGACGTGGCGAAGGACAGGGAAAATTCCTGAGGGCCACCTGCAGGGGAACTGCTGCCGGCGGGGGCCGAGCAGCCGGTGAGGACGAGGGCTGCGATCGTCGGGACGGCGAGGGCGCCGACCTTCAGAGCCGAATAGCGACGGTGCTGTGTCATGTCCAGCCTTTCTGACTTCATTGTCGAAGAATTTCCGGGAGCCGTGACCCCGGTCACTCATCAGTATGCAGGAGATGTGCCGAAAAAGCACATAAGTCTTGTCGATGACAGACATAAGTTTGACGGGGGTCGCAAAAGCCTCTTTGCATAGAAGAGCATGATGTGCACCGCCCAAAGCATCGATGCCACTGATACAGTGGGCAATCTAGTTCACCGTTGAAGGAATGCCCGCCGTGACGAACCATGTCCTGCTTTCCCGGCTAGACCTGAATTTGCTGATCTCCCTGGATGCCCTCATTACTGAACGGAGCGTGACCAGGGCGGCCGAACGGCTGCACCTCAGCCAGCCAGCGCTCAGCGCATCGCTCGCCCGGCTCCGATCCCACTTCGGGGACCCGCTCCTGGCCCGTCGCGGAAATGCTTACGAGCTCACCCCCTTCGCCCTGCGGCTCGCGGAGCACACCACCACCGCGCTCGAGGCCGCACGCCGCGTCTTCGAAAGCCAAGCCACCTGGGAGCCCACGGAATCCGAACGCGAGTTCTCCATCTACGGCTCGGATTACGGATTCACTACCATCGGCCGGGTTGCTTCCGAGCTTGCAGCCGAGCGGGCGCCAGGGGTCCGCTTCCGGTTCATGCTCCACAACCCGATGGTGGTGGAGGATGCGGCCAACCGCCTCCGCTCCGTGGACGGCATGGTGATTCCCCATGGGTTCCTCAGCGGGCTCCCCTACCTGGACCTGTGGCGGGACGGGTGGGTGGCCGTGGTCTCCTCGTCCAACGAAGCCGTCGGTGAGCAGATCACCATGGAGAACATCGCCGAGCTTCCCTGGGTGATGACTTACCAGACCCGCTCGGCCTCGACCTCGGCGGAACGCCAGATCCAGCAGCTGGGTATTGAGCCGCGCGTGGACGTGGTGGTGGAAAGTTTCCAGTCGCTGCCTCATTTCGTGGTGGGGACTAACCGGATCGCGCTCATCCAGGCGGCGCTCGTCCCGTTCGCATTGCGGGTGGGCGGTGTGCGGATCCTGCGGCTGCCCTTCGATGCCACGCCGCTGGTGAATGCTTTATGGTGGCACCCCGTGCACAACCGCGATTCCGAGCACGAGTGGATGCGGGGCCTCTTCAAAGAGGCCGGGGACATCGTGGCAGCGGCTGCGACGAAGGAAGCCACTTAAAAGCCTCGATGCCCGCCGGATAACCGGGCGGGCACCAAGGGATAGGCGGTTTCCAGGATCAGGCTGAGGCCAACGCCGTCCGCATGCTCTTTCGGATGAGGTCGTGCTGCTGGCGGACCAGTAGCAGCGGATCCACCTCGCCGAGCTCGGCGAAGGCGTGGCCTTCCCACTCGCTGGACCAGTAGCCTCGGTAGCCGCCTTCGACGAATACGCGGACGAGTTCCGGATAGTCGATGGCGGGCTCGTTGCCCTGCTCATCAATGTCATAGAACTTTGCGTGGACGTGCATGATTTGCGGCATGATGTCAGCCCACTCCTTGGGGCTGACGTGGCCGTGCATATTGAAGGCCAGGTGGGCGAAGGACCCAAGCCGGGCAGGATCGAAGTCCCGTCCGCGCAGGTACGCAATAAACTCCTCCTGCCGCACCCGCATCGGGGCGTCGGTGGCCCAGATGGCCTGCAGCCTTTCGACGGCTTCGTCGTCAAGCCCAGCACGGCGGACCGCGCGCAGGAGCGTGGGAGACATGCTGTGCATGGTTGAGGAGAAGTCGGCCACGAACCCCAGCAGCGGTGAATCCAGCTCCGCGTAAACGTCGCGGACCTTCATGATTTCCGGTGAGTTGGGCCCCAGCGGCGCGTGGATCTCGTAGGCAAGCCTGAGCTCCAGGTTCTCGGCGAGCGGCAGGAGCCGGCGAAGCAGTTCGGGTTTGGCGCTCTGGATGCGGACGAGCGGGAAACCGAGCTTCTTGGCGCCGTGGAACAGCGTCTCGGTGAACTCGTATTCCTCGTCCGGCGTCATATCACGGTCCCGGCGCCGTCCCATGTCCAGGTTGGCACCGAAGGAGCTGGCGGTGAAGCCGTGCTTGTCGAAGGCCTTCTGCCACGAGCGCGCGAAGTCATCAGTCACGTTGGGATAGGTAGGCAGGACCTGGGATGCCACAATCTCGATCCCGGGGCCGATGCCCAGCTCGGCCACACGGTTCAGCAGCCCGTCAAAGTCGTACCAGCCGGCCCGGAATTCGGCACTTGCCGAGTACAGGGTGAGCCCCAGCGAGAACGGATCGTCCTCGGCTTTCGGCGGGGGCGGCGTGACCGTCGTGGTCAGTGCTGGTGCCGCCGCCGCCCTGTCCGTGGCGGTCAGCTCCAGTGTCTGGTTGACGAAGTTGGGGACGTACATGCCGGGGCCGCCGTCCTGGCCGGGGGCAATCTGCATGTAGGGCAGCCGCAGCTCACCGATGAGCTGGATGGTGTGCTGCTCGCCCAAGGCAACAGGGTGCTCCGTTTTGGCGATGAGCAAGGGATGTTCCTGGAGGTACCAGAGAGTTTCGCTCTGGGCGGGCAGGTCCGTAAGCCCGTAGCGGACACCGCTCAGTTCCAGGGCCAGGTCCTCGGCGCGGATGTCATGACCGTCGACGGTGAGCCGCAGGCTGGAGACCGAGGAGAGCCACAGGCTCCGGTACCACGGAAGAGTCAGGGCCAGCGCGAGGCCGTCGGGGTGGGTACGGAGGCTTGCATCGTCAAGAAGGCCGTTTGGCATTGTTGTTCCCTTTGCTGCGAGAGGGGATGGGTCAGCTGAGTTCGCCGGTGACGCGGCGGATCAGGGCGTGCTGGCGCCGCACTTGCTCGATGGCGCGCCACGGCGTGCGTTCGCCTTCGTATTCACTGGAGAGATAACCGGTGTAGCCGGTGTCCTTGAGGGCCTTGAGCACGGGCAACCAGGGAATCTGTTGGTCTTCCAGCTGCTCGTTGATGTCGTGGAACTTGGCCTGAACGAACACAACGTACTTCGCGATGTCCGCGAAGTCGGCGGGATCGACGCCGATGCCGTCAAGGAAGGCGGGCCGTGTCTCGCGGGTCTCCCCTTCGCGTAGAGGGATGGGCCGATCCTGGAAGATTCCGGTGTCGATGAGGAGTCCGAAGTTCTTGGTTCCGGTCCGTTCGATGAGTGCGATGTAGTCCTCGACAACGGGGTGTTTGATGGGCGTTGGCGAATGGATCTCCGGGCAGATGATGATCCCCAGCTCGTGGGCCAGATCAAGGGAGCGTTCCACGGACTCGGTCCAGATGGGGTCCGGGACCAGGTCGCTGGACACGACGCCGATCTTAGGGCGCACCAAGCCGAAGCCCAATTGGTTGGCAAGCCGCAGGTCCCGCTGCAGGGCATCAGCACCCTCGGCAACGGTCATGGTCCGTCCCGGGTGAAGACGGGTGTCAATCCAGGAGCCGTAGTTCGTGGGCTCCAGCGAGTACTTCTCCAGAAGGCCGAACCAGTTGTCGATCCAGGCGGGGGACGGTTCCGGATAGTTGGGGATGTGGCCCTCTCCGAGGATCTCGACGCCGGTGGCGCCTACATCCGCGACGGCGGCCAACGCCGTTTCCAGATCCATGACCGTGCCGTAGTCGCCCATGAAGCTGTACAGGGAAACGCCGTAGCGGAAGGAGCCTTCGCCGCCTTCCGGCGCTAGCGTCACCTTGCGGCTGGTCCGGTGCACGGTGGGCTGGTGCTCCAGCGGGATGTAGGACATGCGCAACCGCAGCTCGATGGAGAGTTCGTGGACGCCCTGCGGCAGGCCGCCATCGAGGGGAACGGTGACCACGGCAGCTTCGTCCAAGGGCCAGCGCACGCCGTCGCTGTCCCAGAGCTGCTGCAGGGTGTAGGTCCGCTCACCGAAAGTCCAACGCGGAACGTCAGGTCCGACGTCGACGATGTTGCCAATGCGAACGGCGATGCCTTCGATGAGGGACGCGGCCATGCCCCGGTAGGAAGGCATCCGGACCCGGAACTGAAAGCCGGTTACACGCCCGCCGTCCGTTATGTTGCGGAAGCCGACGGACTGTATGAGGTCTCTTTCGAGAAGCATCGTTGCTCACTCTCTTTAGGTGCAGATTTCAGAGTAGCAAGCATTCCGCCTGTTTTATACCTAAGTTAGCTCATAACCATCAAAAGTTACCAAGGCTCGGCGGAGGGTGCCAGGCCAGGGAGCCCGGTGGATGGAGGGCAGAGGGCAACGGCAGGAACTTGGAGCGCCGATCCTACGCCGCGATGAACAGTGCCCAGTCAGGAAAGGGATCCACGGGTAATGGCAGTTCGGTTTCTCCAGGTCCGACGGCGCCGGCAAGTTCGTCCGGCCAGTCGGGCGGTTCCAACTCCCGGCCTTCATCCTCGTGGCCGAGGTGCTGCGGCCAGTGTGGTGGTTCCCAGTCTTGTTGTTCGCTGGGATAGGAGCGTCCCGCGGGTGAGATCCAGCCGGGTGGCTGGTCCCGGGTCGCGTCAACCGGCCTCCACGCTGTGGTGTGTCTGAGCCGGTGGTGCCGACGGCATGGCTGGCCCAGGTTGGTAATGCCGGTGCCGCCTCCTTCGGACCAAGCCAAAACGTGATCCGCTTCGTTATCCAGGGAATGGTTATTACAACCCGGGAAAGGGCACCGGCCATCCCGAAGGCGCAACCATTGGTGCATCGCCTTCGGAACCCGGTAGCTGGTCCGTCCGATCTCCAGCGGTGCTCCGCTGCGCGGATCGGTCAGCACCCGTAGGAACGATCCGGCGCCATCCCCCACAAGCCGGCGGGCGATGCTCGGCGGAACGGGCCCATACCCGTCCAGCGTGGCCGGTTCCGTGGCCGCGCCCAAAAGAGACAGCACCGGCACGGTCACCAGGACCTGCGCCTTGGGTGACGGAGCTCCTTCCGCCACCCCCGCCAGCAGCCAGTCGGCGGCGACGTCCGCACGGAGCTGGGCCAGGGTCCGGGATTCATTCGGCTCCTGCAGGGCACGGGCCGCTTCCGTGGTACGGGACCATACACCCACCGCCACGTCCGCAGCCACATAGGCCGAGAGCCAGGCCATGCCGCCCCGGTCCGGCACATATTCCAGCCGGCGGTCCTCCACACCCCTGCGGTGCCGCGCTTCGATGCTTACAGGATGGTGCAGCTCACGCCATTTGCGCGCCTTGGCCCGGAACCTACCCGGCACCAGCTCCCCCGCCGGGCAGCCGCGCGCGGCAAAGGGAGCTTCGGGGTCCAGGAAATGAGCCTCCAAAGCAGCCGCCCCGGCAGGGTCCAGGCCGGACGTTTCATCACACATCACCCGCGCGTGTTGCCAAGAAATGCTCCCTGCCCGCAGCGCAGCCAACGTCAGGGGCAACCCGGTGGTCAGGGTGGCTGACTCCGCCAGGAGCGCCGCCGCTAATCTTTCACTCACGGTCAGGACGCAGGCCACCTCTGCTGTCAGCGCCATTTCCTGGGCGGTGCGCTCCTGCGGCGAGGCGGCTGGGCCCGTCATGGCGGCGGAAGCGCGGGCATACCCGGCGGCGAAGTGCACTTTCAGCGCGGCCAGCCTGGCTTCCACGCTGGCCACCTCAGCCATGCCGTCCAGGCACGCGTCCGCTTCATCCCGAAGAGGGTCAGCGCCAGCCGAGGCCGCGTTCCCGGCTCCGCGACCGGCAAATGCAGCCAACCTGGCAAGGGAGGCCTCCATGGCCTCCAATGTCTGTGCAGCTGCTTTGCCGTCCATACCCCCAGCATGATGGGAGCCACTGACATTTAACGCCGGCGTCAGAGTTGCAGGCTAAGTCCGTCAGCCAGGATCTGCCTGATCCCGAACTTTCCTACGGCGAACATCCGCGGATTGTCGTCGGAGTTGCTCAGCATCGCGGTGGACAGGAGGAGGGCCCAACCGCGCGCCCTCATCCAGATGTCCCCGTCCACCGCGGAGCCAAAGGCGCCCATGAAGCGGCGGCGGCTGCCGGCGTCGAACATCAGCCACGCCACCGCAAGATCGACAGCCGGGTCCCCTGCCCCGACGTCGCCGAAATCGATGACGCCCGCCAGGGAGCCGCGGTCCGCCAGCAGGATGTTGCCGGGGTGGAGGTCCCCGTGGAGCATCATCGCCGGACCATCCCAGGCTCTGGCGGCACAGGCCTGCGCCCACACTGCCCTCAGCGCTGCCGCCTGCGGGTAGCGTTCGTGGTCCCCGAGCCGTTCCACCAGCACAGCGTCACGCTCTGTCAGCGGCACACCCCGGAAAGGGTTCACCGGGACGCCGGTTTCGGCCGGCACGTGAAGGGACAGCAGGAAATCGGCCAGGCCTTTAGCCGCTGGCCCTCGGCCTGCCGGGCCGACGTCGGCCGCAGCAGCTCCCGGGACCCACCGCACGATGCTCCAGGGCCATGGAAAGTCCGACGTCGGCCTGCCGGCATGAACGGGGACCGGAACCGCAACCGGGGAGCGGCGAGCTATGTCGGGAAGGTAGCGCTGCTCATGCAGTACCAGCGGAACGGCCTCCGCCCTGCGCGGCAGCCGGACGGCCAGGCCGTCACCGAGCCGGAAGGTTGCGTTGTCCCAGCCGTTCGCAACCCGCGCTATCGGACAATCGCCGAGGTCGGGCCGCTGGTCCCAGACGAGGCGCTGGACTACCGCGTTACTCACGTCCACCGTGGCTGGCGGCATTCCCGCCATTCAGAAGTCCGCCTTCCATGTGCGCCTTCCTTGTGCCTGCAAGGCAGTCCGATCCTTTCGCTTGTCCGAATATAGTTCAAGGCCCCCAGAGGGGACGGCACGGACGGGGCGCGGAATGAGGTCATGGAATCGGACGACGGCGGGACGTCCCGCCGTCGTCCTGGGACAGCATGAAGTTGCGGCTAGCTCATCCGGCGGCCGGACAAGTCGGCGGTCAGCCCGCGCCCTGGCCCTCGCGGCCCACCTCTTCCAGAATCCTGGCGGTCGGCGCTGCCGTCATCAGCTGCCCTATCACCTCGGGTTTGTCCCACACCTGGCTGCGCAACTTGTCCAGAAAGCCGGTCGCGGCGTCCTTGGTGTCGAAGTCAAGGAGCACGGCCACGCTGTTCTGGTCCTCGGCATCCCGGAACAAGCGGACAGACCGGGCGCCCGAGGCGGCGCGGCCTGCGGGATCGGTGTCGAAGACTTTCTTGAATGCGTCGTAGTCCCGGACCGGGTAGCTAATCTGCAGGGTGAACATCGTCGTTCCTTTCCCTCGGGCTGATGGCAGGGACCACGATAGGCCGTCCAGCGTTATCCCGGTAGGGCCGGACGGTGGGCTTGATCGGGCGCAGGTCCGGGGTGCCACAACCGTCCCGTGGGGACCGGCGGGCTGCTCAGGCACCTCCGAGCGTTGCAAGGAGGTTCTTCAGGGCAGTCTGTTCGGTCGCCGGCTTGGGGTTGGGCGAGCGGACAGCGGACAGGACGGGATCGATCTGCTTGTCGATGTAGGTCCACGCGGTGCAGTCGGCAGCGTTCAGCGCAGATTGGTTGTCATCCCAGGCGGTCTCGAGATCGGTAACCCGGGCCGCGGCTGCGGCCTGGTCGCCCTTCTTGACGAACGCCAGGGTGTCGGAGGTGATGGTTCGGAACTCGGCCATGTTCGAGGCAGGGAAGTTTGCCTGCGCCGCCGCTTGGGCCTCGGGCTGGGTCGGCGCGGCGGAGCCGGCCTGGCAGGCTGCTGCAGGGCCTTCGTCGGCAAGAGCGCTCTTGTGCGGGAGGCTGCTGGTGTAGGCGAGGAGCATGATGGTGGCGACCGCGACACCTGCCAGGATTCCCAACGCGGTCCGACGACGTCCGGGGGTCACTGGAGGCGTTGCCGTGCCCGATGCGCGTTCGACTGTGTCGGTTTTACTGATTGAGAGATATACAACCGTGGCGAGGATGGCCAAGAGGAAGATGATGCTCGTGGTGAGCGTGCCCAGGCCCAGGCCGCCCTCGGGGGCTGTGAGACTGAGCCAGTCTCCGACATTCGCGCCCAGGGGACGGGTGAGGATGTAGGCAATCCAGAAGGCGAGTACCGGGTTGGCCCCGAATCGCCAGAGGGCGGTGACGATGCCGATGAGGATGAGGGGCAGCAGAATCGACGCGCCGGGTCCCCATCCGGTGAGATCGAGCGTCCAGTCGCCCAGGGCCGTGCCGAGGGCGAAAGTCACGAGGACAGCTAGCCAGTAGAACGCTTCGCGGGGCCTGGTGGTGATGCTGTGGATGGAGAGGGTCCGTTCTTTGACGAACCAGATGGTGAAGACCACAGCCAGCATCCCTGAGAATACGCTGGCGCTGATCCAGAGTGGCACGCCTGCCTGGTCTGTGAGCAGGTCGGTGTAGAGCGTTCCGGTGATACTCAGCAGAACCACCGTGAGCCAGTACGCGTCCGGGCGATAGCCTCGGAGCCTCATCTGCACGGCAAGTACGACGGCGGTCACTCCGGTGAAGATGACAGCTGTTTCAACCAGACCTACTCCCAGGGCTACGTTGATGAAGTCGGCGAAGCTCTCGCCGACCGTCGTGCAGAGGACTTTGATGATCCAGAACCAGATCGTGATCTCAGGAACCTTGCTCAGCAGCTTGGTTGGGGGCGGCGATGTCATCTCTCGGGTGCTCATGAACTGCACCCTTCCATTCGATGCTCCGGTGAAACTGCGAAAAAGGGTGCCCTGTCTGAGAATCCTCACAGACACGTCGATGGACACCGTGGCAACAACGCGGTGCCCGTTTCGGCGAGAATGGCTCCATGGCTGAACCTTGTGACCGTCCCGTACGAGTGCTGGTCGTCGAAGACGACACTGAACTTGGGCCCCTCCTCGCCCGCGGCCTCGGCGTCGAAGGTTACGACGCACGCTGGATCGAAGACGGCCTGACAGCCCTGATCTCAGCACAGGAAACGGACTACGGCGTCGCGATAATCGATGTGATGCTGCCGGGGATGTCCGGATTCGAACTCTGCCGCCGATTGCGCGAGGCGTCTCCCGCGCTCATCATCCTGATGCTCACGGCCCGGGACGACGTCAGCGACCGCGTGCGAGGGCTGGACTCCGGCGCCGATGACTACCTCACCAAACCCTTCGCTTTCAACGAGCTCGCAGCGCGTCTGCGGGCGCTCCGTCGCCGGGAGAGCCTGGCGCTCAGTCCCCGGATCGAGGTCGGTGAGCTGATCATCGACGGCCACAACCACCTCGTCCGAGCGGGCGGGAAGATGGTTCCGCTGAGCCCCAAGGAATTCGCGCTGCTGCGATTTTTGGCCCAACACGTCGATGAGACAGTGTCCCGGGAGAGGATTCTGTCGGAGATCTGGGGAAAGCTTCAGCGCGCAGATTCGAATATCGTCGATCAGTACATCAGCTACCTCCGCCGCAAGCTCGATCCCCTCCCGACCGGGGTGAGCCTGCGCACCGAACGAGGAATCGGTTTCCAGCTTGCGCGCGAGCTGTGAAGGCGGTTTCCAGGCTTTCCATCCGTACCCGGATCACGATGGGCACGCTGCTGCTGGCCGCCCTGTTCTTCGGTACCGTTGGCCTCGTCGTGCGGCAGCAGGTCGAGGGCATTATGCAAAACGCCGCTTTCGAAGTACTCCAAAGCGACGCCACCCAGTTCGAAACGGCCATTGAGCAGGAGCCGAACGAACCTCGCGACCATCCCGGTGAAGGTCAGCTCGTCGCAGTCATCGATCCTGCCGGAACCAGCCAGGTTTCGACGCTGCCGGCCGCCATCACCTCGAATATGGCACTTATCAACCGAGCCAGCACCGGCCCGCAGCAGCTCGTTGCGGGTGAGGCCACCTACTTGGTCGCCGTCGAAACCGTCCCGACCGGCGCCGGAAACTGGACTATCATCTCGGCCCGCAACCAGCAGGAATCTGATCTCGTCCTCAACAACCTCACTACGGGGGTGATCTCAGGCCTCGGCGCCCTCACGCTTCTGTTCGGCGCTGCCTCGTGGCTTCTGACAGGAGCTGCGCTCCGCCCGGTCACGCAACTGCGCCGAAGCGCGGAAGCGATCGTCGCGGCCGGCGCCGAGGACTTGCTGCCCGTGGGTCCGGCACGGGATGAGATCACCGGCCTCGCCGCGACCCTCAACCGGCTCATAGTGACCCTCCGGGCTTCGGCCTCCCGGGAACGGCAGCTGGTCTCGGACGCCAGCCATGAACTACGCACACCACTGGCAGTTCTGCAGGCGCAACTTGAGCTGCTCCGCGCCGGCGACCGCAGCAGCATTGACTCCGATATCCTCGGCGCCGAGCGGGCAACCACCCGGCTCTCCGAACTCGTTGAAAGCCTGCTGGAACTCTCGCGCCTGGATGCCGGACGCCCGCCAACGTCGGCCACCGTCGTGGGCGACCTCGTCGATGAGGCCGGGGAAGCCATCGATCGGGCGCGGCTCCGCGCCATGGGTGGGGACGTCGAAATCGAGCTGATCACACCCGACCACACAGACCGTGCCGCACCGACGCCGATGCCGGCTCTTCTCTACGGGAGGGTGCTCGATAACCTGCTCTCGAATGCCCTCCGCGCCGTCGACGGGAAAGGAAAGATCACCGCCACCATCACGCAGGAACTTTCCCACATCATCACCGTCATCACCGACACCGGCCCTGGCATCGACCCGGACTTCCTCCCCCACGCCTTCGACCGCTTCTCGCGGGACGAGAGCGTGCGCGGCACCGCGACCGGCTCGGGATTGGGTCTGGCAATCGTCGCGGCCGCCGCAGAATCAGTCCACGGCACCGTCACCCTAGAGAATGCAGCTACCTCCGGCCTTATCGTGAGACTCGAGATCCCCGTCCCCCAGGAACGCCCGGCGCAGTAGGTTCACAGCTGGCGGACGACGGCGGAACGTCCCGCCGTCGTCCGCGTACATTGGGTGCCGCTCCGCTTTTGAATTCAGATGTTGACCGAGCCGAGCTGGCCCGGTCGGCCGAAGGTCTGAGGCATCGCACGAGATGCCTCCCGCAGGGTTTGCTGGAAGCCGAGCATGGCTGGCGTCGACGTGCGCCCTTTAAGCTGTCCGAGCAGAATCCGGCGGACCGGGACAGGAATCCGCGGATCGAGCGGAACAAGCCTGACGTCGTCCCGCAGATTTGTGAGCGATAGCCGGGGGGCTAGGGCCACACCGAGTCCTGCCGCCACCATTGCCTGAGCTTCCTGATAGTCGTGGGCGTCATAGGAAATGTCTGGAGCGAACCCTGCCGCGTGGCAGCTTCTGGTCAGCACGTCCGCCACGGGGTGCCCGTCCGCACGGATGATCCACCGGGCCGCAGCGAGGGAGCTGAGATCCACCGGGCCGCTGCGCCCCACGTCACTGCTCCCCGCTACGACTAGGACGGTGGGATCGTCCACGAGCTTTTCGGTGTCGATTTCCGGGTCCGTGAATGGGCTCCAGTCGTATTCCCAAAGGAGGGCCAGCTCCACCTCGCGCATCAGCAGCAGTTCGCGCAGGGGGTCCCTCAATGCGCTCTTAACTGACACGGAAACGGCCGGATGCTCCCTGGCGAACTGGGTCAGAACCAACGGCAGAATGGAGGCGGAGGCCGTGGGGAAGGACCCGATCCGCAGGCTGCCGGCTCGCAGCCCACTTAGTGCGTCAAGATCGGACTGGGCGCCGGCCAGCTCCCGCCGGATGGACCGAGCCCTGGCCACCAGGGCAGCCCCCGCGTCCGTTAGAACCACGCCGCGGGCATGCCGTTCGAACAAGGTCTGCCCAGCCTCGGCCTCGAGCCGGCGCATTTGCTGGGAGACCGCGGACGTCGTGTACATCATCGCCTCGGCGGCCGCGGTCAGGGATCCATACTCGGCAATTTCTGCCAGCAGGAAAAGGCGGCGAACATCAAGCTCCATGACAAGAGTGTAGTTGAAGTTAAGCCACATAAAGAAAATGAACATTGTGCTCAACGCTGCAGGAGCCGAAAGTAGATATGACCGAGGCCACACAGGCGCCGTGGACGGCCCGGACCACAACTACTTTCGAATCGAGAATCCATTGAGAATCCCAGCAACCCTGGTCAGGGGCGGAACCAGCAAATGCTGGCTGTTCGACGGCCAGGACGTCCCGGCGTCGAGGGACCAGGTCGAGGCACTCCTCATTGACACTTTCAACGCCGCCGACCCCCGCCAGATCGACGGTGTCGGCGGGGCCACGTCCACCACCTCCAAGGCGGCCATCGTCTCGGCCGCCCCCGATGACGACGTTGATGTTGACTACCTCTTCGCGCAGGTCGGGATCGGCGACGGCCGCGTCGAATGGGGCAGCAACTGCGGCAACTGCGCGACGGCCATTGCCCTCTACGCGGTGAGCCACGGTTTTGTGCGGACCACACCGGGAACCACCCTCGTCCGCATGCGCAACCTGAATACCGGCACACGGCTCGAAGCCGACGTCGCCACACCGGACGGAAAGCTGCCAGTCTTTGGCGAGGCGCAAGTCCCTGGCACCCTGGCCACAGGGGTGCCCGTCACCCTGGCCTTCCTCGACCCCGCAGGCGGCAGCACCGGCTCTGCGCTGCCCACCCGGCACGCACGCGAAGAACTTTCCGTAGACGGCCGAAACTATCTGGTCTCCATGATCGACGCCGGAGCACCGATGGTTCTGGTGGCGGCCGAGTCCCTGGGCCTCACCGGAACCGAGAGCCTGGCCGAACTCTCAGAGTTCGTGCCCCTGCTCACCGAAATCCGAAGCGCTGCCGCCTTGCGCATGGGGCTCCGGGCCGCCGGCTCCCCGGTTGACCATGCGGTGCCCAAGGTGGGGATCGTCGGCCCCGCGGCGGACTTCCTCACCACCAGTGGCCAGCACATCAGCGGCTCGGCCTACGACGTCTCGATCCGGACTCTGTCCATGCACGCCCCCCACCCGGCAATCGGGCTGACGTCCGCCGTCGGCATCGCCACCGCTGCCATCACCGCAGGCACTGTAGTCAACGCCGCCCTGGCCGGCGGCGCGATTCAGACCGCTCCCGACGCCGTTACCCACCTCCGGATCGGCACTGCGGCCGGCATCATCGCCACCGTCGCCACTGTCGACCCGTTCGGGCGACCTGCCCGGATCGGACTCGAACGGGCCGCCCGCGTCATCAGCGAATCCATCATCTTTACCCGCGCGACCGCCGCCGTGCGGGCCAGCGCCTAACTACGCACAAATAGACCTGACAAAGGAGTCGGACAATGAAAGTCACTTTGGAGAACATCGACCTGAAATACGGCGATACCTACGCTGTCCAAGGCGTCAACGCCGAAATCGAGGACGGACATTCCCTGGTGCTGCTGGGCAAGTCTGGCTGCGGCAAGACCAGCACCATGCGCTGCATCGCCGGACTGGAAACCCCTGTCCGCGGCAGAATCACCATCGGGGACCAGGTGGTGTTCGACAGCGAAAAGAACATCAATGTTCCCTCCCACAAACGCAACGTGGGAATGGTGTTCCAGTCCTACGCCGTGTGGCCGCATCGAACCATCTTCGAGAATGTCGCCTTCCCGCTCCAAATGAAGAAACTGGGCAGAAAGGAAATTGCAGAGCGCGTCGATGAGGCACTCCACCTGGTGGGTCTGGACGGGTTCCAGAAACGCGGCGCCAGCCTCCTCTCCGGCGGCCAGATGCAGCGAGTGGCCTTGGCCCGAAGCCTGGTGATGCGCCCCAGCGTCCTGCTGCTGGACGAGCCCCTCTCCAACCTGGACGCCCGGCTCCGGGACCGCCTGCGGATCGAACTCCGCGCGCTGCAGCAGAAGCTGAACCTGACCTGCGTCTACGTCACCCACGACCAGGGCGAAGCCCTGGCCCTCGCGGACCGGATCGCCCTCATGCAGAACGGCAAGCTCGCCCAGGTGGGAAGCCCCGGCGAAATCTACGAAAACCCGGCCAGCGCCTCAATCGCGGACTTTCTGGGTGTCACCAACATCTTCCCGGTGCTCAAGAACGGCCACCCCGGAACGTACAAGATGGCGGAGCACAGCCTCGAACTGTCCACCGTCGAGTACACGCTCGACGGCGACGCCGTCAAGGCCTGCATCCGCCCGGAGGACGTCATTGTCTCCGCTCAACGGCCAGACGCTTACTCCAACAACTGGGCCGGTGAGGTCTCGGTGGCCAGCTACCAGGGCTCAAACGTGCGCTACCTGATCGAGCTCGACGGCGGCCCCGCCATCGAGGCCCTCGTTTCCCGTCGGGACGGCGCGCCAGCCGAAAAAGGCAACAGGGTCTGGGTCACAGCGAGCCCGTCCGACATCCAGGTCCTGCCCGCCGAGGTGGCCTGATGTCCGCCGCCACCACAGACCTCCGCAAGCGGCCAGATCAGCGGCCGGCCACGCCGCCCCCCGTGAAGCCCGGCCCGCAGCCCCGACGCCGGATGGGCGGCCAGCTCGGCCACCAGTTCAGGAAGTCCATGCCCACGTGGCTGATGCTGGCCCTGCTGACCATCCTGATCCTCATGCCCGTGGCCCTGATCCTTTTCTCGGCATTCAGCAGCTCCACACCCCGGCCGGGTTCGATCGGACTCAGCGGCCTGACGCTGGAGAACTTCAAGGTTCTCTCGTCCCACCAGTCAATGGTCGCACTGACTAATTCCCTGGTGGTGGCAACATCCTCTTCTGTGCTGGCCATGTTCATCGGGGGCACCTTGGCCTTCCTCGCGGCCAGGACCAACATCTGGGGCAAAGCCATCATCTACTTCATCGGCATCGCACCGATGTTCCTGCCCTCGCTGGTGGGCGCACTTGCCTGGTCGCTCCTGGCCGGACCCGCCACGGGCTACCTAAACCTGCTCACCCGCGGCATCGGCCTGGGCAACCTCTTCAATGTCTACACGATGCCTGGCCTGGTCTTCGTTCTGGCGTTGTACTACGCCCCCTATGCGTTCTTGCTCATCCACGGCGCCATGGCCCTCATGAACCCTGATCTGGAGGAAGCCGCCAGCGTCCACGGCGGCTCTCTCGGCAAGATCCTGAGCACTGTAACGTTCCCTCTCGTCACACCGGCGATTCTCGGTTCAGGCGTACTGATCTTTGCCCTGACCATGGAAAACTTTCCAGTCGCCCAGATGATCGGCACTCCCGGCCAGATTGAAACGCTTCCCACTTTCATCTACCGCCTGATGAACTCCGCACCGGCCAGGGGCAACGAGGCCGCGGCGGTCGCCGTCGTCCTGACCATCGTCCTGATCGCCGTCACCGCAATCCAGCAGCGCGTGGTGATGAAAAGGAACTTCACCACTGTTTCCGGCAAGGGCATGAAGCCCCGAATGATGGACATCGGGAAGCTCCGCGGCGTGGGCCTGACATTCGCTGTGGTGTATTTCGCCCTGGCAATCGTGCTGCCGGTGGTGGCGCTGTTACTGGCCTCACTGCAATCCTCGCCCTACGTATCCAACCTGGGCCAGCTTTTCGGCGAAGACGCACTTTCCTTCTGGTCGCTCTTTCAGACGCTCCAGTCCGCCACATTCCTGGACGCGGCACGGAACAGCGTGCTGGTGGCCGTCTGCGTCGCAGTCCTGGGTGCCGCGCTGGCGTTCTACCTCAGCTACCTCGTGTACCGGACCAAGACCCCCGGCCGGAAGAGCCTGGAGTTCGTGGCAATGCTGCCGCTCGCCATCCCGGCGATCGTCATGGGCCTGGGCCTGCTGTGGACCTGGCTGGTATTGCCGCTTCCCGTGTACGGAACCATCGTTGTGCTGATCATTGCCTTTATCGCGATCTACCTGCCCCAGGGCTACCGGGGCATGTCCGCCAGCATCCTGCAGGTGGACAAGGACCTCGAGGACAGCGCAGTACTTCTTGGCTCCACCAGGGCCCGTGCGGTGACCTATGTGACACTGCCGCTGATGAAGACCGGCGTGATGTCCACCGTCCTGCTGCTGCTGATGCTGGCGATGCGGGAACTGTCCGCCGCGTTGTTCCTTTTCACCTCCAACACCCGGCTCCTGGCGATTGTGGTCTTTGACAACTACGACAACGGCGCGCTGCGCTCCGCAGCATCGACGAGCCTGCTCTACATCCTGGTCATCCTGGCCCTGGTGGTCATCGCGAAGGCCTTCGGCGCCCGCGCAACCAACGGAGAAGCACGATGAAAAACATCCTCAAGACGACGACGTCGGTGCTGGCCGCCGCCGCACTGGCGGTCACCGCCGGTGCCTGCAGCGCCCCCAAGACCGTCACCCTGGTCAGCAAGGCCGAATCCCTCTCCACTACCTCCGAACTCGTGATCAACGGGCAGACCGTGGCAGACCGCGAGCTGTTCACCAAAGCCAAGGCCGAGGGGTCCATCAGCCTCTACAGCGGCTACGTGGAAAACAGCGAGAAGGAAGTCATCAAGGCCTTCACGCAGGACACCGGCATCAAAGTGAACCTGGTCCGGCTGGTACCCAACCGTTTGCTGGAGCGCGTTCTCAGCGAACAGGGCGCCAACAAGCTGGGGGCCGACGTCATCCGCACTTCCGAGTTCTCGTCGGTATCAGCCATGAACAAGGCCGGCGCCTTCACGCCGCACAAGGTGCCCAACTTCGACCAGTTGGATGCCACCGTGAAGTACGACGCCGGGAAGTTCTACCGGGTCTTCGACCCGGCCTTCACCTTTGCCTACAACACAGCCCTGGTCAGCGAGGCGGACGCCCCAAAGTCCTGGCAGGACCTGCTGGATCCGAAGTGGAAAGGAAAGATCGGCACCACTCAGGTCGGCGCCGGCGGCAGCTCAGCATCCCTGGTGCGCTTCCAACTCGACGCCCTCGGCGAGGACTACCTCAAGGGATACGCAGCCCAGCAGCCACGGATCTTCGATTCCTCCGGTGCACAGCAGGAAAGCCTGTCTCGCGGTGAAATCCAGGTGGCCACGGCCGTGGTCAGCAGCGTCAACATCGCGGCAAACAACAACGCGCCAGTGAAGTTCGTGGTCCCCAAGGAGGGATTCGCGCTCTACGACTACTTCCTGGGCATGACCCCCACGGCCCAGCACCCAGCCGCTGCCCAGCTGTTCATGAACTGGAACCTCAGCAAACGCGGAGCCAGCGTCTTCTCCCAGATCGGCGAATACCCGGCCGACTCGACCGCCCCGGCTCCCAAGGTGATGGATGTCCAGCTGCCGGCCATGAACACCGGGCTCCCCCACCGCGGATTGCCCGAGGATCTGGCCCACCACGGTAAGGAAGACCAGGCCACCTGGAACCGGATCTTCGGCTACATCGGCTAAATCCCGCAGACTGCAGCGGGGCGGCCAAGGCGGTCACCCGGATCGCCGACTCATCGCAACGACGGCCGCCCCGCTGTTTCAAACGCCTCCCTCGCCTCCCTCGCGGGAGCTACTCTCTCAGGAGACCATCATGACTAAGACTGCGCACCGCGCCACTGCCCCGGTGGGCGAGACCAGGGACGAGGGTCCCAAGCGTCGTGCCCGTCGCCGTATCCTACTGATGGCGGTGGCCGGTTTCGCGATCCTGGGACTGGCCGCCCTTCTGCTGGGCGGTGACATCTTCAACCCGGCGGCCACCACACGACCGGAGCCGACCATGACCGCTATCCAGATCATCCCGCTCGTCATCCTCGTCTTAATGTTCGTCGTCGCCACAAAATGGCCGCTGAACATCGGGGTGATGGGGCTGGTGGCATCTTTCGGCGTCGGCTACTTCATGCTCGGAATGTCCGACAGGGAGATCCTTAATGAGTTCCCTGCCAGCATCGTTGTGACGATCATCGGCGTCACCTACTTCTTCAGCATGGCCCAGCGAAACGGCACCATCGAAATCATCGTCCAGGCCTGCGTGCGCCTCGTCAGGGGCAAGACGCTGCTGCTTCCCTGGGTGTTCTTCCTGCTAGCTGCCGCACTCACGGCCATGGGCACCTTCTCCCCCGCCGCCGTCGCACTCCTGGCACCTGCGGCCATCACATTCGCCTACGAGTCGCGCATCCATCCCGTGCTCATGGGGGCTTTCATCATCAATGGAGCCCACGCCGGCGGTTTTTCTCCGTTGTCCGTGGCCGGCGTGCTGGTACACGACATCGCACTGCAAAACGGGTTTCCCATCGCTCAAGGCGCACTCTTCACCGCCAGCTTCGCCCTCAACCTCATCCTCACCGGGCTGACCATCGTCGTGTTCGCCCTTCTGGGCAGGCTGCGCGACGGTGAAAGCGGCCAGCATGTCGATCTGGACGCTGCTCGTACCGGTCGTCCCCACGGCCAGCAGGTCCTCACGCTCGCGCTGATCGCAGTGATGCTTGTGTGCACCCTGGGTTTCCACATGCCGATCGGATTTGTCGCCCTCAGCGCCGGCCTCCTGCTGGCACTGGTGAATATCAAGGAACACCGAACGTTCATCGGCGGCATCTCCTGGTCCACGGTCCTGCTGGTGGCCGGCATGATCACCTACGTCTCCCTGCTTCAGCACGTGGGCGTCATCGACACACTTGCCGAGCAAGCCCTGGCCTTGGGGGCACCGCTGCTGGTGGCACTCGTCCTCTGTTACGTGATTGGCGTCGGCTCAGCCTTCGCCTCCTCCACGGCTTTGCTGACCGCATTCATCCCGCTTGCCGGTCCGCTGCTGGCCACAAGTTCGCTGAGCGCCTCCGGAACGGTAGCGGCACTGGCCATCGCTGCCACCGTCGTGGATGTCTCACCGTTCTCCACCGACGGTGCGCTGGTGGTGGCCAACGCCCACGAGAAGGACCGGCAACGCGTCTACCGCCAGTTGATGATCTACGCCGGCGCAGTCGTGCTTGTCGCCCCAGCGCTGTCCTGGGCCCTGCTCGTACCCACCGGCAGAATGTGACCAATCCCGCCGTTGCCTGCTTCCGTTTTGGGCGCCGCTCCCCTACAGCACCGACTAGCCGCCGTCGGAGGCGAGGATGGCGCCGTTGATGTTGGTGCCGTCGTCGCTGAGCAGGAAGGTGATGGAGGCGGCGAGCTGCGCGGCGGTGGCGGGCGTGGGGACGGTCGCCTGCATCAGCGGGCCCAGGCGTTCGGCCGCGAGCTGGGATCCCAGCCCTAATCTCACCCCAGGGCCAGTTTCATCAAATTGGCATAGGGCTGCGCTACGGTTGGCAGCACAGTCAATTCTTAGGGGGACAAATGGAGTTTGCAGAAAAACTTTCGGCTTTGGCAGCAAAGGTGCGCCAACAGCGGGGTGTGATCCAAACGGAAGAGGCAACCAAGAATGCCTTCGTCATGCCTTTCATTTCCACAATTCTTGGCTATGACGTCTTCAATCCCATGGAAGTCGTTCCGGAGTTCATCGCGGATGTTGGGCTCAAGAAGGGCGAGAAGATCGACTATGCGATCGTCAAGGACGGTGAGGTCCAGATCCTGATCGAGTGCAAGAAGTCCACGGAACCGGTGAAAATCGAGCACGCATCCCAGCTCTTCCGGTACTTTGCCGTGACTAACGCTAGGATCGCAATCCTGACGAACGGCGAGGTGTACCAGTTCTTCACAGACCTCGACGCTCCGAACCGCATGGACGCCAAGCCGTTCCTTGTTCTCGACCTGAGCGACATCGACGAATCCCTCATACCCGAGCTTCAAAAACTGTCCAAGGACGTATTTGATCTCGACTCGATCATCAGCGCGGCCGGCGAACTGAAATACATCGGTGAACTCAAGAGGACCCTGGCGGCTCAATTCAAGGAGCCGGAGGACGAATGGGTTAAGTTCCTCACCGGTCGCGTGTATTCGGGTCCCTACACCCAGAAGGTGCGCGAGCAGTTCACCGCGTTGGTGACCAAAGCGTCCAAGCAGTTCCTGAACGACCAGGTCAACGAGCGGCTGAAGAAGGCCCTCGGCGGCGCGGCCTTCCCGCAAAATGAGGACGTGACAGTGGCTGCCACCGTCACCAGCGCACCTGTGGCCGAAGCGGATCTGGCCGAGGCAGACGGCTTGGAGACAACACTGGAGGAAATCGAGGGATATCAGATCGTGCGGGCCATCGTCTGCAGCGAGGTCAAGCCCGCTCGGGTGGTGCAGAGGGACGCAAAGTCCTATTTCGCGGTCCTGCTGGACGACAACAACCGCAAGCCGATCGCGCGCTTGCACTTCAACCGTACCCAGAAGTACATCGGCATTTTCGACGACAACAAAGAAGAGACACGGGTGCCCATTAGCTCGCTGGAAGAGATCTACGAGCACACGGAAGCCCTCCGCGCGAGCGTAAAGAGCTACCTGTGAACGCGACCGCTCCCGACCTCGACCGGCTCCTCATCGCTATCGCGGCTATGCCGACGCCCTGGAAGAAATGGCCCGGCGGTTACAAGCGCATCGATTCGGCATTGGTCGATGCGGTCATGTCGATCCGTTTCCGATACGGGAGGGAACGTCAAGACGGGTCCTGGACGGGAGCCCGGGGCGCCGTTCTGCGATACGAGAAGCACTCGGAGCACGTCGCCGCCTCAGAGCGGATGCGCCACCTGGCGGGACAGGACCCGGTTGCACTCGAAAAGATTCTGAATCGCCAGAAAGTGCATGCCGGAAAGACCAAGGCTTTTGCCATCGTGGAATCTGCAAAGCGCTTCGCTGCCATTGGGGTCACCGAGCCAGCGCACCTGAGTCCCGACGACGCTAATCACAGGACTCAGTACACAGGAGTGTCGGGCCTCGGCCCTGTTACGTGGGAATACTTCACAATGCTTCTGAGCCATGATGGCGTGAAGGCAGACACTTGGATCACTGAGTTCGTGGGGCGCGCGGTCCAGCGACGAGTGAGTTCAAAATTTGCCGCCTCCCTCGTCAAGGCGGCTGCCGAGAAACTCGGCGTTGGGCAGAAAGAACTCGACCACGCCATTTGGAGCTGCGCCAGCACGACAGGTTTGAAGGACATGCCCGAATTACCCTGAGCCTCCGAGGCAGGACGTAACGGACGACGGCGGGGCTTCCCGCCGTCGTCCGCTTGCGTTTGGCGCGGTGCTTACAGCGCGGACCAGCCGCCGTCGGAGGCGAGGATGGCGCCGTTGATGTTGGTGCCGTCGTCGCTGAGCAGGAAGGTGATGGAGGCGGCGAGCTGCGCCGCGGTGGCGGGTGTGGGGACGGTGGCTTGCATCAGCGGGCCGAGGCGTTCGGCCGCGAGCTGGGATCCCCAGTTGGCCACGATGTTGGTGATGGTGGGGCCGGGGGCCACGGCGTTGAAGCGCAGGCCCTTGGGCCTGTACATGACGGCCGAGTTCTTGGTCAGGCCGACGACGGCGTGCTTGGACGCGGTGTAGGCGGCGCCGGCGGCGGACCCGCGCAGGCCGGCCTCGGAGGCGACGTTGACCACGGAGCCGGTGCCGGCGTCCAGCATCAGCGGCACCACGGCGCGGGTCAGGCGCATGAAAGCGGTGACGTTGATCCGGAAGACGCGGTCCCAGAGGTCGTCGTCCACCTCGTGGATCGGGGCGAAGTTGTCCATGATGCCGGCGACGTTCGCCAGGGCGTCCACCCGTCCGCCGGCGGCTGCGACGACGGCGGCGACGGTCTCCTCGGTGGAGATGTCACCGGCCACGGGAACCAGGTCCAAGCCCGCGTTCTCGGCCACGAGGTCATCCAGGCGTTCCTTGCTGATGTCGGCGGCAATGACGCGGCCGCCTTCCTTGGCGATGCGCAGCGCAGTGGCCTGGCCGATGCCCGAGGCGGCACCGGTGACGACGACGATCTTGCCCGCGAATCGGCCGTTGGTGGTGGCTTCCTGCCATGATGCTTCGGTGCCCATGATGCCCTTCCAGACGTTGCTGACGGTGATGCGGTCCACGTTATGACACTCTGTGTCATTATGGAAGGGTGAATACTGGTGGGATGCCTTCGGATGCTGTGAAGACCGCCGTTCCGCGCCCCGCCGGGCGGCCGGCGACGATTGATCCCGACGCCGTGGCCGCCATCGCGCTGCGGCTGTTCGCCGAGCGCGGCTACGAGCAGACCTCCATGGAGGACATCGCGCGCGAAGCGGGGATCGGGCGCAAGAGCCTGTACCGCTATTTCGCCAGCAAGGCCGAACTCGTCTGGGGCGGCATGGAACCGGTAATCGAGGCCTCCGGCCGGGTTCTGGCGTCAGCCCGCGGTGATGGTTCGACCGACGGCGACATCCTGGCAGCGCTGCGGGAGGCGGCTGTCGCCGGAGTTGCTGTCCTGCCGGATCTGGCCGTCACGCGCGGCCGGCTGAGGCTGATCGCCGAACACCCCGAGCTGGCCAGCCGGAGCTACGAGTCCCTGTCGCCGCAGCGGGAGCGGGCCCGGGCGTATCTGGTTTCGGCCGGCGTCCGCGACGACGTTGCTGTGTATCTGTGCGCCGCGCTGATCGGGGCGACGTTCGAGGCCTGGATGCAGTGGGCCGCCGGGACGGATCCGGATCCGGCGCCGTATTTGGTGGCGGCCGTGGGGGTGCTGCGGGTGCCGGAGCCGTAGATCGCCGTCCCACGCAGCCGAATTGGCGCTAAGTTCCGAAATAGGACTGCACGATTGACGTTTCTGCCCGCTCAGCGTTCGGCTTTGCGGGCAGAGTGAAAGTCGCAGCGTCCTACTACGGTAGGGCTATGACCTTTGCGAATGTGGGAACGCTCGGCGCTGTCTCAGGTAAGCGCGACGAGTTGGTGCGCCACCTGACTCAGCGCAGCGAGACCCTCCAACAGATCGGCTGCCTTGCTTACGAGGTTGGAGTGAACGACGACGACCCGGACACCGTGTTTGTACTGGAACTGTGGGAGAACGAGGAGGCGCATCAGTCTTCCCTCGCGTTGCCGGAGGTCCAGGCATCCATCACGGTCGCACGCCCGCTACTGTCCGGTACGTTCGGAGGGTTTCGATTCAACGTTATGGGGTCGCCACTTCGCGACTGACGCGAACCGCTGACAGCCTTGCCACGGCGGCAATGTCCCGCGGCGTCGTCCGGCAGCACCCTCCAACAATCCGGGCACCGAGGCCACGCCAGGCGCGGGCCTCTGCCGCAAGGCTTGGAAGCTGGTTGCTACCGGAGCCCGCGGCGCCGTCCGGCGCCGGGGCCGGATCCCACGTCTTGCTCACCGCGTCATAGCATTCCCCCGAATTCGGATAGGCGATCAGTGGCGTCCGGGTGGCGCTCCGTAGGGCCCCAAGTGCGGGTGTAACCAACTCCAACGGCACACAATTCACCCCGATGGCTGCCACGTGCGGGTGCCCTGCACAGAGCCCGGCGACACCGGCCAGGGGCGTGCCGTCACTGATATGCCCACCATCCCGGAGCGTGAAGGAGAACCACGACTCGACGTCGAACTCCTCCACAAGGCCCAGGAGGGCCTCGGCCTCCGGAAGCGAGGGCAGCGTCTCGCACGCCAGAAAATCGACTCCGGCCTCCACCAACGCCGCAATCCGGGGACGGTGGAAATCCATGAAACCGCTCTTGCCGAGGTCGTATTCGCCCCGGTACTCGGATCCGTCCGCGAGGTAGGCGCCGTAGGGACCCACCGACCCGGCAATCAACAACGGGCCAGCATCCGGGTTTTCGTCCAGGTGCTCGCGGCGCGCCTCGTCGGCCAGGCGCACACTTAGCGCGACCAACTCCAGGGCTTTGGCCTCGCCAATGCCGCGCTGTTTGAATCCCTGGGGCGTGGCCTGGTAGCTCGCCGTGATGGCGACAGCCGCGCCGGCGCGGAAGTAATCGCGGTGCACCTGCCTGATCAGGTCCGGCTGTTCGAAAAGGACCTTGGCCGACCACAGCGGATCCGCCAAATCACATCCGCGCGCTTCAAGCTCAGTGGCGAGCGCGCCGTCCGCCACCAGGTCTTCACCGGCGTTGAGCGCGCGGGACAGCTTTGCGTTGCTGGGCATTCTCCAGTCCTTTATGTTGGTCATAATAAGCATTTCCAAATGCTTGTAATGATCATCACTATATGCCACGATGGCAGTCAAACAATCCGCTAGAACGGCAAAGAAGAGGCATTCCCTTGAACATTGAGATGAAGTCCGTACGCAAGCTGCGCGTGCATTGGCCCATAGCGTCAGAGAGCTTTGCCCGGCTCGCGAAGGGTGAAACCGAGGCCTTCCAGGATGACCAGGGCATCGTGGCCCTGCTCCAGGCATTGGCCGCATCCCCGGAATTGGGCGATTTCGGAAATTACAGGCACGTCTTTGAGTCCGGCGTGGGCTTCGAAGGCTTCACCGTGACGGAGGGAGCCAATCCCACGCTGGGGCAGGTGGGCCAGCGGACCATTTCGACCACCTTCGTCCTCACAACCTACTTCGACGCTGCCCTGGATGACGCTGCAGTGGACCGGTTCGTGCGCCGCATTGTGGAAATCCACCCTTGGGAAGTGCCGGTCATCGAACTGTCCGGCCCTATAGGCGTCTCCAGCACCACCTTGGCGGCAGCCTTCGAGAACGAGGCCGCGTCATGATTGAAACCACCACGACCGGACTTTGGGCCGACCTGCAGCCGCTACTTGCCGGACGGACGTTTACCGACTTGACGCACGCTTTCCATCCTGGCCAGCCGCACTTCCCGGCTTTCCCGGACGAGATCCGGGAAGCCGTGTACGACCTCGAGAAGGGCGACGGTTTCACCGCCCACCGCTATTCGATCGTCGGACAGTGGGGAACGCATGTTGATCCCCCTTCGCACTTCATCCGCGGGGGCCGCACCTTGGACCAGATTCCCGTGCAGGACATGGTCCTGCCTCTGGTCGTCCTGGACATCACGGACCGAGTCAGCGCCGATGCCGATGCCAGCCCCACGATCGAAGATGTTCAGGCGTGGGAGAACCGCAACGGCACCGTCCCGGCCAGCTCTTTTGTGGCCCTGCGGACCGGGTGGAGCCGACGCTGGCCTGACGCGGACGCCATGGCAAACAGGGACGGCGAGGGCATCAGCCACACTCCGGGCTGGTCCCAGGAAGTTCTTACCTTCCTGCTGGAACAGCGGTCGGTTGCGGCTGTCGGCCATGAACAGACGGACACCGATCCAGGACTGGCCACTTCCCGCCAGGACTTCAGCCTGGAGACCTACGTTCTGGCGAAGAACCGCTGGCAGATCGAGCTGCTGGCGAACCTGGACGGACTTCCCGAAGCGGGAGCTGCACTTATTGCGACTTGGCCGAAGCCCCTGCAGGGCAGCGGCTTTCCTGCTCGGGTCTTTGCCATCTCCTAAGACGGGTCCGTCCGGCGGCTAGAATCGGATCCATGTCCAAGACATCCAGTATGGGACGCGGAATTATGGCCGTCCTTGCGGTTGGCGCCCGCAACGCAAGAGGCCTTCCCGGCGGAACAGTCGCTGACATAGCTGCCGACCTGGGCAAAGACCGCAGCCAGGTTTCGCGAAGTCTGCGGGGAGCGCAAGAGGAAGGCTTTCTGGAACGCCGGGATCAGCGGTCTTACGAACTGGGCTGGTCGCTCTTTACGGACGCCCAGATGTTGACGGAGCAGCGGCTGCAGACCGACGGCGCTACCGCCTTGGAGGGCCTTGCCGGCGAGACGGATGAAGGCTGTTTCCTGGGGGTGCTCAGCGGAGACAGCACGGTGACTATCGGCGAACGCGTACCGGCCAGCAGCAACATGGTCGGCTCGTGGCTGGGCCGGCCGTACCCCGCTTACTGCAGTGATGCCGGCCAGGCCCTTCTGTGGCAGGCATCGGACGCCGAGGTCCGGACCGTGCTCGCGGCCGCTTCATTCGTTCGCCACGGACCCAACACGCCGGGGGACGTCGAGGACTTCCTGACACGGCTGCACGACGCGCGGGCGCGGGGGTACTCCATCGTCGATGAGGAGGCCGAGCCCGGACTCTATTCCCTGGCCGTTCCGATCCGGGATTTCAAGGGCGACGTGGTGTCTGCGCTGCAGGTCGTCGGGCCCAAAACGCGCCTGGCACCGCGGCGTGAGCTGTGCGCCGCGGCTCTTGTGTCGTGGGGAAAGTGGCTTGAGTCGGCGCTGGGTCACGCGTTGCCGCAGGAGCAGGCCTAGCCGGGCAACGCTTTTTGGCCGGCATTGTCCCGGGTAATGCGGTCACAGGACCCCAGCCGGTCCGCGGCTTCCGTCAGGGCCTTGGCAAGGCGCTTGATACTTGGTTCAATCTGGGGCCGGGCGCCCAGGACGCTGAGCGAGGCGAGAATCGTTCCTTGCGGGTTGCGGACGGGCACCGCCAGTTCATAGACGCCGTGCTCGAATTCTTCAGCCGCCGCAATGAAGCCGCGGGGCCTGTCCCGCTCCATCAGTTCACAGACATCAGCCGGCGAATGCGCCGCGCCCGGGCCGCCGACGCCTATGAAGTTGACGTCGCTGAGCAGGTCCTGAATGGTCGTCTGTTCATGGTCCCAGAGCAGTGCGCGGCCGGATCCGGTGCACCACACGGGTGTCACCATGCCGGGCTTCACGAAGCTTCCGGGGAGCGCGTCATTGGTGGAAGTCCGCAGGAGGATGACACGGAAGCCTTCGCGGACGGAGATTCTGAATCTGAGGCCGAACCTGGCCACCAAGGCCTCCAACTCGGCCCTTGACGCGTGAACCCAGCCGGTGTTGAGCGACGCCGCCAGGGCGAAGAATCGCGGGCCTGTTCGGAACGGGCCCCTTTCGACACGTTCCAGCAGACCCAGTTCACACAATTCCTGAGTTATCCGGGAGACCCGGCTCTGTTCCATATCGAGCTCCGAGGCGAGTTGCGAAACGCCGAGAAGCCTCCTGCCCCACTTTTCCCGGTCCGCGACCAGGCGAACAATCCGCAGTCCTTGTGTCATGGACGACGATTCCGAGGAAGAATCCACTGTCAATGCTCCTTCCACCCGATAGCCACGCCTATTCTCACATGCCTTCGAGGCCGGCCAAGATGCGGCGTCCTCCCGCCCACACGGTGTAGAGGTCCGCGAGGATTGCCGAGTTCGCTGCTTCAAGCTCTGCGGGGGTGATTTCTTCGCTACCTTGCCGACCGAAAAGCACAACCTCGTCCCCGGGTGCGACGTCCGCTATGTCCGTGACGTCAACGACCATGGAATTCATTGAAACGAGGTCGACGACGGCGGCACGGCGGCCATGAACTAGCACGCTGCCTTGGCATGCCAGCGCCCGACGGTAGCCGTCGCCGTACCCTGCGGTCACCGATGCCAGCCTGGAGTCCCGCGTCAGGGTGCGCGTGAGCCCGTAGCCGACCTTGCTGCCGGCGGCATAGCTGTTGACGGAGGCAATCCGGGCCTTGAACGTCAGGCACCGTTGAAACCGCCCCGCGGCCGGATCCGAATCGCCGTACAGAACTGCCCCGGCACGGACCATGTCCAGCCAGGAGTCGGACACGTGCAGCGCGGCGTAGGAATTCGCGCAATGCAACAGGACGTCCTCCCGGGGAGTACCGGTGAGCTGGAGCAGGGCCATCGCCTGGCTTTGAAAGCGCAGCAGGACCTGTTCAATATGCCGGGTGCTGTCCTTGGGGAAGTGGGTCATGATCCCGGCCAGCTGGAGCCACCGGTGGCTGACGATTCCCGCCGCGCACGCCCGGCCGAGCGCGGTTGAGACGTCAAGGCTGTGCCTGCTCATCCCTGAAGAATTAATGTCGAGATGGATCCGAAGCGGCTTTCCCGCCTGGGCAGCGATGCTGCGCATCTCCCACGCGCTCTCCGGGTCGGCAACAAGTTCCTCGATGTCATGGTCCAGCCCGGCCCTTATCTCCTGTGGCGCCGCGGCACGGACGCGCAGGATCCGGCCCTCAAAGCCGCAGCGGCGCGCGAGGGCTGCCTCCTCATTGCTCCCGACTCCGACGAAAGGGACGTCAAGACGAACGAGGGACGGCAGCATCAGGTCAGCTCCATGGCCGTACGCATCGGACTTAACCACTGCGCACAGAAGCGCCCGGCCATCGATGATCGACAGGACGTCGCGGACATTTGTTTCGAAGGCGGCGGCGTCAATCTCCAGCCAGTTGCCGACGTTGTCGATCGAGCTGCCCACATACTGCATCAGGTTTTGTGATTTCATGTCTCTTCCGCAGGACGGCGTCGCGGCCGGGGACTCGGAGGTCCCCGGCGGCGCCCGTACTTGAAATAGAAGAAGGCGTAGCAGGCGCCCACAAAGGGGACTCCGAAGTACAGTGCCGCGATCTGGTTCGGGTCGAAGGCAATGCCGATGAGCGAAATCAGGCATAGCGCGAACGCCAGGATCGGCACCAGCGGGAACAGCGGGGCCCGGTAGGGAAGGGCAGAGACATTGCCGCCGTTCTTGACGAAGGCCCGCCGGTGGAAGAAGTGTGAGGCAACGATCGACATCCAGACCCCAACGACGGCGAACCCGGCCACCGACACTAGGGCCAGGTACACCGTCTCGGGAGCAATGACACTGCTGATCAGCGAGGCCAGGCCGCCCAGCATGCTGACGGAGAGCGCGATCATGGGGATGCCGCGCCGGGTCAACTTCTTCAGCGCACGCGGGGCGTGTCCCTCGTCGGCGAGCGAGTACAGCATCCGGGCACAGGAGAAGAGTCCGCTGTTTCCGGCCGACAACAGTGCCGTGATGATGACGAAGTTCATGATGTCGGCGGCGAAGGGAATGCCGATGGATGAGAACACTGTCACGAACGGACTTTCGTCCAGTCCGACCTGGTCAAACGGGACGGTTGCGGCGATGACCGCGATCGCCCCGACGAAGAAGATCAGCAGGCGCACGACCGTGCTGCGCATTGCTTTCGGGATGCTCCTGGCAGGATCTGCTGTCTCGCCTGCAGCTACACCGATGAGCTCGGATCCGGAAAAGGCGTAGAACACTGCAAGCGCTGTAACGAGGACACCCGTGAAGCCGTTCGGGAAGAGCCCGCCGGGGGTGTTGAAGTTCTCGAACATGCTGGGGTGGCTGCCGCCCTCGCTGAGCGGGTGGAAACCGATCAGCGCCGCGCCGCCCAGGACAATGAGGCCGATGATCGCCGCGACCTTGACGATGGCGAACCAGAATTCGGATTCGCCGAAGAACTTCGAAGAGACTGCATTGAGGCCAAACAAGACTGAGGCGAAGATGACGCACCAGACCCACACGTCAAGGCCCGGGAACCAGCGCTGCATGAGGAGACCTGAGGCGGTGAATTCGGACCCGATGGCTACCGCCCAGCAAAGCCAGTACAACCAGGCCGTGGCGAACCCGGTGGCGGGCCCGATCGAGCGCGCGGCGTAGATGTGGAAGGCGCCCGAGACCGGGTAGGCGATGGCAAGCTCGCCGAGGCACGCCATCACGAGGTACACCACGAAGGAGCCGATCAGATAGGCGATGACCGCACCGAGCGGCCCGGCCTGGGAAATCGTGTAGCCCGAGCTCAGGAACAGTCCGGATCCGATCACCCCGCCCATGGCGATCATGACCAGGTGCCGCGGTCCCATGGACCGCCGGAGTCCAGTCTCGGCCGACGGCGGGGCGGTGGGCTGTGGTTCCAGCTTGGTGGGTGTTGAGGATTCCATGGTGTCTCCCAGGTGAGTGGTCAGGTCAGATGCGAACGGTGCGCGTGAGCCTCGGGTCGAGGGGGCAACGGGTGGCTGCGGCTGAACAAGAGGATAGTGATGAAGGTAACACGGAATGACCTAACTGGTCATTAAAAACATTTAGACATGCATATGTTGCACGCGTGTTACCTCGGGCCGTGCATGTCGAATCGACATGCAGATGGTCAATTCGCCCCGTTCTTCGGTCAGAATCACATGCCCTGACTGACATGGAATGCGGTCAACATTGGGGGACCAATGTAATTGACTGAAGGAGCACCATGACCACCTATGACATTGCGCTGATCGGCTTCGGCGGCGTTAACAGGACCCTGGCCGAACTGATCGCGACACGCGGCGAGGCCCTTCGCGCCGATCTGGGATTTGGCCTGCGGGTAGTGGCCATCACCGATCTTCGCCTCGGATCCCTGGTCCGGCCTGAGGGCATTGACCTCACCATGGCCCTGAACCTGGGCGGCGGGAGTGACACCTTCGCCATGCACGGCGGAACCGCGGACACCAATAACGAATCGGTCATCCGCACGTGCACCGCCGACATCATCTGCGAGGCCACCTACACGAACCCCGAAGACGGCGAGCCTGCCGTGTCCCACGTCCGGTGGGCGCTCGAGTCCGGCAAGAGCGTGTGCACCACGAACAAGGGCCCGGTTGCCCTCCGCGGCGCCGAACTGACCTCACTGGCCGAACAGAACGGCGTGCACTTCGAGTTCGAAGGCGCCGTCATGAGCGGCACGCCTGTCATCCGCTTGGCGAAGAAGATGTTCTCCGGCCTGAAGCTGAATGGTTTCGAAGGCATCCTCAACGGCACCAGCAACTACGTGCTCGGACGAATGGAAGCCGGCCTGGACTACGATGCGGCCGTTCGCGAGGCGCAGGAACTGGGCTACGCCGAGGCAAACCCCGCGGCAGATGTCGAGGGCTACGACGTCCAGCTCAAGGTCCTGATCCTCGCCAACGAACTGCTCGACGCCGGCATCGAGCTCAAGGATGTTCAGCGGCAGGGGATCTCGACGGTGACGGCCGACGATATCCGTAAGGCCTCCCGGGCGGGACGCCGCTGGAAGCTCGTCGGTTCAGCACGGCGGAACCCGGACGGGACCGTAACAGCAGGTGTGACCCCCGTCGAGCTCCCCCTCGACCACGGGCTGGCCGGCGTTTCGGGAGCGACGAACGCCGTCGCCTTCGAAACAGACCTCCTGGGCCAGGTCACGGTCTCGGGACCGGGAGCCGGCCGCGTGGAGACTGCCTACGCCCTGCTCTCTGACATCATCGCCATGCACGCAGCCAAGACGGGAGCCGTTGCACATGTCTGAGTCAACGCTGTGCCGCATGGAAACGGCGCTGTCGCAGCACTTCCGTGAGGTGACAAGCCCCTACGACGGCCGCGTCGTCGGTTCGGTTCCGCTGACGGCCGCCGCCGCCGGCGGAGCCGTGCTCGAGGCGGCCCGCTCCGGTGCACGGAAGGCACAGGCCTTGTCCCGCAACGCGCGCGGAAAGATTCTTGACGCCGCGGCGACGGACATCGAACACCGGATCGAGGAGTTCGCCCGGACCATCGTGGCCGAGTCCGGAAAAACCATCCGGCAGGCACGGAAGGAAGTCCTGCGGGCCGTCAACACCCTCCGTCTCTCCGCGGCCGAGGCCCGCAGTAACGCCGGCGAAGTCATCCCATTTGACTCGTATGAGGGCTCGGAGGACCGGACCGGCTGGTACTCGCGGGAGCCGCTGGGCATCATTGCCGCGATCACGCCCTTCAACGACCCGCTCAACCTGGTGGCGCACAAGATCGGACCGGCCATTGCCGGAGGAAACGCCGTCATCCTCAAGCCCTCCGCCCTGACTCCCCTGTCGGCACAGCTGCTCACGGAGGCGCTTGTGGACGCAGGACTCCCGTCCGACGTCCTCGTTGTGGTGCACGGCGGCCGGGACGTGGCCGAAACAATCATCGCGTCCCGGGACGTGCGAATGGTGTCCTTCACCGGCGGATTCTCCACCGGCGAAAGCATCGCCCGTACCGCCGGCCTGAAGAAGCTTTCCATGGACCTTGGCGGAAACGCGCCGGTGATCGTCCTGCACGACGCCGACCTTGAGGAGGCCGTGGAATCCTGCGTCTCCGGAGCGTTCTGGGCCGCCGGGCAGAACTGCGTGGGGGTGCAGCGGATTCTCGTGGCTACCCCGCTGTACGCAGAGTTCCGGCAGCGGTTCCTGGCTGCAACGGCCCGCTTGGTGGTCGGCGACCCGTCGGACGAGCGGACGGACGTCGGGCCGATGATCAGCCCCGCCGCATTGCACGAACTCCGGACCAAGCTGGACGAGGCCGTCGGCGCCGGCGCCGTACTTCTCACTGGCAACGTGGCGGACGGCAACGTGCTTCAGCCGACCGTCCTAGAAGCCGTCCCGGCGGACAGCAGGCTGTGGACCGAGGAAGTGTTCGGGCCCGTCGTCATGCTCCGTGCTTTCGACACCTTTGAGGAAGCCATCGACGTGGCGAATGCCATCGAGTTCAGCCTCCACGCAGGCATTTTCACGGACTCCCTGAGCAACGCCATGGACGCTGCACGCCGGCTGGAAGCAGGCGGCGTCATGATCAACGATTCATCGGACTACCGGTTCGACGGCATGCCGTTCGGGGGTGCCAAATACGGGAGCATGGGCCGGGAAGGCGTCCGCTTCGCCTACGAAGAAATGACCCAACCGAAAGTCATTTGCATCAAGAACTAAGGGCACGGAGGGGCGCGGCCGGACGTTGCGCCCCTCCAATTTCCGCCCCGGGCACCAACATCAGCATCACCACGCGACGATCCCACACAGAGGATGGAAAATCATGACCACCCGCATCGAGACGGATTCGCTCGGGAGCATTCCCGTGCCGGCTGCCGTCTACTGGGGGGCACACACGGCCCGAGCCCTGGAAAACTTCACCATCAGCCGTATTCCGATCTCCCGTCACCCGCATCTGGTACGCGCACTGGCGATGATCAAGAACGCCGCGGCCCGGGCCAACGGTGAACTCGGAGTCCTCACGCCCCCGCAATCCGAAGCCATCCGCGCGTCGTGCCAGGAGATTCAGGACGGACAGCACCACGAGCAGTTTTGTGTGGACGTCATCCAGGGCGGAGCAGGCACGAGCACGAACATGAATGCCAACGAAGTGATCGCGAATCTTGCGCTGGAAAAACTGGGCCACCGGCGCGGCCAATACGAGCACCTGCACCCAATCGATCATGTAAACCGGTGCCAATCCACCAATGACACCTATCCGACCGCCATCAAGCTGGCCCTGATTTTCGCCACCGCGGAACTCAACCAAGAACTGGGCCGGCTGGCCGAAGCCGCCAGGAGCAAGGGCGCCGAATTCGCCGCCGTCGTGAAGATGGGCAGGACCCAACTTCAGGACGCAGTCCCGATGACCCTCGGGCAGGAATTCAATGCGTTCGCCGCAACAGTGGAGGAAGACCGCGCCAGGCTCCGGGAGTCCACGGGGCTGATGCTCGAGTGCAGTCTGGGCGCCACCGCCATCGGCACCGGCATCACCGCCGAACCGGGATATCAGCACCTGGTCCTGCGTGCGCTGTCCGAAATCTCCGGCGTCCCGGTTGTTCCCGCCGCAGACCTCGTCGAGGCGACTTCCGACGTCGGCGTCTTCATGCACCTGTCGGGGATGCTGAAACGGACGGCGATAAAGCTGTCCAAGATCAGCAGTGACCTCCGGTTGCTGTCCAGCGGACCGCAGAACGGCTTTGGCGAGATCGTCCTGCCTGCCCGTCAGGCCGGATCGTCAATCATGCCGGGGAAGGTGAACCCGGTGATTCCGGAGACGATAAACCAGATCGCCTTCGCGGTCGCCGGGGCAGACACGACAGTAACGATGGCGGCGGACAACGGCCAGCTCCAGCTCAACGCGTTTGAACCTGTTATTGCCCATGTACTTCTTCAGAGCATTTCCTGGCTCGAACAAGGAGTCCGTATTCTCCGGACACACTGCATGGAGGGCATCGAAGCGAACACCGAACGCCTCGGCCGCCAGACTGCAGCCTCGGCGGGACTTGCGACGGCGCTGATTCCGGCTATCGGTTACACAGCAGCAGCGGCGGTTGCCAAAGAGGTTCTTCAGAACGGATCAACGGTACTCGACGTCGTCACTGACCGGAACCTCCTGGACCGGGCGGCAGCCCAGGCCCTCCTGGACTCCGCGGTGCCGCCCGTCACGGTCGCGGAGATGTCGCCGGCCTGACGGCTCGGCCCGCTCAGTCGGCGAGGCCGGCGCCGACTGAGCCGGCTGAGCCGCGCCGGATGACACTGGAAAGCGTCATTGCCGTCACCGTGTCAGTGACGCCCGGAATTGAGGCGATCTGCTCCCAGATCTCCTGGATCCTCTCCAGCGAACGGGCCTCAACCCTCACCAGCAGATCAAAGTCACCGCTGACGACGTCACACAACACAACTTCCGGAATCGACCGCAAGGCGGTAATGACATCCAGGCCCCGTACGCGGTCCTTCCGGTAAACCATCAGGAAAGCGGAAACGGGACTCTGGCCGGTGGGGCCCGAAACCACCGTGTAGCCCTGGATATACCCCTGGCGTTCCATCCGGTCGATCCGCTGGCGCACGGCATTGCGGGACAGCAAGACCTTTGTCGCCAGTTCAGCGTGACTTATGCGTGCGTTCTTCGTGAGCTCCGCAAAGATCTTCTGGTCTATCTGATCAAGACTCACTCGATCCATGCCCACCCTTCACAGCAATCAATCCCCGGCACAACCCGAGCTGAACCAAACCCAAGACCGAAAGCTCCAGATAAATGATACTTCCGCAGCAAGCCCGTCCGACGCTCATCGACATCACCTGCGTCTTGTTCGACATGGACGGAACGCTCCTCGACTCGGCACCGGGTGTTACCTCAAGTGCTGCCCACGCCCTGGCGGCTGTCGGTGCGCCGGTCCCGGCACAGGATGCGCTGCGCCGGTTTGTCGGGCCGCCGATGATCGAGTCCTTCAGAACAGTCGCGGGACTGGATGAACCAACCGCCCAAAGAGCCCTCCAACACTACCGCAAAGCGTATGCGGATCGCGGTGCTGAGCAGTCCAGCCTTTACGAAGGAATCATCGAACTGCTCGAGGAGCTTTATTCGGCCGGTATTCCCATGGCCGTGGCCACCTCCAAAGTGGAAGACCAAGCCGTACGACTCGCGCGGCGCTTTGGCATGGAAGGCCACTTCATCAACGTCTGCGGGGCATCCGACAGCGAGGGACGGGCCACCAAAGCGGAGGTCATTGCCGAACTGCTGCTGCGCCTACGAGCCCTCGGCATCGACATCTCCAACCCGGCAATGGTCGGCGACCGAAGCCACGATGTCGAGGGAGCAGCCGGCCATGGAATCGCCACGATCTTCGCGTCCTGGGGGTACGGCGAGGAAAAGGAAGCGTCGGACGCGGCCGCAGTTGCCTCCTCCCCTGCGGCTCTGCTGCCAGTGCTCCTGAAGAACAGCCTGCGCCCTAGGGAGCAGGAACTGGGGGCCTAAGAGCGTCCGGAAAGTCTTAGCCCGCGGGACAATGAGTCAAGCCACCCGATATCAGCCCACGCGGACGGTAGCCAGCGGCGGTTTCCGTTTAGCCCGCGGCGGGCAGTGCGTCCGGAATGCGGGGCTTGGCGTTGCCGGCGAAGGTGAACTTCGCGTTATCGCCTTCGCCTTCCACGTCCACCACCAAGGCGTCCTGACCGGAAAATACGCTCCCGGCCAACCTGCGCCGGCAGCATCCCGCCTCACAGGCGAGGACGGCAAGCTCAAGTCAGACAACCGCTACCTGACCGACGACATCCTCACCCGCGTCCAGCAGCTCAAACCGCTCGCCGCGGGCGCAGGGCTGTCCATGCCCGCACTCGCCGTCGCCTGGGTGCTGCAAAACCCCAACGTATCGGCGGCCATCGTCGGTGCTTCCCGTCCTGACCAGCTCATCGATACAGCCTCCGCAGTAGGAGTGAAACTGGACCCGGCCCTGCTGGCACAGGTCGACCACATCATGGAACCGGTCATTGAACGTAACCCAGCAAAAGTGGAGTCCTTCCCGGCCCGCCCATGACCGCGCGGGCAGCAAATGACGTGCGTCTGGGAGCACGTCATCGACGAGCGCGATGTAGAAGTTGAGCTTGCCGGCGTACTCCGGCGCTCCCCGTCACGAACGGGGCATTTTTTAGTGCAGACACTGTCTGCACAACCGTTCTGCTCAACCGTTCTGCTCAACTGTTCTACCGGCCCGGCAAAGGGAACTGAGTCTGTTACTACCGGAGTCTGTGCGTCCGTTCCTACGGGCCGATAGCGGATATTACGTAAAGTTGATTTGCCCGCAGAGATGCTAAACGTCTCCGTCTTGAAGCCGACAGACGAATCGTTGTTTCCCTTAGACCTCCGCCACCGGAGCCGCGAACTGCGCGGCGTACAGCGCCGCATAGGCCCCGCCGGCGGCCAGCAGCTGAGCATGCGTCCCCTGTTCCACGATCTGCCCGGATTCCATCACCAGGATGAGGTCGGCGTCGCGGATGGTGGAGAGCCGGTGCGCGATCACGAAGCTCGTCCGGTCCGAGCGCAGGGCACTCATTGCCTTCTGCACCAGCACCTCGGTGCGGGTGTCCACCGAGCTCGTGGCCTCGTCCAGGATCAGCACGGACGGCCGGGCCAGGAACGCCCGGGCGATCGTGAGCAGCTGCTTCTCGCCCGCCGAGACATTGCCGCCCTCGTCCTCCAGCACCGTATCGTAGCCCTCGGGCAGGGACCGGACGAACCGGTCCACGTACGTCGCCCGGGCCGCCTCCAGAATGTCCGCTTCGGAAGCAGAAGGCCGGCCGTAGGCGATGTTGTCCCGGATGGTCCCGCCGAACAGCCAGGTGTCCTGCAGCACCATGCCCATCCGCGAGCGCAGCTCGTTGCGGGTCATCGCGGTGACGTCCGCGCCGTCGAGCGTGATCCGCCCGGCGTCGAGCTCGTAGAAGCGCATCATCAGGTTCACCAGGGTGGTCTTGCCCGCGCCGGTGTGCCCCACAATGGCGACCGTCTGGCCAGGCTCGGCCACGAGATTCAGCGAAGTGATCAGCGGCTTGTCCGGGGAGTAGGAGAAGGAGACGTCCTCGAACACCAGCCTGCCCGGGCCCCCGTCGGGCGCCACTGAAGGGACAGGATCGGGCCCCTGTTCCTCGGTGTCCAGGAGCTCAAACACCCGCTCGGCCGAGGCCACGCCGGACTGCAGCAGGTTGGCCATGGAGCCCAGCTGGGCCAGCGGCTGGGTGAACTGCCGGGAGTACTGGATGAACGCCTGCACGTCGCCCAGCTGCATCGCCCCGGAGGCCACCTGCAGGCCGCCCACCACGGCGATCCCCACGTAGACCAGGTTCCCGATAAACGTCATGGCCGGCATGATCAGGCCGGAAATGAACTGCGCGCCGAAGCTCGCCTGGTACAGCTCCACGTTCTTCTGCCGGAACCGCTCCTCCACCTCGCGCTGCCGGCCGAAGACCTTCACCAGCGCGTGCCCGGTGTACGTCTCCTCGATCTGCCCGTTGAGTTCGCCGGTGTGCTTCCACTGCGCCACGAACAGTTTCTGCGACCGTTTGGCGATCATCGCCGTCGTCACCAAGGTCAGCGGAATCGTCACCAGCGCAATCAGCGCCAGCGTGGGCGAGAGCAGGAGCATCATCACCAGCACGCCCACCACGGTCAGCAGTGAGGTCACGGCCTGGCTGATGGACTGCTGCAGGCTCTGGGAGACGTTGTCGACGTCGTTGGTCACCCGGCTGAGCACCTCGCCGCGCTGCACGGAATCGAAGTAGCGCAGCGGCAGCGCGTTGATCTTCGCCTCGATCCGTTCGCGCAGCCGGAAGACCGTGCGCTGCACGACGCCGTTGAGGATGTACGCCTGAAGCCAGCCGAACGCCGAGGCCAGCACGTACAGGGCAACCGCCCACAGCAGCACCGTGGCCAGCGCGGTGAAGTCGATCCCGGTGCCGGGTGTGAGCGTCATGGCGCTGAGCATGTCCGCCTGCTGGGTCTGCCCCGCCGCGCGCAGCTGGGCGATCACCTGGGCCTGGGTCTCACCGGGCGGCAGCTGCTTGGACACGACGCCGGCGAAGATCAGGTTGGTGCCCTCGCCCAGGAGCCGGGGCCCGATCACCGAGAACGTCACGCTCACGACGGCGAGGAACAGTACCAGCGTCAGCCACAGCCGCTCGGGGCGCAGCTCCCCCAGCAGCCGCCGGGCGGAGGCGCCGAAGTTCATGGCCTTCTCCGCCGGGATGTTCATCCCGGCAAACGGTCCGCCGCGGCCGGGTCCGCCCGCGGGGCGGGGGATCCGCAGCGGCGTCTGCGCGGCCGCAGGCGCCCCGGAAGCCCCCGAAGCCCCGGCAGCGGAGGCGGGGGCCGGCGTCGGCGCCTTGTCCGTGCGGCTCATGCTGCCTCCTCCGCCGCGAGCTGGGAGTTCACAATCTCCTGGTACGTCCCGGACGTCTCGAGCAGCTCCGCGTGCGTGCCGTGGGCGACGATCCTACCGCGGTCCAGCACCAAGATCTGGTCCGCGTCCACAATGCTGGAGACCCGCTGGGCGATGATCACCATGGTGGCCCCGGCGGTGTGCTGCTTGAGCGCCAGCCGCAGCCGGGCGTCCGTGGCGGTGTCCAGCGAGGAGAAGGAGTCGTCAAAGATGTAGAGCTCGGGCCGTTTCACCAGGGCCCGGGCGATCGCGAGCCGCTGCCGTTGGCCGCCGGAGACGTTGGTGCCGCCCTGGGAGATCGGCGCGTCCAGGCCGCCCTCCAGTTCCTCCACGAAGTCCTGCGCCTGCGCGATGCTCAGGGCCCGCCAGATCTCGTCCTCGGTGGCGTCCGGTTTGCCGTAGAGAAGATTGCTGCGAACCGTGCCGGAGAACAGGAAGGGCTTCTGCGGGACCAGCCCGATGTGCCCCCACAGCAGGTCCGGATGGAGTTCGCGGACGTCAACGCCGTCGATCCGCACCGAGCCAGAGGTCGCGTCGAACAGCCGCGGCATCAGGTTCACCAGGGTGGTCTTGCCGGAACCGGTGGCCCCGATGATCGCCGTCGTCTGCCCCGCCCGGGCGGTGAAACTCACGTCCGAGAGCACCGACTGCTCGGCCCCCGGGTAGGCGAACCCGACGTCGCGCATTTCCAGCTCGCCCCGGGCCGCCCGCCCGGCAGCACGCGAAACGGGATGCAGCGGCGGCCGGACGCTGGATTCGGTCCCGAGCACCTCGCTGATCCGGTCCGCGGAGACGGAAGCGCGCGGGATCATGATCGCCATGAATGTGGCCATCATGACGGACATCAGGATCTGCATGAGGTAGCTCAGGAACGCGATCATGGTGCCCACCTGCATGGACCCGTCCTCGATCCGGAACGCGCCGAACCAGATCACGGCCGCGCTGGAGACGTTGAGCACCAGCATCACTGTGGGGAACGCGAGCGCCATGAGCCGGCCGGCGCGCAGCGCGCTGTCCGTGACGTCCTCGTTGGCGCGGGCAAAGCGCGCGGTCTCCACATCCTCCCGGACGAAGGCCCGCACCACGCGGATGCCGGTCAGCTGTTCGCGCAGCACCCGGTTGACGGTGTCGATCCGGCCCTGCATGAGTTTGAACAGCGGCACCATCCGGATAATGATCGAGCCCACCCCGATCAGGAGCACCGGCACGCTGACCGCGATCAGCCACGACAGCTGCACGTCCTGCCGGATGGCCATGATCACCCCGCCGATGCAGAGCATGGGCGCTGTGACCATCAGCGTGGCGGACATCAGGACCAGTTGCTGGACCTGCTGGACATCGTTGGTGGAGCGGGTGATCAGGCTGGGCGGGCCGAACCGGGTGACTTCCTGCTCGGAAAACTCGGCCACCCGGGTGAAGATGGACCCGCGGACGTCCCGGCCCAGCCCCATCGCAGCTTTCGCGCCGAAGTAGACGGCGGCGATGGTGCAGGCGACCTGCAGCAGGGTGACCCCAAGCATCAGCCCGCCGATGTGCAGGATGTAGTCGGTGTTCCCGGTCGCGACGCCCTGATCGATGATGTCGGCATTCAGGGTGGGCAGATACAGCGAGGCTATGGACGCCGCCAGCTGGAAGACGACGACGGCGAGCAGCAGCCGGCGCTGGGGCTGCAGGTATTCGACGAGCAGTTTCCAGAGCATCCGGTCTCCACTTCACGCGTCACAGGCACTGATGTGGGTCAGTCTACGTCCGGCCGCCGGGAATGGACTGGGTTCTTCTCAGGGCGAATCCGCTGTGTCTGCTCCGGAAGATGGCAACATGGGGACATGAACCCTGCTCACGGTGTTTCCGGCTTTTTCCGGCGTCCCGAGCCCATTAAGCCGAAGGCCGGTCAAGAATCGGTGTGGGACTACCCGCGGCCGCCAAGGGTGGAGCCGCGATCGGAACGGGTCATCGTGCGGCTTGGCGGGCAGGTCATTGCCGACACCACCGATTCAGTGCGCGTCCTGGAGACGAGTCATCCGCCTGTTTACTACTTGCCATTGGACTCATTCCTTGCCGGCGCGCTCGTCCCGGTCGATGGCACCAGCTTCTGCGAGTTCAAGGGTGAAGCGCGCTACTTCGACGTCGTTGCCGGCGGCGTCGTCGTTCCCCGTGCCGGGTGGACTTACCCGGTACCCACCCGGGGTTTCGAGGCGCTCAGTACCAGGGTGGCCCTCTACCCCGGTCGCATGGACGCCTGCGAGGTCAACGGCGAGCAGGTGACCCCCCAGGGTGGTGACTTTTACGGCGGTTGGATCACCACGAAGATTGTCGGTCCTTTCAAGGGCGGCCCGGGCACTGCCGGGTGGTGAGAACATCGATTTTGCGTTCCTGCAGGACTTGCCCCCGATTTTGGGTCTGGCGCTAAAGTCCACGCGCCGGGTGTAGCTTGGCCTGATGCTGACTATTGGCTCGATCGTGATCCGGGTGGACAACCTCGAACGCCAGATGGGTTTCTGGCAGGGTGCCCTGGGCTACGAGCCGCGGTACGCGCCCGACGGCGACTTTGTCATCCTGCAGCCGCCAGGCGGTAAAGGCACGTGCATCTCCCTGGACCGCGTCCCCGCGGCCGTCCAGATCCCCCCGCGCCTGCATCTGGACCTGTACACGGACCAGCAGGACGCCGAAGTCCAGCGGCTCCTGGCCTTGGGCGCCACTCGGGTGGAATGGAACAAGCGGCCGGCGGACGCTGACTACGTGATCCTGGCCGATCCGGAAGGCAACAGGTTCTGCGTGGTGGACACCGCCGGGACGGGCAATTCGCCCGGGCCCGCGTAGCGCCCACCACCAGCCGCCTCATCCGCCAGCAGCCCGCCGTCACTGATAGGCCTTTTAGCCGCCCAGCACCACGTTGGCCGGGCCCTCGCCGGCCAGCATGAGATCGATCTGGCGCTGCAGCAGCCGGCCCATCCGGGGGCGCATCGCCGAGCTCGCGCCGCCCACGTGCGGGCTGATGATGACGCCCGGGGTCCGCCACAGCGGGTGGTCCTGGGGCAAGGGCTCGGGATCGGTGACGTCCAGCGCGGCGCGGATCCGTCCGGAGGC
Organism: Arthrobacter sp. 05L421; assembly: GCF_056397785.1. Classification (NCBI taxonomy): domain Bacteria; kingdom Bacillati; phylum Actinomycetota; class Actinomycetes; order Micrococcales; family Micrococcaceae; genus Arthrobacter; species Arthrobacter sp. 05L421. Next base: position 124,102 of record NZ_JBFTOC010000013.1, read on the forward strand.
GGTGTGCCGGACCAGGGCGTCAGTGTCCGCCACCGGGCCGCGGGCCACGTTCACCACCAGCGCGCCGTCCGGCATGGCCGAGAGGAACGCGTCATCAATCAGGTGCCGGGTGGAGTCGCTGAGCGGAACCACCACCACCACGATGTCGTGCACGGGCAGCAGCGCCGGGAGTCCCGCAATGCCGTGGATCCGGCCACGTTCATCGGTGCGTTCCCGGCTGGCCACCCGGGTCACGCCGGTCTCGAACGGAAGGAGCCTGTCCTCGATGGCCTTGCCCACCCCGCCGTGGCCAACAATCAGGACGCGGCGGTCGGCCAGACTGGCGGTGGGCCTGGCATCCCACCGGCCTTCCTGCTGGTTCTGGATCAGCCGGGGCAACTCGCGCTGGCTGGCGAGGATCAGGGCGAGTGCCAGCTCCGCGGTGGAGGTCTCGTGCACGCCGGACGCGTTGGCAAAGACCCGGCCGGCCGGCAGGAACTCGGCCACGCCGTCGTAGCCGATCGACTGGCTCTGCACCAGGGCCGTCTCCACGGATTCCAGGCCCTGCAGGACCTGCGGGCCATCCATGTAGGGGGGCACCACGATGTCGATCCGCGGCAGGGGCGGCTCACCGGTGAGGTCCCACTCCAGGATGGTGACGTCCGGGTGCGGCTGAAGGTATTCGCGCAACGAGGTGTCAGGCAGACTGACAGTAATTTTCCGGCTCATAAGTGCCAGCGTAGTGGACCCGGCAGCGGGATTTTGCCCGACTTTGGCCGCTCCCCGCGCGCTGCGTGGACTTCGCCCCCCGCCGCGCCTAACGTCGGAGGCAGCTACCCAGTCGAGTCCGGAAGGCCCACGCACATGACGAAACCGGGCCCCCGGCCGGCCGCTCCCACCCACCGCAGGAACACGGTTCTGGTCTGGGCCGTCGCCGTGCTGGTGCTGGCCGCCGTCGTGATTCTCGGCGCCATCCGCACCGTCCCGCCAACGGCCAGTGATTTCCTTACCAAAGACTTCCTGACCAGTGACTTGCTGACGGCCTCCCAGCAGGCGCCGAGCCCGTCCGCGGCCGCCCCGGCACCCCCGCCAGCCGCCGTCGACCTCGCCGCCGGGATCAAGCGGATCATCGGCGACCACCCCGATCACAGGATCGGCGTCTCTGTAATAAACACCCGCGACGGCCAGCTGCAGAGCTACGGCGACGTGGCACCGTACACGGCGGCGAGTACCGCGAAGGTCCTGACCGCCGCCGCGTACTACCATCTGGTGGAAACCGGCGATAAGTCCCTCGACGCTCCCCTGGGCGCGTTCAACGCCGCGTTCCAGCTCAAGGCCATGATCAACGCCAGCAACAACGACGCGTGGCTGCTGCTGATGCAAGATATCGGCTACCCCAATCTCACCGCCTACGCCGCCACCCTCGGCATCACCTACGACCCCGAGAAAAACCTCATCGCACCGCCGGACATGGCGCGGCTTCTGACGCAGCTCGCCACGGGCAAACTGCTCAACGCCGATCACACCGCGGAGCTGCTGGGCTACATGCAGCACACCAATGACGAGAACCTCATCCCGGCGGCGCTCGCCCCCGGCATCACGGTGCACCACAAGTACGGCGTGGTGCTGGGCTACGTCCACGACGCCGCGCTGCTCAGCGCCGGGGACCGCTCCTACGCGGTGGTCATCTACACGTGGGGCCCGAACGACGCCGACAGCGCGGCCCGTCTGGACCTCATCCACGACCTGACTCACCAGGTCACGGGTGCCCTGTTCGGGCAGTAACGGGCACTAACGGGCACTAACACGGCAGTAATAAAGTGCACCTGCGCGGGAGCTGTTAACAGTCTGAAAATCACCCGACCAAAGGTAGCGCACGCTCCATTACAGGGGCAGGATGAAAGAAGCGGGAATAGTCTCAGCCGCAACTGCCCGATGGAATCCCACAATGCTGGGCCGCCCTCTGGAGGAGCACAGATGTCCATTCCTTCTGAATCGCGTACCTGCCGTCCCGCCGAAACCGGGACCCTCGCTCCCCCACGGCCCGCCGCGCCGCCCTGACCGGAACGCGCCGCCCAAACCGCGGGCCCCGCACCCTTGGGGCCCGGAACCGCCCGCACTCCGGGCAGATCGAGGCTGCTGGGGCCTCGGATTCCTCCCGACTCGTGAGCAGGAGACGCCGCAGTATTGGGACAAGCCAGGATCCCGTTTTACGGCCCGCACCGACGCGCGGCCCAGAGGGAACTCCCGGACCCGGGCTTTTCCAGGGAGTCACCTTGATCCGCATCCTCATTGCAGAAGACGAAGAACGCATCTCCCGGTTCATCGAAAAGGGCCTGCGCGCGGCAGGCTACGCGCCCACCGTGGTGGCCGACGGCGTCACGGCCGTGGACTACGCCTCCAGCGGCGAATTCGATCTCCTGCTCCTCGACATCGGGCTCCCCCGCTTGGACGGTTTCGCCGTCCTGGCGGCGCTGCGCCGCGGCCAGGTGGGCATCCCGGTCATCTTCCTCACAGCCCGCGGGTCATCCACCGACACCGTCGCCGCGCTGGAGGGCGGCGCCGACGACTACATCGTCAAGCCGTTCCACTTCGATGAACTCGTGGCCCGGATCAAGGCCCGCATCCGCAAGGGGGACACCGGCGATGTGCTGGCGGGAAGCGTCATGCGCTACGGGCCCCTGGAACTGAACCTGCTCACCCGCACGGTCAGCGTGGACGGCCGGATGGTAGAACTCTCCGCCCGCGAATTCGCCTTGGTGGAAATGTTCCTCCTCCACCCCGGCCAGGTCCTGAGCCGCCAGCAGCTGCTCAGCCATGTCTGGGGATACGACTTCGACGGCACCTCCAACGTGGTGGACGTGTACGTGCGCCAGTTGCGGATGAAACTCGGGGCCGACCGCATCCTCACCACCCGGGGCGCCGGGTACCGCCTCAGCTAGGCAAACTCTGAGCGACACGGAGAAACGCTGCAAGGCCAGCCGATCGTCACAGGAAGGGAACAGAGTGGCCACCTTGGATGAACGTCCCAGCGGGGACGCCCAGGCCGGGCTGGCGGCTGCCTCTCCTGAGTCGGAAGTCCAGGACCCGTCCGGCTGGGGCGCGAAGTTCCACTCGGTGCGTTTCCGGGTGGTGGCGGCCATGCTGGGCATGATGCTCGCCGGGCTCGTCACCGCGGGGTTGGTCACGTTCGTGGTCCAGTTCCAGGAGTCCGATGCCAGGCTCGACCAGGCGCTTCAGGACAGGGCCAACGCCGTGGTGAAGCTCGTCCAGACTAAGAAGAAAACGTCCGGGGACTACGCCAACAGGACGTACATCAGTGCCCTTCACGAGGCCGCGGAAGATATCGAGCCGCGCAACAACGAGGTCATGGCCGGGATCGTGGACGGGCGCGTGGCGTGGACCGTTGAGGGCAACGGGGACAACGCCCTCCTGAAGAACACTTTGTTCGCCGACGCCGCCGAGCTCAGGAACCCGGCCGGCGCGTCCTTCGGCGAGCTGAATTCGGATGGCCGCCCGCTCCGGACTGTGGTGCTGCCCATGAGGGGCGTCACCGGGACGTTCCTCTTGGTCGGTCGGGACGCGGGCGACCAGCGCGCACACAATGCCAGCACGGTCCAGACGTATTCGCTGGTGGCCCTCGGCATGCTCTCAGCGGCCGCGCTGATCGGCGGCATCGTCGCCGGGCGGCTGCTCGATCCACTCCGCCGTATGCGCGAGACTTCCAGGGCGGTGGGCCCGGAGGACCTCACGCAGCGGGTGGAGGTGCGCAAGGGCGAGGACGACGTCACCCTGCTGGCCAAGACCTTCAACACCATGCTGGAAAGGCTGGATGAGGGCGCCCAGCAGCAGCAGCAGTTCCTGGACGACGCCGGCCATGAGCTGCGGACCCCGCTGACCATTCTCCGCGGGCACCTCGAACTCTTGACCGTGGATGATCCGGACGATGTCATCGCAACGCGTGATGTGCTGCTGGACGAGGTGGACCGGATGCAGCGCCTCGTGGACGACCTCCTGCTCCTCGCCAACTCCGGGGACCCCGGCTTCATCCGGCGGGAACCCGTCCGGATCCCGGAGTTCCTGGACCAGGTCATGGATAAAGTGCACGTCCTGGCCGACCGCCACTGGCAGATCGCTGAGAGAGCCGACTACACGGTGGAGGCGGATCCGCAGCGACTCACCCAGGCCTTGGTCCAGCTCGCTGCCAATGCCGTCAAGTACACCGGACCGTCCTCCACAATCGCGCTCGGATCCCGGATTGAGCACCCGACGGCGGACGACGGCACCACGCTTCCCCCGCTGGACACCCTCCTGCTGTGGGTGCGCGATGACGGGATCGGCATCGCCGCCGAGGACCAGCAACGAATCTTCGAACGGTTCGGCCGGGCGCACACGGGCCGCGGCGGGGAGGGCTCGGGGCTGGGCCTGGCCATCGTCTCGGCAATCGCCCAGGCCCACGGCGGCGTGGCCACAGTGGAATCCGAATACGGCCACGGGGCCACATTCCTGATCCGGATCCCCCTGCAGTCCGCCAGCATCCGCGTCTGAACTGGCCGCGTCTGACTAACCCCCGCACCTAACCGGGCGCCTACCTCAGCGCGGGCGCCGATGCGAGGCCTTCGCTGAGAAATCCTTAATCTTCTCCTCATCCCACCCTCACTCTTGGGGGGCAGGCTGGTACCTATCATCGGAGAGCGCCGGCACCGGGGACAGTTGCGATCGCAGTCGGGCCCGGGGCACCAGGGGGCGGGGGAGGATTTGCTGTGGAGCCACTGCGGATAGTTCTGTACTCGCATGATTCAGTGGGCCTGGGGCATGTGCGTCGGAATCTGGCACTGGCCCACGCGCTGAACAACCAGCTTCCCGGCTTGATCGGCCGCCCCGTCACCGGAATCCTCATCACCGGCACAGCCCTGGCCCCGGCGTTCCGGTTGCCCGAGGGATGGGACTGGGTGTTGCTTCCCGGCGTGGCGAAGGGGTCCGGGGGCTACCTGCCCCGGAACCTGGCGTTGCCCATGCACGAACTCGTGCCGCTGCGGGCCCGGCTGCTGCAGGCAACGCTGGCCGGGTTCTCCCCCCATCTGGTGGTGGTGGACCGGCACGCCACGGGCGTCCACGGCGAACTCGAAATAGCCTTGCGGCGCGCACGCACCGCCGGGCCCGTGCGCGTGGTGCTGGGCCTCCGCGAGGTTCTTGACTCGCCCGCCGCGGCCCTCAGCGAATGGGCCAAGGTGGGCGGGCCCCGCGTGGTCAAGGCCCTCTTCGATGCCATCTGGGTCTACGGCGATCCCGCAGTCCACGATCCCGTGGCCTCCGGCGAAATACCGTTCGCTCTCCGAAAGCTCATCCGGTACACGGGCTACCTCGCCGATGGCCGCCCTTCGGTTTCCGGCACCAGCTGCATGCCCGGCCGGTACTGCATGACGACGGTCGGCGGGGGCTCGGACGGGTATGCCCTGGCCCGCGTCGCCGTCGCCACGCCGGTCCCGGACGGGCTGGGACACCTTGTGGTCGCCGGACCCCAAATGCCCGCAGAGCAACTCAACGACCTCCGGCAGCAGGCACGCCCCAACGTCAAAGTGGTGCCCGTAGTGGATGACATCGTGTTCCACATCCGGCACGCCGGCGCCGTCGTGGCCATGGGCGGCTACAACACGGTGTGCGAGATCATGAGCACCCCCGTCCCCGCGCTGATCGTGCCCCGCACGCAGTCGCGCGCCGAGCAGCGGATCCGGGCCGCGTCCCTGGCCGCGGCCGGGTACCTGGAGCAGCACGACATTGGCTCGCTGACCCCCGAGGGCCTGGCCGGCTGGCTGGCCGCCCGCCTCGGCACCACCGTGGACCGCCGTCGAGCGGTGCTGGACGGGTTGATCCGGGTCCCGCAGCTGGCCGCCGAGCTGCTGCAGCCGCTGGAAAATTCCGATCTGGCCAGTTCCGATCTGGCCACTTCCGATCTGGTCAACGCTGATCTGGCCAATTCCGATCTGATCAACGCAGATGAGTTCCGGGCGGACGAAAGCGTTGCCGCAGCCCGTTCGAAGGGCGGTGCGAGCCGTGTCGCCGTCTGAACCGGGGACCGCCTACGTCCTCAAGATGTATCCGCGATTCTCCGAAACGTTCATCGTTGCGGAAATCCTGGCCCGCGAGGCGGCGGGGGACCGGATCGAGATCTTCTCGCTGCTGCCCACCAACGACGCCCGGTTCCACCCCGAGCTCGCCCGGGTCCAGGCACCGGTGACGTACATTGACCGCCCCATCAAGACGGTGGCGCTGTGGGAGGCCCTCCAGTTGGCCGAGGAGGCGGGGCTCACGGCAGCCATTGGCCGGAATTTCGCCGAACTCGCCGCCGTCACGGCGGACGAAGCCGTCCAGGCCATCAACCTGGCCACCGCCTTGCAGGGCCGGAACATCCGGCACATGCACGTCCACTTCGCCTCGGGCGCCACGACGGTCGCCCGGCTGGCGTCCTTCATTGCCGGCATCCCCTTCTCGTTTACGGCCCACGCGGTGGATATCTTCCATGAATCGGTCCGCGACGACGATCTGCGGCGCAAGCTCGAGCAGGCCCACCACGCCGTGACCATCAGCCAGTACAACATCCGCTACCTGCGCCGCCGCTTCCCGGGCTCGACGTCCCGGCTCCACCTGGTGCGCAACGGCCTGGAGCTGGAGCGCTTCCCTTACCGGGAGCCCCACCCGCTCGGACCTACCCTGAGGGTCGCCGCCATCGGTCGCCTGGTGGAGAAGAAGGGCTTCCAGCATCTGTTGCCCGCGGCCGCGGAACTGCTGGACCAGGGGGTCAAAATGGACCTCCGGATCGCCGGGACCGGGATCATGGCCGAGGAGCTGCAGGCCAGCATCGATCAGCTCCGGCTCGGCGGGTACGTCCGCCTCCTTGGCCCCCAGACCCAGGACCAGGTCCACGAACTGCTCAACTCCGCCGATATCTTCGTGGCGCCCTGCGTGGTCGGCGCCGACGGCAACGCGGACGGCATGCCCACGGTCCTGCTTGAGGCCATGGCCACCGGCGTCCCCTGCGTCAGCACGTCCGTCACCGGGATTCCCGAGGTGGTCCGGAACGGCTCCACCGGGATCCTGGTCCGGCCGGGTAACCCGCACGCCCTGGCCCGCGGCATCCGCACGCTCGTCTCCCCCGTCACAGACCGGCTTGCCATATCCCGCAATGCCCGCGCCGTGATCGAGGAGGACTACGACGTCCACCGCCAGGCCGAGCTCCTGAGGTCCCTCTCGCGTTCGGAAAGGAGAGTCGCATGACACGCGTGGCATACGTGTGCGCCGATCCCGGCGTGCCTGTTTTCGGCACCAAGGGTTCCTCGGTGCATGTCCAGGAAATCGTCCGGGCGTGGCGCGGGACCGGCGCTGCCGTCACGGTTTACTGCACCCGGCTCGGCACCGAGCGGCCCAGCGATCTTGCCGATCTCGACGTCGTCGAAGTCAAGCCGGAATCCGTCCCGGCCCCCGCCCGGGAACGGGCGGTCCAGGACGCGGCGCTGGGTCTGGCCGACGAGGTCCTGCGCAACGGCTGCGGGCTGTTCTACGAGCGCTATTCGCTGTTCAGCCCCGCGCTGTCCGTGGTGGCCCGCATCCTGGACGTGCCGTCGGTACTCGAGGTCAATGCCCCGCTCATCGAGGAGCAGCAGCGGTACCGTCAGCTACTGGATGTGAAGAAGGCTGAGACGGTGTTCCGCCGCAACGCCGCAACGGCCGACGTCGTCGCTTGCGTCTCTGATCCCGTGGTGCGCTGGGTGCGGGCGCGGGTGCCGACGGCCAGGACTGTGCTGGCACAGAACGGCGTGAACGTCGAGCGGATCCCTGGCCGCCGCCCCGGCCGCCGGAATCCGGACCACCTCACGGTCGGGTTTGTCGGAACCTTGAAGCCGTGGCACGGAGTCCCCGCCCTGCTGCACGGCGTGGCCCTGGCCAACCAGCGGACCGTCGACCCGGGCCTGCGCTGGCAAGTCCAGGTGGTGGGTGACGGCCCCGGGCGGGAGGATCTCGAACGCCTCGCCGAGTCCCTCGGCGTGCCAACGGTGTTCACCGGCGCCGTTCCGCCGACTGCCGTGCCCGGACTCCTGGCAGAATTCGACGCCGCCGCCGCCCCCTATCCCCCGGACGCCCCCGGCCAGGACGATTACTTCTCGCCGCTAAAGGTCTTTGAGTACATGGCAGCCGCGCTTCCCGTGATTGCGAGCGCCGTGGGCCAGATCCCGTCCATCATCGAGGACGGCCGCACCGGAATCCTCGTCCCGCCCGGGGAGCCGGCCGCCCTCGCCGATGCCCTCATCCGGCTCGGCGAAGACCCGAACCTGCGGGAAAGGCTCGGGCTCGAGGCCCGCAGCGAAGCCGTGCAGAGATTCAGCTGGAGCGGTGTGCTGTCCCGGATCACCGGGGCCCTGCCGCCTGCCCGCAGACTGGCACGGCAATGACCACCGCTGCCAGGCATGTGCACCCCCGTGGCCGGCGGACACTGTGGCGCAAGACCCGCGCCGACGCACCCGCGGAACCCACTCCGATGTTGCGGACGTTGCGGTGCATCCGCCCGCATCTGCGTGGGCACAGGCTCCTCATCACCTGGGGATTCATTGCCATGGCCGTGGAAATCCTCTTCCGGCTTCTGGAGCCGTGGCCGGTGAAGATCGTCCTCGACTCCGTCTCGCACTCCCTCGGCGCCAATCTGCGCAAGTCCCCGCTTAGCGTGGAAGCAAGCACCGAGGTGCTGCTCTTCTGCGCCGGCGCGGTGATTGTCATCAGCCTGGTCCGGGCCGTGGCAAGCTACGTGTCCGCGATTGCGTTTGCCCTCGTGGGCACCCGCATATCCTCCGAATTGCGCGCCCGCACCTTCCGCCACCTCCAGGGCCTGTCGATGCGCCACCACAGCCGCGCCTCCACCGGCGACACGGTCCAGCGGCTCGTCGGAGACGTGTCCCGGCTGCAGGACGCGGCCGTCACTGCGGGACTCCCTCTCCTCGGCAATTTCGTGTCCCTGGTCGCAATGATGATCATCATGCTCTGGCTCGATCCCTTCATCGCCCTGGTGACGTTCCTGTCCATCGGAATATTTGTCTTGTTGTCCCGCAAGAGCTCCGGATCGATTACTACTGCGGCCCGCACGTCACGCAAGGGCGAAAGCGCGCTGGCCACCACCGCAGCACAGACACTGGGAGCAATGCGTGAAGTCCAGGCGTATGGACTCGAAGACACCCTCAGCTCGGGCTTCCGCAAGAGCAACCAGGCAGCACTTGGCTCAGGGGTGGCCACGCTGCGGCTCTCTGCCAGCCTGCAACGGAAAACCGACGTCCTGACGGGACTTGCGACGGCGGTGGTCCTGGCTGCCGGCGGATGGAGGGTGATGCAGCATGCGATGACACCCGGGGATTTGGTCGTTTTCCTGTTCTACCTGAAGACCGGACTGAGGCCGCTCAAGGATGTGGCCAGGTACACGAGCCGCATCGCCCGCGCCACGGCCTCCGGGGAACGGGTGGCGGACCTGCTCGAGGCCCAGAGTGACGTTCCCGAGGCACCGCACGCCGTCGCCCTCAAGAGCCCGCACCCGGACATCGTGTTCGACCATGTATGGGCCGGCCACTTCGAAGAAACCGCCGTGCTCAGGGGGATCACGCTGACCATACCAGCGGGTCAACACTGTGCCCTGCTGGGGCCCTCCGGGGCCGGGAAGTCCACGCTGGCAAGCATGATCCTTCGGATGGTGGACCCCTGGGAGGGGAGTGTCAGCCTCGGGGGGCAGGACCTGCGGGCCCTGACGATCGCTTCCGTGCGCGCCCATGTCTCGATCCTGCTCCAAGACTCCGTGCTGTTCGGAACCTCGGTCCGGGAGAACATCAGGTTCGGCCGCCTCGATGCCACCGATGAGGAGATTGAAGCCGTGGCTGCCCTTGCCCAGGCCGACGGTTTCATCCGTGCACTGCCCGAGGGCTACGAATCGGTCCTCGGCGAGGCGGCCAATGATCTTTCCGGCGGCCAGCGTCAACGGCTGGCCGTCGCCCGCGCCATGCTCCGCAAAGCGCCCATCGTGATCCTGGACGAGGCGACGGCCGGGCTCGATCCGGCATCTCGGGATTCGGTCCTCGACGCCCTGGACACACTCACCGAGGGCCGGACCTCCATCACGATTACCCACGACGTCAACTCGGCCCAATCGTGCGACCGGGTGATCTGGCTCGAAGACGGCGAAATCCTCGAAGACGGGCCCCCACAGTCGTTGCTGGCCGATCCGGACTCCCGCTTCGCCGGCTGGGTCCATCGGCAGCAGACCGCAGAACCGGGTGAACTGTTCAAGGTGCCGAAATGAGCACCGCCCTGCAGGGACCACAGCTGCAGGAACAATGGCTGAAGGGACCATGGCTGCAGGCGGCCCCGGCGTACTGGCATATCCGCCGAGCCCTGGATGTGATCGCATGAGCTGGCGTTCGCCGGTCCCGCGGTCCGCCGTCGACTCTTCCGGGCAAACCTGGCAGATCCATCGGGCGTGGCCGGACAGCACGGTGGGCGACTACGTCCTGGAGGTCGTTGCGGCGGGCCAGGCCGGCGTCCGGGGAGGCGTGTTGCGTGCCGGAGCGTTCGATCTGTTGCCCGAGGACGATCCGGCGCTGCCGTCCCTGCGGGCGGAGGCCCGGCACGGAGAACTGGTGTCCTACCGGCCGCACATGCGGGCCGTCATCCGGGCCGGGGCCGGCTACATCAAGGTCTTCCTGCCGGGCGGTGCGATTGTGCCCGCCGAACGCTGCGCGCAAACCGAACTTCTCCTGGACCCCGGGACCTTCACGGCGCCCAGGGTGCTGCGGAACTCTCCGGACGTCATCGTCTTCAGCGCCGTTCCCGGCCGGACGCTCGGGGATTTGGCCGACGACCCCACGGGTCTCAGCGATGCAGGGTTCGACCGGCTCTGGGAGCAATGGCAGCTCGCCTGGACCGCCCACGTGGGCAGCTCCGCCGGGCACGCAGCCCTGGACGCCCTGCCCGTCCATTCCCCGGAGGTCGAGGTCGCAGATCTGCGGCGTTGGGTGAAGCGGTGGCTGCGGCACTACAGTGCCATCCCGGAAGCTGCAGCCCACGGAGCCGCTCTGAGTGCCCGGGCCGACCAAGTGGCGCGGAACCTGCTCCGGACGGCACCGGATCCACTGGTCTGGGCGCACGGCGACCTCCATGACAAGCAGATCCTGGCCGCCGGAGGCTCCGCGCCGCTGGGCCTGCTGGATTTCGACGACACCGCCCAGGCCGAGGCCGCCCTGGATCTGGCCAACATGGACGTACATCTGGAACTGCATGCCCGCCACCCCCGCACGTCGCTGGAACGGTACATGGCGGCCCACACCCGGATCCTGGCCGCCGCGGAAGAGCTCCACGTCAGCCCGGACCGGTTCCATGCTTATTCCGACGGCGCCTGGCTGCGGCTGGCCTGCTCCCCCCTGCCGACGCGCTCGAGGATGGCCCTGGCTGTGCTCGACGAACGTGCCGCGGACAGGCCGCTCGCGTCCGGCTACGCGTCCGGCTTCGTGTCCAGCTTCGTGAGCGAGGCGAGGGAAACCGGGGGCCGCTGACATGGGCAGGCACCCGCCCGTACCGGCGGCCGTAGGCCGCCCTGGCGGAGGAGTTGCGCATTCCGGATGGTGAACAGGCCCTAGCGGCGGGGGTGGTCCCGGCCGCTAGAGTGGGGCCCACATACTGACTGCACTGCACATTGAACGCCCAACATCGACCGCCCAAGATCGAACCACACCGAACCACACCGAACCACACCACCAAACCGAACCGCACTCACGGGAGGACCGCTGGCATGGCTTACATCAAGGTTGGAACCGAAAACAGCACAGACGTTGAGCTCTACTACGAGGACCACGGGTCCGGTCAGGCCGTGGTCCTGATCCACGGCTACCCGCTGGACGGCTCGTCCTGGGAGAAGCAGACCACGGCCCTGCTGGGCGCCGGCTACCGCGTCATCACCTACGACCGCCGCGGCTTCGGCAAGTCCAGCAAACCCACCGACGGCTACGACTACGACACGTTCGCGGCGGACCTGAACACGCTCCTGAGCGACCTGGACCTGACCGACGTCGTGCTGGTGGGCTTCTCGATGGGCACCGGCGAGGTGGGCCGGTACCTCGGCACCTACGGCTCTGCCCGGGTGTCCAAGGCCGTGTTCCTGGCCTCCCTTGAGCCCTACCTCCTGCAGACCGAGGACAACCCCGCCGGCGTCCCGCAGTCGGTCTTCGACGGGCTGCTGGAGGCCGTGACCGCGGACCGGTACGCCTTCTTCACGGAATTCTTCAAGAACTTCTACAACAGCGAGACGTACCTCGGCACGCCCCGGCTCAGTCAGGAGGTGATGAACGCCGGCTGGAACCTCGCCACCAGCGGCGGGCCCACGGCGTCGGTGGCAGCCCAGCCTACCTGGCTCACGGACTTCCGTGCCGACATCCCCAAGATCGATGTCCCGTCCTTGATCGTGCACGGCACGGCAGACAACATCCTGCCGATCGACGTCGCGGGCCGCCAGTTCGCCAAGGCGCTGCCCAGTGCCGAGTACGTGGAGATCGACGGTGCCCCGCACTGCATGATCTGGACCCACGCGGCGGAGGTCAACGAGGTTCTGCTGCGGTTCCTGGCGAGCTAGCCGGGGCCGTAGCCGCTCCCGGCCGCCGGTTGACACCCGCCACCCGGTACTGTTCAATCTTTTGCATATGCTGAAATAACAGTTCCACGATACGAATATTCTCTTTGTATAGCCCTACGCCGTGGATGCCAGCATTGACGCAAAGGATCTGGCACATGCTGTTGGAAGACTTTAACGCTGCCGGACGCGCGGAGGCTGCGGCCGCCCTGCGTCCCTGCCTGGACATTGGGCGGTGGATACAGGAGATCGTCGATTCCCGGCCCTTCGGCAGCACCGGCAGCCTCCTCGAAGCCGCCGGCCGCGCTGCGGAACCCTTCACCGATGCGGAAGTGGAGGCCGCCCTGGCCCACCATCCCCGCATCGGCGAACGGGCAGCAGGAAACAGCGCGGAGGCCCGCCTCTCCCAGGCGGAGCAGGCGACTCTCGGCGCCCCGGATCCGGCCGTCGCGTCAGCCATCGCCGAGGGAAACCGGAACTATGAAGAGAAATTCGGCCAGGTCTTCCTGATCCGCGCGGCCGGCCGCAGCCGGGAGGAGATCCTGGCCGCCCTCAACACCCGGCTCGCCCACACTCCCTACGAGGAACAAGTGGTCATCGGCCAGCAGCTGCGCGAAATCGCGGTACTCCGACTCGAAGGACTGATCGGCGCATGAGCACCTCCCACATCACTACGCACGTCCTGGACACCGGCTCCGGCAAGCCCGCCGCGGGCGTCGCCGTCACCTTGGACGTGCTCGACGCCGGCCGCTGGGTCAGGATCGCGGCCGGGGCCACGGATGACGACGGGCGCGCCAAATCACTTGGTCCCGACCGTCTGGACTCCGGCACGTACCGGCTGGGCTTCGACACCGGAGCCTATTACGCCGCCGCCGGGACCGAGACCTTCTTCCCCGAGGTCACCCTGACATTCGCTGTGTCCGAAGCGCAGGCCCACTACCACGTCCCGCTGCTGCTCAGCCCCTTCGCCTACTCCACCTACCGGGGCAGCTAAAGCCGCAACCGTTAGCTCCAACCCCAAAAAGCAACGCGGGGTCAGATACGGCCCATCCCGGGCGCCTTAATGGGCCGTATCTGACCCCGCGTTGGTTGTGTCGCCCGATTGTGACTGCAGGGCCGTCTTGACGCGCGGATCGCCGCCTAGATAATCTCGAAATGCAAAAAAGTTTTCTCACAGAATGAAAACTTGAGCCAACTATTCAACGATGAAAAGAGGTTGGACGTGGCTGCAGGAGAAGATACCTCCCATATCCTCAGCGGGTTGACAAACCAGCTGCCTGATCGTGATCCGGAAGAGACCGCCGAATGGCTGGAGTCCCTGGATACCCTGATTCAGGAACAGGGCACCGAACGTGCCCAGTACATCATGCGCAGCCTGCTTCAGCGGGCCGGGGCGCAGAGCGTGGGTGTTCCGATGGTCACCACCACGGACTACGTCAACACCATCCCGGTGGACCAGGAAGCGGAGTTCCCCGGGGACGAGGAGATCGAGCGCAAGTACCGTGCCTGGCTGCGCTGGAATGCCGCCGTCATGGTGCACCGGGCGCAGCGGGCCGATATCGGCGTCGGCGGGCACATCTCCACCTACGCCGGTGCCGCGACGCTGTACGAGGTCGGGTTCAACCACTTCTTCCGCGGCAAGGACCACCCCGGCGGCGGGGACCAGGTCTTCTTCCAGGGCCACGCCTCCCCCGGCATGTACGCCCGCGCCTTCATGGAGGGCCGGCTCTCCGAGGAGGACCTGGACGGTTTCCGGCAGGAGAAGTCCAAGGAGGGCCATGCCCTGTCCTCCTACCCGCACCCGCGGCTGATGCCGGAGTTCTGGGAATTCCCSACGGTCTCGATGGGCATCGGCCCGATGAACGCGATCTACCAGGCGCAGTCCAACCGGTACCTGCACAACCGCGGCATCAAGGACACCTCGGACCAGCAGGTCTGGGCGTTCCTGGGCGACGGCGAAATGGACGAGCCCGAGTCCCGCGGCCTGCTCCAGCTCGCCGCGAACGACAAGCTCGACAACCTGAACTTCGTGGTCAACTGCAACCTCCAGCGCCTCGACGGACCCGTCCGCGGCAACGGCAAGATCATGCAGGAACTGGAGGCCTTCTTCCGCGGCGCGGGCTGGAACGTCATCAAGGTGGTCTGGGGCCGGGAGTGGGATGACCTGCTGGCCAAGGACGAGGACGGCTCGCTGGTCAAAATCATGAACGAGACCGTCGACGGCGACTACCAGACCTACAAGGCCGAGTCCGGCGCGTTCGTCCGCGAGCACTTCTTCGGCAAGACCCCGCAGACCAAGGAAATGGTCCAGGACCTGACCGACGACGAGATCTGGAACCTCAA
>NZ_JBFTOC010000014.1:0-106676 GCF_056397785.1 Arthrobacter sp. 05L421
CCGGTGTCGGGTGCGAGGTGTTCGTCGACGGCGGACCGGTCCGCGGCGGTCAGGCACGCGGTTTCGCGCACGAGCAGGGTGGCGCGCCATTCGTTCAGCTGCCCGGATTCGAGCGCGGCGAGGGTGTGCGGCATCTCGGCCACGAGGGCCTTGGCCAGGCCCAGGAGCCGGCCGCCTTTGGCGGGGGATTCGTGCCGGGCGAGGGCGATCTGCGCTCCGATCCCGGCACCGAGCTGCTCGGCGGGGATCCCGGCGGCGGCCTGCGCGCGGCGCTGGAGCAGATCAAAAGCCACAGCCAGCCGCGCCTGCTCCGCGGACGCGGCGCACTTCTCGTTTTCCAGTTCCCGGATCCGGTCGATGATCGCGGCACTGGCCGCGGCCGGTGGGAGGGTGGCCAGCCGGGCGGCGGCGGCAATGACTGACCTGCGGCGGTGGTCTGCGGCCAGCAGGCCCGCGACGGACGTCTGCATGGTGCCCTGGCCGGTGGCCGTACCGCGCCCGGCACGACTGAGGTCGCCGTCGCCGTCTCCTGCCGGAACCACTTCGGGCCCTTGATTGCCGTCCATGAATCCAGTTTTCCAGGGACCTCTGACAATAATTGCCGCATAGTTCCGCCCGCCTGCCAATTGCGTTGAGAAATCCCTGTTGCTAGCGGACGGCCTTGGACGTGGGCACGGAGGCTAGGGATTTCGTGGTGAATCCGCCCTTCTTGCCTGTGCTCGGACCGTGCAGGGTTGAGCTCCGACTTCGCCGCCTGGGTCGGCGGCGCCCTGCTTCGCCGGGGTCGGGGGGTGTCAGATCATCGTGGCGATGCAAGGCGTGCACCTAGTCCGTCCGCCACAGGGGCAGCGGGACTACGCTCCGACTGCGCCCTGACTCATCCAACAGATGTCCGAGCCGTTTGTAGGTGCGCACCACCGCCTGCCGGGTGATCACAGTGCTTCCCGGCGCCCGGGCTGCCAGCTCACGCTCGTGCCCTTGGACCTCCAGATAGTTGCGGACCCACAGCGTCACCAAAAGGTTCTGGGCACCTAGAACCTGCGCACTCAAGCGGCAACTTGGCAGTCCGGCGAAGTATCGGCCGATGGAGTCCACATGGGTAGCAGGTACGTTGAGACTCAGGCTCACCTCCCGCAGGCCCTGCTGGCCGGCGACGGAAGTATCGCACCTCATCGTCATGTAGCCGGACGCCAGGAACCGTTCCACCCGACGTCGGGCCGTCTGGGGCGATACGCCGGAGGCAGCGCCCAGCTCTGCCCAACTGGCCCGCCCATCGCGAGCGAGCTCCTCCAGCAGGGAGGCGTCCATCCGGTCAGGGGCGTAGGCCGGCGGTGGGGGAGTGGACTCCTTCGCCATGAGCCGCGCCCGCGCTGGTTCCAGGGTCCCGCTGCGCCACTCCGAGGCTTGCCTATAGAGCTGTGTGACGAAGACAACCTCTCTGCGCGTCACCCCAGGTAGGTCCGCGAAAGCGCCCGTGACGATCGCCATGAGTTCCTCATGGCTGGATGCGAAGCAGTCCACGAACAGGTCGTGGGCTCCCGATACCAGGGATACCGTCCCGAAGGCGGGTTCTGCGCAGAGCCGGTGGATGAGGGCCTCGTGCTCGCCCGGCACTGAGGACAGATAGATGAAAGCTGACCAGCCCGCACTGAGGTACCGAGGCCCTGGAGACGGGGTGATCCACGCTAGTCCGTGTTCCGCGAGCGCGTTCCAGCGTCGGGCGACGGTGGGTCCGGACAGGCCGAGGACGTCCCCCACGCGGGCCCAGTCGGCCCTTGGGTTGATCTGGAGAGCGTTTACGATTTCGAGATCCAATTCGGAGATCATGGCTGATTCTTTCAAATTTCTTGATGCATTGGGGATTTAGAGCAATGTGGGGGCTATGGATGGGGCCGAAGCTAACGTTGTGACTCGCATCACTCCAAGTCAGGTGTCCCGAATCCCAAGGAAGCAACATGACAAGTAAGACAGCCCCACCGGTGACGGCGGCCATCACCCGTCGAACGATTACCGGCATGGTCGTGGCGATGGCTTTGATCGAATCACTCAGCGGCGTCACCCAGGGGTACTTGAACCCCATCTTGCCCGCCCTCGGGCCCGTCCTGTCGATAGATGATCCGACGATCAACGGCATCTTCCTGATCTCCAACGTCAGTTTCGCCGTGCTCACGCCCATCATCTCCCGGCTCGGAGACAGCTACGGCTACAGGCTGCTGCTCCGCTGGTCAACAGCGGTCGTCGCTGCGGGAGTGCTCATGATGGCACTTTGGCCGTCTCTGGGGACCGTGACCGTGGGCGTCGTGCTGCTCACGTGCGTCGTGGGATTCATCCCGCTCATGATGGGAATCCTGCGGGTCAGCAGCCCCGCTCACACCCGCACCGGAGTCAGCGTGATGATAGGCATGCTCATGATCATGGTCGGTGCAGGCGGGCTGCTGGCGGGGATTGTGGGCGTCAGCGACCCCGCGCTCGGCTTCTGGGTGGCAGTTCCGTTCGCCGTCGTGGCACTGGTGTGTTCTTTCCTGTTGCCCGACGCCGGAACTCCCAGCCGGGAGGGAATTGCTCTGGTGCCCCTGCTGGCCTGTTCCGTCGGCCTGATCGGCTTCGTCGTCGCCCTTTCGATGGGGCCGGACTGGGGCTGGCTCGATGCGCGGACGCTCGGATCCGGTCTGGTTGGACTGGCGCTGCTGGCCTTCTGGGCTCTGATAGACGCCCGGGGCCCCGAGCGCGGCAAGAAGTTTGTGGATCTGCGCATGCTTGCAAACCCGCGTATCCGCACAGTCTCGCTGGCCACCTTCTTCTTCGGCTTCGCGTCCATCAGCTACTTCGGGACCAACGGTATCTTCCTGCACGCCAACCCCGACGAGACCGGTTATGGATTTGCTCTCACCCCACTTATGATCGCAATTGTCCTTGCCGCTGCATCTGTGCTCTCATTCGTGTCTTCGATGTTGACCGCGCGGGCGCTCAAGGTGTTCGGCGAGCGCGCCACGCTTGTCTTCGCGGGCCTGCTGCTGGCGGGTGGTTTCGTGGCGATGATCGCTGCGCACGCCTCCCTGGCCGGGTACTGCCTCGGGTTCGCCATGTTCAACCTGAGCCTCGGCATGTACCAGGCCGGGACCCGTTCGCTGTCTGTCGAGGGTGTGGCACTGGAGGAGACCTCGACGGCGGCCGGACTCAACGAGTTGGCCCTGTCGGTCGGCATTGCGGTGGGCGCCGCCGTCGTCAAGCTCCTCTCTTCGTCGTTGGCGGAGTCCGGGCGCATCACTGAGGGTGGCCTCGTGTCCATCTGGGGAGCGCTCGCAATAGCAGCATTGATCGCGGCGGCAGCCTCCGCACGCTACCCGAAGCGTCAGTCAGCGGAGGTCCTGCCATGAACCCTGCTGCGCTGACGCCGGCAGGCCGTGCTCCTGCTTCCGGGTTTGGGATCCACGGCCGAATCTCCGCGGCATTGGAACGCTGGCAGCCCGAGATTCTTCGTCTGAGCCATGAGATCCACGCCGATCCGGAACTCGGGGGCGAAGAGGTCCGGGCCGCCAAACGGGTCGCCGTGCTGTTGCGCGCCGCCGGCTTCAGCTTTGACAGCTCCCAGCCTGTATTTCCGACCGCTTTCAGTGCCCGGTACGGAAACGGTGAGCTCGTGGTGGCTATCTGCGTCGAATACGACGCACTGCCGGCCATTGGACATGCCTGCGGACACAATGTGAACGCCGCCAGTGCCGTGGGGGCGGCGCTGGCGCTGGCCGCCGTGGCGGACGACCTCGGCATCACCGTCAAGGTGCTCGGCACTCCCGCCGAGGAGACGACCGGAGGCAAAGTGGATCTCATCGAGGAGGGCTTCTTCGACGACGTGGCTCTGGCGATGATGGCCCATGCAGGCGCCGAGGACGTCATCGGCGGTTCATCGTTGGCGATGTCCATGTGGGATGTGCTGTACGAGGGGCGTCCGGCACACGCTGCAGCGGCGCCGGCCGAAGGCATCAACGCGCTGGACGCACTCGTGGTCGCCCAAACGGCGATTGCCCTGGGCCGGCAGCAGCTTCCGTCGGGCTCCATCGTGTCGCTGATCGTCACGGAGGGCGGGAGCGCCGTGAACGTCGTCCCTGATCGGGCCCGGGCCAGCGTGGAGATGCGCTCGCAGAACATTGCCACACTCCGGGTGATCGAGGAAAAAGTGCGGCGCTGTCTTGAAGCCGGCGCTCTTGCCAGTGGCGCCACACTTCAGGTCACGCCTAACGGTAACGCGTATGCCGAGCTGAGGCAGGACAGTTTCCTCTCCGAGGCATACCGCGAGGCGATGGCCGTCCGGGGGAGGGACGTCATCTTCAACGCCACACCAGTGGCTTCCACGGACATGGGCAATGTCTCTCAACTGGTGCCGAGCATCCACCCGCTGCTCGGCTACGATGTGGGCGGCGCAGCCCATCACACGGCCGAGTTCGCCGCCTTTGGGTCCTCCGTTTCTGCGGACCGGGCGGTGCTGGACGGTGCGTTCGGTCTGGCTGCGGCGGCCAGTGCAGCGGCAGGGGATGCACGGCAGCGTGCCCGTCTGCTTGGCGGCGACCCCCGCTGACACCGCGGTCCAGCCGGACCGTTGTGGGTCGTTCACCCCGCGTCTGGTCCCCCGAGGGCGCGCGCCGGACCGGCGGCTTGGA
The DNA here is from genome assembly GCF_056397785.1 of Arthrobacter sp. 05L421. Taxonomy (NCBI): domain Bacteria; kingdom Bacillati; phylum Actinomycetota; class Actinomycetes; order Micrococcales; family Micrococcaceae; genus Arthrobacter; species Arthrobacter sp. 05L421. The sequence goes on from NZ_JBFTOC010000014.1 coordinate 4,656, forward strand.
CCACTTGACCGGCGGCTTGGACCACATGACCGGCGGCTTGGACCACATGAGCGACGCCTGGACCGTAGTATGACCGACGGCGCCGCGCATGCGGCGCCGTCGGCGCAGGCAGGGCCAATGTGAGGCTTATCGAACCGCTCCGTATTTCAGATCGGTAACGGATGCTCCTATGCTTAGCTGGAGCCTTTGTAAGGATTTGGGGGCGAGTAGTCGTGAGGAAACCGGTATATGAGTAGTGTTCTGACAATCCGCGGAGGCGTCCCGCTAACTGGCCGCGTCACCGTTCGCGGGGCCAAGAATCTTGTCCCCAAGGCCATGGTTGCTGCCCTCCTGGGCAACGAGCCATCGGTGTTGCGCAACGTGCCTGAAATTAAGGACGTCGAGGTTGTCACGAGCCTGCTTCAGCTCCACGGCGTCAGGGTTGATAAGGACCCTGTGACCGGCGACCTGACGCTGGACCCGAAGGACGCCAAGACCGCCTCCAGCACGGCCATCGATGCCCACGCCGGCGATTCTCGCATCCCGATCCTGCTGTGCGGGCCTCTGATCCACGCGATCGGCGAGGCCTTCATCCCCGATCTGGGCGGCTGCAAGATCGGCGACCGTCCGATCGATTACCACCTCAATGTCCTGCGCCAGTTCGGTGCAGTGGTGGAAAAGCGCCCCGGCGGCATCCACATCTCCGCGCCCAACGGGCTCAAGGGCGCCAAGATTGTGCTGCCCTACCCGTCCGTCGGCGCCACCGAGCAGGTCCTGCTGAGCGCCACCCGCGCCGAGGGCATCACCGAGCTCTCCGGCGCGGCCACCGAGCCGGAAATCGTGGACCTCATCGCGGTCCTGCAAAAGATGGGCGCGATCATCAGCGTCCAGACTGACCGCACCATCCGGATCGAAGGCGTCCGCGACCTCGGCGGGTACAACCACCGGGCACTCTCGGACCGCAACGAATCCGCCTCCTGGGCGTCCGCGGCCTTGGTCACCCGGGGCGATATCTTTGTCGAAGGCGCCACGCAGCGGGACATGATGACCTTCCTGAACACCTACCGCAAGGTGGGCGGCGGCATGGACATCGGCGACGACGGGATCCGCTTCTACCACCGTGGAGGCAAGCTCAACCCGCTGGTCCTCGAAACGGACGTGCACCCCGGCTTCATGACGGACTGGCAGCAGCCCCTCATCGTCGCCCTGACCCAGGCCGAGGGCGTTTCGATCGTCCACGAAACCGTGTACGAGAACCGGTTCGGCTTCACCGAAGCACTGATCCGCATGGGCGCCAACATCCAGGTCCACCGCGAGTGCCTCGGCAGCGTGCCGTGCCGCTTCGGCCAGCGCAACTTCCTGCACTCCGCCGTAATCTCCGGACCTACGCAGCTCACAGGCACCGACATCGACGTCCCGGACCTGCGCGGCGGATTCAGCCATCTCATCGCCGCGCTGGCGGCCGACGGTACCTCCCGCGTCACGGGAATCGACATCATCAACCGCGGTTACGAGCGCTTCACCGAGAAGCTCGCGGGCCTCGGCGCCGATTTCGACATCACGTCAGCCAAGTAGCGGGGACCAGGTGAAGGAATCGGCCAAGAGCCACGCCACGTTTGTGGTGGTCGCCGGGATCGTCCGGCCCGTGATGAACCTGCTGATGAACAAGAAGTGGGAAGGCCTAGAGAAGCTTCCTGCCGGGGGTTTCATCGCCGCACCCAACCACTGCACCGAGATTGACCCGCTGGTGGTGGGGCACATGCTCTATAACCAGAAACGGATGCCGCACTTCCTCGCGAAAGCCGGTCTCTTCAAGGTGCCCGTGCTGGGTGCTGTTTTGCGGTCCACCAAGCAGATCCCGGTGGAACGCTCGACGGCGGGGGCGAACCGTTCGCTGCAGCTCGCCAAGGAGATCGTGAACGAGGGCGGGGCGATCATCATCTACCCCGAGGGAACCCTGACCAGAGACCCGGCACTGTGGCCGATGAGGGGGCACACTGGCGCCGCGCGCATGGCGCTGGAAAGCGGTATTCCCGTGGTGCCCATAGCCCATTGGGGTGCCCAAGAGGTCTTCCCCCGGTATGCGAAGCGTTTCTACATCTTCCCCCGCAAGACGTCCCGCCTGGTGGTGGGAGATCCCGTGGACCTGAGCGCCTTTGCAGGCCGCCCGCTGGACAAAGCGACGCTCGCCGCCGCCACGAATGTCATCATGGATGCCATTACCGGCCTTCTGGCGGGACTGCGCGGCGAACAGCCGCCCGCGGAGCGGTGGGACCCGGCGGCCCATAAGCAGTCCAGGCAGGGTCGCTTCATCGAGCGGGGCACCGAAGGCAGTGCCATCCAAGAGGGGGGCGCATCAAACGAGAACACTGGGGACAGCGCCGGATGACGGTTAACTCTGAACGAGAAACTTCGGCCAGCACGGTGGCCGTCTTGGGGGCAGGTTCCTGGGGTACCACTTTCGCCAAGGTGGTCGCAGACGCAGCCGCGGCCTCCGGGGTCGAACGAAGCATTCGCCTTTGGGGCCGGCGTCCGGAAATTGTGGACCAGATCAACAACCAGCACCGCAACGAGCAGTATCTGAAGGGCATCACGCTGCCTTCCAGCATCACCGCGTCCAAGGACGTCTCCGAGGTCCTGGCGGGCGCGGAACTGGTCATCCTGGCGGTCCCGGCACAGACACTGCGGCCACAACTGCAGGCCTGGAAGGAGCATCTGGCGCCCGGCGCCATTGTGGTCTCCCTCATGAAGGGCCTTGAACTCCACACCGACGCCCGCATGAGCGAGGTCATCTGCACGGAGCTGGACCTGCCGGCGGACCGCGTCGCCGTGGTATCCGGGCCCAACCTGGCCATGGAGATCGCCAGGGAAGAACCGACCGCGTCCGTCGTGGCCTGCACGGATCCGGTCACGGCCGGATGGATCGCCCGCAGCTGCACGGCGCCCTATTTCCGCCCGTACACCACCACGGACGTGATCGGCGTCGAAATCGGCGGGATCGTCAAGAACGTCATCGCCCTGGCGGTGGGAATCTGCGAGGGCAAGAAGATGGGGGACAACACCAAGGCCTCCGTCATCACACGCGGCCTGGCGGAGACCTCCCGGCTGACCCTCGCCCTGGGCGGCGAGGCCCGGACCATGGCCGGGCTGGCCGGTCTGGGTGACCTCGTGGCCACCTGTTCCTCCCCGCTGTCACGTAACCACACAGCCGGCAGGCTGCTCGGCAAGGGTCTGACCCTCGAAGAAGTCACGGCCGAAATGAAGCAGACGGCTGAAGGCATCAAGTCCAGCCAAGCGGTCCACGAACTTGCCGGGAAACTCGGCGTCGACATGCCCATCACGGCAGCCGTCGTCGCAGTCCTGGCCGGAAAACTGTCCGTCGACGAACTGGGTCCGCTGCTGCTGTCCCGGGACCTGAAACCCGAAGGCGATCACTGAGAGTGTCAGAGGAAATCATGACCACAGAAGGCCGTACGGCCCAGCCCAAGCCCCGGGTGGCGGTGCTGTTCGGCGGCCGCTCCAGCGAGCACGCCGTGAGCTGCGTGACGGCCGCCGGCGTTTTGGGCGCCATCGACACCGACAAGTACGACGTCATCCCGATCGGGATCGCCAAGACCGGCCAATGGGTTTTGGTGTCCGGCGATACCAACGCGTGGTCGCTCTCCGCCTCCTCGCTGCCCGAGGTGGTGCCGTCGGCACAGACCGTGGCACTGGCGGAGATCGGCGGCGCGCACCAGCTGATCGTGGCCGCCCCGAACACGGTCCCAGAAGAGCTCGGCGCAGTCGACGTCGTCTTCCCGCTGCTGCACGGGCCCTTCGGCGAAGACGGAACCATCCAGGGCCTCCTGGAACTGTCCGACACCCGCTATGTGGGCGCTGGCGTGCTCGCGTCCGCGGTCGGCATGGATAAGCACTTCATGAAGGTGGTCTTTGAATCGGTCGGGCTCCACGTGGGACCGTACATCGCCGTGACCGACCGGCAGTGGCGCAATGACCCGGAGACCGTCCGCAAGCGCGTGGACCAACTCGGCTTCCCCGTGTTCGTCAAGCCGGCCCGGGCGGGGTCCTCCATGGGCATCTCCAAGGTGGATTCCCTCGAAGGCCTGGACGCCGCAATCGAGACAGCGCGGGAGCACGATCCCAAGCTGGTCATCGAGGCCGGCATCACGGGACGCGAAATTGAATGCGCCGTTTTGGAGGGCAGGGGGACCGATGGTCCCCGGACGTCCATGCCGGGCGAGATTTCCGTGGCAGGCGGCGGGCACGAGTTCTATGACTTCAACGCCAAATATGTGGACGACGCCGCGGCGCTCAGCTGCCCGGCCGACCTGCCCGAGGAAGCGATCACCCGGGTCCGGGAACTGGCCGCCGTCGCCTTCGACGCCGTCGGCGGTGAGGGACTGAGCCGGGTGGACTTCTTCTACACGCCAGATGGCGATCTGATTATCAATGAGATCAACACGATGCCCGGCTTTACGCCCAAGAGCATGTACCCGCAGATGTGGAAGGCCTCAGGCCTGGGCTACGCCGCGCTGATTGACGAGCTGATCCACCTCGCACTGCATCGCAAGACCGGCCTGCGCTAGGCCCCACCGGCGCCCTAACCTCGCTCCGCTTCGGCCAGGGAACCCAGCCGGCGTGGGCCCACCCCCGGGCCCGGCCTACTTGCTGGTCGGCAGGTTCTGCAGGTCCGCCTGGCCCACGCACTTCCGGGTAGCCTTGATCTTCTGTGCCGCGGCGGAGAGGTCTGCCAGCACGGTGGCCGAACTGATCTTGTTCGGATCCATCAGGATCTCCGTCGCCGGTTCGCGGCCGAACGTGGTCAGCGTCCACACGGGGTTGCCCTCCTTGATGACCCAGTCGACATCGTTGACGCTGACGCAACGATCCGTGGTGGGTCCTGGGACGTTGACTCCACAGCGAAGGATCACCGCGGATGGATCGCCCCACGCCGCCGTGGCCTGGGCATTTGTCTTGCGCAGCTTGGCGTCGCCGATTGCGTCTGGAAGCGCCAGCATCATGGGCGCGCAGGCCGCGTTCGCGGCGTCCTTGGCCGGCGTGACGTCGACCACCGGGGAGCAGGACGTCAGGGCAAGGCCGGCTGCGATGGCCGCAACGGCGAGGGAAGGGCGCGCCGAAACGAACCGTCTGAAGTGGAGCATTCATCCAGCTTATCCCGGCCCGCGTGGCGGTATGGTCCCGGCTCTGCCTGCCCTATATCATGGCCCGGTGGCACTGAGGTGAACAGTCCCGGCGTTCGGTCAAGTAGACTGGGGGGACCGTGCACCGCTGGGGTTTTGCCGACAATGACGTTTGTGATGGCCACGACCGCACACACTTGATGAATTCTCGTACCTGGGGGAGGGCCTGTCGATGACGTCGCGCAGCCAAAAACTGAAGTCCGCACGTGTCGGGCTGGGAGCAATGCTCCTGGCTGTCGCGGCGATGGGCACGGCGACAGCCGCCAACGCGGATGACTTGGTGATTCCTGGCCCCATGGAAAGTGCAATTTCGCCCGCTCCCGCTCCCAGCGGGCCCACCGATCCGGGCACCGGCGGCACGACTGATCCCGGAGCCGGTGGCGGTGTGACTGATCCTGGAGCCGGTGGCGGGGTGACTGATCCGGGAGCCGGCGGTGGTGTGACTGATCCTGGCACCGGTGGTGGTGTGACTAACCCCGGAACCGGTGGTGGTGTAACTAACCCCGGAACCGGCGGTGGTGTGACTAACCCCGGAACCGGCGGCGGTGTGACTAACCCCGGCACCGGCGGCGTAGTGCCCATCCCCGCGCCGGCCGTCCCGCCCGTAGTGCGGCCGGCTCCGTCCGTCGTGACGCCCGCGCCCGCGATCGAAACGCCGCCCGTCGTCGCACCTGTGGCTCCGGCGCCAGTGCGAGAAGCCCCGTCGGCAACGCCGACCCCTTCGGCGACGCCCTCCGCCACCCCAAAGACGGCTCCCTCGACGGCGCCCGCGGTCATCGCAACGCCCACCGAGCCGCCCGTCATGGTGAAGTCCGAAGTCCAGGCCGCCGTGGCAGTAGCTACCGGCAGCCCGTTGGGCGTTCAACTCGTCACGGTCCTGATCCTGCTCGGTGCCGGCTTGCTGTACTTCCGATTCCTTGCCGGCAGGAGCCCAGTCGGTTCCGCCAAGGCGGGAAAGTAACTTTCTAGATATGTGCCCTGAATTCGTTGAACGAACTCCCCAGAAGACGCAGGCCGAGGGCTTGCGCATCACTTTGCTGACGCATTCCTACTGGCCGGAGCAGAGCCCGCCCCAGCGCCGCTGGAGCGCCATGATCAAGGAGTTTTCCCGATCAGGCTGGCACGTCGACGTCGTGACGCCGGTGGCGCACTATCCGTTCGGCCGGCGGGACCTGCCTCGCCGAATGGCGGGGCAGCCGTTCCGCCTCCAAAAAGGGCAATTTACCGAGAAGATCCTCCGTGTGCCGTACCTTCGCCACGGCAACTCCCGGGCTGCACGCCTGCTGGACCAGTGCTATTCGGCCGCACTATCCATTCCGGGCGGATTCATGGTCCGGAAACCGGACGTCGTCATTGTTACGGCGCCCGGGCTGCCTTCGCTCGCTGCAGGATACATCCTGGCCAGGGCCCGCGGCGTGCCGCTGATCGTGGAAATGCGGGATGCCTGGCCGGACCTGGCTCGTGATGCGCGGTTGGTCCAAGGCAGCGTGAAAAGCGTGGTTGAGCGCGTGGTGGATTTTGTCCAGCACCGCGCCAACCTGGTGGTCACTGTGACGGAGGGATTCGCCGCTACGCTGCGGGCTCGCGGTGTCCGAAACGTGGCGACCGTCAGCAACGGCGTCCATTTGGACTCCATCCCTGTGGTGGGTCCGCCGGAACCCGAACGGGACGTGTTCGAGGCCCTCTACCTCGGAAACCATGGCGAGAGCCAGAGGCTCGATGTGGCCATCAGGGCAAGTGCCCTCGTGGGTGATTCCATGCACCTGCACATGGTGGGCCACGGGACGCAGCGGCCGGCGCTGGAGAAGTTGGCGCGGGAGCTGAAGGCCCCAGTCACTTTTCATGCCCCCATGACGGGGGACGCCATGCTGGAACGCTATGCGTCAGCCGATACCTGCCTCGTCTCCCTTCGCGACGACTGGAAATCCTTCGAAACCACCGTCCCGTCAAAGACCTATGAGGTCTTGGCCATCGGGCGGCACGTAACAGCCATGGTGCGCGGCGAAGCGGCTCGGATTGTCCTGGACGCCGAGGCCGGGGACATCGTTCCCAGCTCTCCAGAGGCCATGGCGGATCTGTGGCGCGAGCTCGCCGCTGATCGGAGCCGGCTGGTGCGTAACGGGGACAGTCGTCAGTGGGTCAAGACCAACGCGGAGTATGGGCAGCTCGCCGACCGCTACATGGACCTCATCTCAGAGCTCCTGGCGGAAACCGTCACCGGCAAATGATCCAGCACGTTAAAAATGCGCGGCTTGCCGTGGGCGTTATCAGCCAACACCTCGTTGACGACCCGTTCCTTCTGTACCTGCAGGCGTCGCGGCGGCTTCCCGCCGTCGTACGCCCGTTGGGCCGGGTGGTGACCGCGGTCTTCCCGAAGAACTCGGTGGCCGTGCCAGTGTTGCTCGCATCGATGAGCAACGGGGACGACGCCGACGTCAAGCGCCGCCTCGACCTTGCCGTCCGCGGGGAAGTCAAGGGGGAGCAGATCCGGCGTTTGGCCGACATTGCCCTAGCCGCCGGCCTGACGGCGATTTCAGACACACTTTTGGCCAAGGCCGGGAACGCTCCCGGCCTCAAAGCTGTACGGGCCCGCAGGCTGTGGCATGACGGGAACCTCAGCGGAGCCGTCACCGCCCTGGACGGCTCCGGCCCGGCAGGACGGCGGCAGCAGGCACGGCTCGCCGGGGAGGCCGCGGTCTACGCAGGCGCGGCACCCTCGCTGCAGCGGCAGGGGTTCACGCCGGTTCCCGGCCGGGTCCTGCATTTGCTCACAAATTCGCTGCCCCACACCGCCAGCGGCTACGCCCAGCGGTCCCACTCCATCATGGTGGCCCAGCGGGAAGCGGGCTGGGACGTCCTGGCCGTCACACGGCTCGGGTACCCCGTCCAGGTGGGCAAATTCCTGGCGCAGGCCAGCGACGTGGTGGATGGCGTCCGTTACCGGCGCCTCCTCCCGGCGCGGCTGGCGCAGACCATGGACGCGCGTCTCCAGCAACAGGCCGAGGAATTACTGCAGGTGGCCTTGGAATTCAGGCCCAGCGTCCTGCACACCACCACTCACTTCGTCAACGGACTGGTGGTCCGGGCCGTGGCCCAGGCTCTGGGCATTCCGTGGGTGTACGAGGTCCGCGGCCAGTTGGCGGACACCTGGGCCGCCACACGGGGACCTGAGGCGCTGGACAGCGAGAAGTACGCGCTTTTCCAAGCTCGGGAAACTGAAGTCATGCAGGACGCCGACTTGGTGGTGACGCTGGGGCAGGCGATGAAGGCCAACATAGTGGCCGCTGGCATCCCCGGCGAGAAGATCATCATCGCTCCCAACGCCGTCGGCGGAGCCTTCCTCCAGCAGCCGCGTGACGCCGCCGCCGCGCGCCGCGAACTCGGCCTCCCGGAGGACGGACTCTACATCGGCACCGTCAGCAGCCTTGTCGCGTATGAAGGCCTGGACGACCTCGTCCGCTCCTTCGCACTCCTGGCGCCGGACTTTCCGCAGCTGCGCCTGCTGATTGTTGGCGACGGTGTGGCCGGCCCCGCTCTGCAGAAGCAGGTCCAGGGACTCGGACTCGCTGACAGGGCAATCTTCACGGGCAGGGTACCCCGGGACCAGACGCCGCTTTATCATCAGGCCCTGGACGTGTTCGTGGTGCCGCGCAAGGATCTGGACGTGACCCGCGCGGTGACCCCGCTCAAGCCAATAGAGGCCCTGGCGAGTGCGCGGCCTGTGGTTGGAAGCGACTTGCCCGCACTTCGGGAGATAATAGACGACGGCGGTAACGGGCTTTTGGTCCCTGCCGCGTCACCGGACCGGCTTGCACACACGATCTCGGCGCTGCTTCTCGATGCGCGCCGACGGGCGTCGATGGGGCACGCAGGCCGGGCCGCAGTTCTGGCCGAGAGGACCTGGGCTGCCAACGCCAAGGCCTTGGCCGCGCGTTACGCCGGGCTGCACCATGAACATGAGGAGATCGACTAGTGTCCGCAGATAGTGCAATAGACCCGGAGCCGGTGGCTGTACAGCCCCTCTCCGTGGACATGCGGCGGCTGACCCGTGTCGGTTCGCGGCCCAGCTTCCTGGACTACCTGGTTCAGCTGTGGGACTTCCGGCAGTTCATTTTTTATGATGCCCGTGCCCGCGTTCAAAGCGGCACCCGCCGCGACCGGCTCGGCAGCGCCTGGCTGCTCCTGAACCCCATCTTCAACGGGCTGACGTACTTCCTGATTTTCGGACTGTTGCTGAAAACCAGCAAGGGTGTCGAGAACTTCGTGGGCTACATCGTGGTGGGCATCTTCGTTTTCCAGTTCAGTTCCGGGGCCATCACGTCCGGCGCGCGCTCCATCCGGAGTAATAAATCCATTGTTCAGGCGTTCAACTTCCCGCGCGCCGCACTTCCCATCGGCGCGAACGTTCGCGAGCTGTTGTCCGCTGTGCCCCTGATCCTGGCCATGCTCCTGATCGTCGTGGTGCTGCCGCCAGCCGAGAACATCACGTGGCTGTGGGTACTGGTGGTACCGGCCATCCTGCTGCAATCGCTCTTCAATCTTGGCATGGGCCTCATCCTTGCCCGGATTATCTCCCGCGTTCACGACGTCACGCACCTGCTTCCCTTCGCGCTGCGGGCGTGGATGTACGGATCTGCGATCTTCTATACCTACGAACGCTTTGTGACCCACCCCGAGATGCTAGCCGTCATCAAGCTCAATCCCTTGTTCAACGTCATTGACATCATCCGGGATTGCGTCCTCTATTCACGGGTTCCCCAGTGGCAGTCGTGGGCAATACTCGCTGCCTGGGCCCTGGGGGCGCTGGCTGTCGGACTTGTGTACTTCTGGAAGGGGGAGGAATCCTATGGACGCGGGTGAGAAGGAAATTTTCATCGAGGGACATCCATGCGTGGTGGTGGACAGCGTGCGGATGCGCTATCGGGTAGCCTCGAGCGCCGCTTCTGACGAGGACGCGGGGCCGAGCAAGCCACGGCTCCTGCGCCGTGCCGTCAACAAACCCCACATGGTGACCGTGCAGGCCCTGAATGAGCTCTCCCTAGTGGTGGAGCGTGGCGAGTCAGTGGGCATTATTGGTAGGAACGGGTCCGGGAAAAGCACGCTCATGAAGATCATCAGCGGCCAATCCAAGCCGACGTCGGGCGCAGTGTATGCATCCAGCACACCGATCATGCTCGGCGTGAACGCAGCCTTGGTCCAGGACCTGTCCGGTGACCAAAATGTCATCCTGGGGTGCCTTGCCATGGGCATGAGCCGGGCAGAGGTGGACGAAAAGTTCAGCAGCATCGTCGAACTGTCCGGACTCGAGAAGTCCATTCACTTACCAATGAAGTCCTATTCTTCGGGGATGGCGTCGCGCCTCCGGTTTGCCATCGCAGCGAGCGTCGATCCGGAGATTCTCTTGGTGGATGAGGCACTCAATACCGGCGATGCCCAGTTTGGTGACCGCAGCAAATTGCGGATGGCCGAGCTCCGTGAGCAGGCAGGCTGCGTCTTCCTGGTCAGCCACAGCTTGGACACTATCAAGGCAATGTGCACACGGGTGATTTGGCTCGACAAGGGCGATCTCATCATGGACGATGAGCCGGAAGTGGCCATCAAGGCCTATCAGGACTTCACCCGCCACCTGTCCAAAGGCAACAATGTTTCGGCCGCCCAGATTCTCGACGACGCAAAAGCGAATCTTGTGGCCACCGAGGTTCGCGGACGGTCCTCGCGTCGGAGTCGAGGTTGATGGCGGGTCTGCGGGAGATCCGGGCCGGACTGTGGCACCTGCGCAGGGGCGGTCCTGCGCAGTTCAAGTCATGGCGGTCCCGTCAGCGGATCGAGCAGGGCTTCGCCGCGCCGCGCAATGTCCAGGGCGTGGAAGCGGCTTGGACCGGACGCGGGCGTAAACGACGGCTCTCGCTGATGCCGGCCGCCCTTCCGCAACAACAGCCATCCCGTCCGGACGTCCGCGCCGCGGTGATCCTGGACGACTTTTCCGCGCTGGCCTTCGGCTACGAGTGGACCACCAGCGCCGTGCACCCGCAGACCTGGCGCAGCGACCTGGCATCCGGCGCCGTGGACCTCCTGTTTGTCGAATCGGCCTGGGCGGGAAACGGTGGGCTGTGGCGCGGGAAGCTAGCTGGCCCCAACGGGCCCAGCGACGAGTTCCGCGCGCTGGTCCAGTGGTGCCGGGAGCAGGGAATCCCCACGGTGTTCTGGAACAAGGAAGACCCGCCGCATTACGAGGATTTCCTGCCCGTGGCCCGGCTGTTTGACCACGTCTTCACATCTGATTCCGGCCGCATTGCGCAGTACACCGTGGATCTGGGGCATGAGCGCGTAGCGGTGCTTCCGTTTGCGGCTCAGCCTGCCATCCACAATCCCGTGCGGCCCGGACAGGGCCGGCACCAGCGCGACGTCGCCTTTGCGGGAATGTACTTCGCTCATAAGTATCCGGAACGCCGCGCCCAGATGGACCTCCTCCTGGGCGGTGCGCTGGACGCCTCCGCCCGGATGCGGACGGGACTGGAGATCTTCTCACGCCAGCTTGGCGGCAACGCCGAGTACCAGTTCCCGGCGCCGCTGGACTCGCGCGTCGTCGGTTCGCTGACTTATGCCCAGACACTGTCCGCCTACAAGGCCTACAAGGTTTTCCTCAACGTAAATTCGGTTGTGGACTCGCCAAGCATGTGCGCCCGCCGCATCTTCGAAATCTCGGCATCAGGGACTCCGGTCATCACCGCGCCCAGCCGGGCCATGGGAGCGTTCTTCACCCCCGCAGCCGTACCTGTGGCCGCCACCCGCAGGGAAGCCGAGCACCTCACCCGGGCGCTGGTTTCCAACCCGGAACTGAATGACCGCACGGCCCACCTGGCGCAGCGGACCATCTGGGCGCACCACACCTACTCCCACCGGGCCGCCACGGTGTTGGAGCACGCCGTGCCGGGGATTGCGGCCACCGTGGCACAGCCCGCATTGTCTGTACTATTGCCGACCATCCGGCCCCAGAACCTGGAACGTGTCTTCCGGACCCTGGCCGGACAGCGCGGCGTGGAGCCGGAACTGGTGCTGCTCACGCACGGCTTCCAGCTCTCTGCCGAACGCTTGGCAGAGCTGTGCGAAGCCTCCGGGCTGCGGAATGTCGTGCTCCTGGAGGCACCGCGGGAAGTGTCGCTGGGGGAGTGCCTGAACCGCTGCGTCGCAGCGGCCAGCGGGCAGGTCCTAACGAAGATGGACGACGACGACCACTACGGCCCGCACTATCTCAGCGACCAGCTGCATGCTCTCTCCTACTCAGGCGCCGACGTCGTGGGGAAACAGGCGCATTACATGCACCTTGAGACGACAAATGCCGCGATCCTGCGGTTTGCGGCCCGGGAACACCGGTTCACCGACTTCGTCATGGGGCCAACCATCATGGCCCGCAGGGAAGTCTTCACCGACCACCCCTTCCTGGACGTCACAGTCGGCGAGGACACAGGATTTCTCCGTGCCGCCCATGCCGCCGGTAGGATCATTTACTCGGCGGACCGCTTCAACTACTTCCAGGTCCGTACCGGTGACGGGCACACCTGGCAGGTGGAGGACGCAGAACTGCTGGCGTCCGGAGACGTGAAATTCTACGGAAAGTTAAATGAACATGTTGACATCTAAGACTGCCGAGACTGAGGCTCCCATCAGGACGGTGGCCGTCGTCGGCCTGGGCTACATAGGGCTGCCCACGGCTGCCATCCTGGCCACCAACGGACTTGAAGTGATCGGCGTCGACGTCAATCCGGGCACAGTGAAAGCCATCAACAACGGCGACGTGCCTTTTGTGGAACCTGACCTTGGGGTCCACGTGGCCGGCGCCGTCAGCCAGGGCCGGCTCCGGGCTCAGCTCGAGACCCCCGCCGCGGATGCCTACATTGTGGCGGTGCCCACCCCGTTCAAGGCAGACAAATCCGCCGACATGTCCTACATCGCCGCAGCTGCACGGGCCATCGCCCCGATGCTGACTGGCGGGGAACTGGTGATCCTCGAGTCCACGTCGCCTCCCGGCAGCACAGCCCGGCTGGCCGAGCTGATCCTGGGACTGCGCCCGGACCTCAGCCTGGACGGCCACGACGGCAAACCGAAGCTGCTGGTGGCACACTGCCCTGAAAGGGTGCTGCCGGGCCGGATCATGATCGAGTTGGTCACCAATGACCGCGTGGTGGGTGGCCTCACCCCCGAGGCTGCAGAGGCCGCCGCGGCGCTGTATGCGGTGTTCTGCCAGGGTGAAATCCACCTCACCGACGCCGCCACGGCAGAAATGTCCAAGCTGGTCGAGAACGCCTACCGCGACGTCAACATCGCCTTTGCGAACGAGCTGTCTGTCATCAGCGACAACCTCAATATCGACGTGTGGGAACTCATCCGCCTGGCCAATCATCACCCCCGCGTCAACATCCTCCAGCCGGGCCCCGGCGTCGGCGGCCACTGCATCGCCGTGGACCCTTGGTTCATTGTGGCTGCCGACCCCGAGAATTCGACCCTGATCCGGACCGCCCGGGAAGTCAATGACGGCAAGCCTGGCTACATCGTGGAACAGGTCCGAAAGGCCGTCAGCGAGATCAGCAGTCCCACCATTGCCTGCCTGGGCCTGGCTTTCAAGGCAAATATCGACGACGTCCGGGAGTCCCCGGCCGTGGAGATCGTCCGACGTGTGGCTGTGCAGCATCCGGGTGCCGAGATTCTGGTCGCGGCACCGCACAAGGATCACCTGCCGGAGGTGCTGGCCGAGCTGCCGAACGTAAGTCACGTGGACACAGAGAAGGCTATCGAGGCTGCCCAGGTGGTGGTGCTCCTGGTGGATCACGACAAGTTCCGCGAGATCGAGCCGGCCAGCCTTGAAGGCAAGCGCCTCATCGATACCCGCGGTTTCTGGCGCTGACGCCGGCATTCCGACGATCGGGTGTAGAGACTCTGAGCCTCTGCACTTTAGGGCAACATGCGGATACCTCCGGGACGGCTTGACTTGCCGCCGGATGCGCCCACCTTGTGCCTAACCGCCCCCCGGGAGCGACCGATAGTCCTGAGCACAAGGATTGTCGCCGTAGTTGTGACCTGATGGGAACCTCTAATGTCTTCTCTCTTGGTAGGCCGGACCGGAAAGATCGCTGCTGCGGTTGCCACGCTGGCAGCATTGGCTTTGGCTGTCACCGCGCCCCAATTCTCGTCGGATTCGAGTTTGACTGGCACAGTTACGTCCGGCTCCAGAGTTGAGCGGCTGGCGTCAAATCTGACGGCGCTAGCCGCGCCCGCTGGGTTGAAAGCGGTGGGCCAGACCGGGGACTCCGTCTCCTTGACATGGGGTGCCGTTGCAGGCACAGCTGAGTATCGGGTCATGGTGTCGTCAAATGCGGACATGAGCGGCGCTCTATATTGGCGATTCCCGTCCACTGCGGGAACGGTTAAGTTGCTGAAGGCGCAGACGAAGTACTACTTCAAAGTGCGGTCGTTGAAGTCTGACGGCTCGTCCTTGACGGGCTACTCGCCTGCGATATCGGCTGCAACAGGACTTGCGGCACCGGTTCCGCCCGCCGGCCTGAAGGCGACGGGCCAGACCGGCGAATCAATCTCGCTGTCCTGGGGTGCCGTGGCCGGCACGGCTGAGTACCGCGTCATGGTGTCGGCGAATGCGGACATGAGCAGTGCCTTGTATTGGCGGTTTCCCTCTACATCTGGGACGGTGAAGATACTGAAACCGGGTACCACTTACTACTTCAAGATCCGGTCGCTAAAGTCCGACGGCTCGGCGCTGACCGCCTACTCAGCGGCAGTGTCGGCTAAGACGGGCACCGCGACACCCGCCGCCCCGACCGGTCTCCGGATGTCCTTCCAAACGCCCACCGCTCTGGGCTTGGCCTGGGTAGCGTCCCCGGCTGCTGAACGCTACCGCGTGGCGTGGAGTCCCAATGCCGACATGAGTAAAGCTGTGTACTACAGGTTCACAGAACTATCGGCGGACATCAGGGGCCTAACTCCCGGGACCGCCTACTTCGCCCAGGTTCGCTCCATCAAGGCGGACGGGACAAACATCAGCGCGTACAGTCCGATCGTCCGGATCCAGACGGCGGTGGCGCCGGTCCTTGGACCCGTAACGAACCCCTTGTCAGTGGCGAGCTACAACATTCACTGCGCCAACTGCGAAGACCAGATGCCCACGGAGGTTCCCTGGGTTGACCGGCGCGGTGCGGTGGTCAGCACGATAGTGTCCAAGCACCCGGACATCATGGGTATCCAGGAAGCGTCACAGGGATGGCTTATCGATTCCCCCGACGGCGGGCTGTCCCAGTTCGAAGACCTCCGAAACCGCCTCAGCGCTGCCGGCGCCACGTACAAGCTGACAAATGAAATGCGCAACAACTGCGTCGATCCGCACACTCCGACCGACTGCGTTCCCAAGGATCAAGGCGCCACCAGGGGAACCAGGATCTTCTACAACCCTGCTGCGGTCAGGATCATTCGCTCGGGCTCTAAGCTTCTGCCCTCGCTTTCTCCGGAAAAGAACCAGCGGTACTTTGCGTGGGCCGAGGTCCAGCAGATCTCCACCGGTAAGCACTTCTTCTTTGGAGACACCCACCTCGAGGTGGACAAGGCAGACGGTTACAACGAGCTGAGGCGCCAACAGGCCAGCACCATCGTCCAGGTCATCAAGGCGCAGAATACGACGAATCTACCGGTCCTCATGGTGGGGGACATGAACTCCAGCAAGTGGCTGGACCCGTCGAACGCACCCTACGACGTCTTCACCGCTGCCGGCCTGGTCGATCCGCTCGGCAACACCTATGGCAGCAGCCTGCCGAGCGGTTACGCGACAGCGGAGAAGACGAAGAACCGGAACATAAACAGCTGGAACGGATTTGAAAAGCTGGCCCGGGCAAGTGCCCCGGGAACCAACGGAACGTACATTGACTACATCTTCACGTCCAAGATGCGGGTGCCAACCTGGGAGACCGTTGCCAACGTGGACAGCTCGGGTAACTACGTGGGTCAGATTCCCTCTGACCACAATATGGTCTACGCCACGGTGAGTCTCCCGTAATCTGTGTTTGGACGCCTACGAAGGCGGCCTGGATGGCTTAGGGTTATTCTTTGGGGCGGCATCGCAGGCGGAGCCGGCCACCGCCGCAGTGTTGGCGCGTATCGGACTTTCTGGCGCGCCGGCCATCAATCGTTGCTAAGGAGCACCAAGACCATGCCGCAAGGCCCCCACGCCGACGTCGAATCCTCCGAAGACGTGCCCGAGGTTTCGGTTGTCGTCCCCATTTTCAATGCCATGCCGTATCTCCGTGAACTGCTCGATTCGCTTGCGGCGCAGGATCTGGGTGCAGACGCGTTTGAAGTCTTCCTTGTGGACGACGGATCCACCGACGGCGGATCGGCGTACATGGATGAGTTCGCCTCGCGCCACGCCAACGTGACGGTGCACCACCAGGAGAATCACGGTTGGCCCGGTCAGCCTCGAAACGTTGGCATCGCAAGCACGACGGGGAGGTACTTGTTCTTCGCCGACGCCGACGACGTACTTGCTCCGCAAGCGCTGAGGCAGCTGGTTGCCTTTGCCGACGCTCACGGTTCCGACGTCGTCATTCCGTCAATGGCAGGAACTCACGGCCGCATTGTCCCTCCCTGGCTTTACATCAAGACTGACATAGACGTTGCTTTGCCTAAGGCGTTCAAGACGCTTGCCCCGCAAAAGCTTTACCGGCGCTCATTGCTGGCCGATAACGACATCCGCTTTCCTGAAGAGAAGGTTCGCCTCGAGGACGGAATCTTCAACGCGGCGGCCTACCTCGCCGCGAAACGAATCTCGGTCTTGGGCGGCGAAACTCTCTACTTCCTGCGCAATCGAGACGACGGAAAGAACATCAGCTCCGGCGGGTTTGATCCGGCCGGGTACACCGGCTCGGTGGCAGTCATCTGCGCCGAAGTCGTTGCTGCCGATCTTGACCCTGACGTTACGGCGGACGTTCTCGCCGGCCTATACCGAAGGAAATGCCTCAAGATATATACGCCCGGCCGTTTTGAGCGTTACTCCGCAAAGCGACGACAGGAATGGCTCGAGGCTCACGGGGACTTCATTGCACGGTTCATTCCCGAGAACGTCGAAGACCGGCTGCCCGAGCCGTACCGTAGCCGCTCTGCATTAGTGCGACGACAGGACGCAGAGGCGTTGGTGGACCTAGGCCGCAACGAGGCGGATCCGCGGTTTGCTGCCGCATTCTGGGGTGGACGGTACATCGAAAACGAGGGCCTGGAGCTCCTCTTTGAATCATCGGTGATCGGTCGCTTTGAAATGCCCGACCTCGTCTGTGAATTGCGCCACAGAGACGGCAATGGCGTGGTAGCGGTTTCCCTCCAGCGTGATCGGCGGATCGAGACGGCTTACTCGAAGCCGGGGCTTTTCCGGGGATTGTTGTCTACTGAGGCGCTAAATGCGATGCGTCGTGGCACGCATGACTTTTTCCTGGCGACATACATGGACAGGAAATACATCACGGCACGGGTCGGGCAACCCGAGCACAGTGTGCTTCCCGTCATGGATAGCATGGTGCATTTGTATGGAACCGCCCATGGCAACCTGAGCCTCTCCGTAGCGAATTGATATTTGCCTTCGGCGTGTCGAAGGCTCGGGTTAGGGATTGTGCTGATTTAATGCGAGACTTCGAAAGTCTCTCAGCCCACCAGCCTTATTCAGCGTCTCGCGAGGTTACTCTTGGCCACAATGCCTGCCCTGTCCTTAGTTCGCTCCGCCCGGCGTTGGCGTATTTTGCCAGTGGCGCTGTTGGTCCTACTTCTTGCTATGCCACTGCCGGCTGCTACGGCCACTACATACGCTGTTCCGACCGGACTTAGATCGTCCGTTCAGGGCACGACAGCCCTCACCTATAAGTGGAACGCCGTTGCTGGAGCGCCGAAATATCGGATTTCCATCTCGCCCAACGCTGACATGTCCGGCGCCACGTTTTTCAGGTTCTCTTCCGCGTCGGGAGAAATCAGGAACTTGAAGCCGAACACCAAGTACTACGCGAAAGTCCGCGTCATCACGTTGGACGGGGCAAGCCTGAGTGCGTATTCCGCGGCTGTCGCGGCCAAGACGCTCGCCGTCACTACTCTGCCACCCATTACGAATCCACTCTCGGTAGCGAGCTACAACGTCAAATGCGACAACTGCTTTGACGGATTGGCGAATGAGCTGTCCTGGGCCGGTCGCAGGGATGCAGTGGTGTCAAGCATCGTGTCCAAGCGGCCGGACGTCGTCGGGGTTCAGGAGGCCTCCCAAGGCTGGCTGAAGAACGAAACACGTGCCGGCGGACTGACGCAGTTCGAGGACCTCCAGGAGAGGCTGTACAAGCGGGGAGTCAATTACCAGTTGGCCAACGCCAAACGCAATAACTGCGTCAATGACGTCTCGCCGACCAACTGTGTTTTCGCGGATAAAGGGGCCTCGCAGGGAACCAAGATTGTCTACAACAAGGGCACTCTGGAACTCATGAAGCAGGGCTCGGTTGCGCTTCCGAAGATTAGCTCGGCGGACAACACGAGGTACCTCGCTTGGGCGATCCTGCGCCAACGGTCCACCGGGAAATCCTTTTTCTTTGGTGACACCCAGTTGGACTCAAGCAAAGCCAGTGCCTACTACCTGCTGAGGCAGTCGCAGACTTCGGCCATAGTCTCCGCTATAGCGCGCCTCAACACAACTAAACTGCCCGTACTTATGGTGGGCGATTTCAATTCCCACAAGTGGACGGAACCCTCAAACGCTCCGTACGACAAGATGATTGCGGCCGGATATGTTGACCCGCTGGGCAACACATACAAGAACGATGCCCCGTCATCGGCGGCGACCGCTGAACAGCGGGTTCGAGCCAACTACGACAGCTTCAACGGGTTCGAGCGCAAAGCTAGGGCGCGCAACACAACAGGGAACGGGACATACCTCGACTACATCTTTACCTCCAAGATGAGGGTGGGGAAGTGGGAGACAGTGATCAACATCGATTCTGCAGGCAACTTCGTGGGGACCATCCCTTCAGACCACAACATGGTCAATGCGGTAGTCCAGTTGCCGTAAACTCGATGGTTGGAGCGCGGGCGCCTGCGCGGCAAGTTATGCTGCATCAGGTGCCCGTTCGCGCAAGATTATGCAGATGGCGCCCAGTCGATGGCTGGCGTTGCTATGACGGAAGCTGTGACCTGGCTCGGTGGTTGGCAGACTGACGGACGCGACAAGAAGCAAACCAGGGGAAACTTGTGGAACGTAAACGAAATATCATGGTCATTCTGGCCGGTGGCGTTGGCAACCGTGTTGGATTGACTATTCCAAAGCAGCTGGTCAAAATAGCCGGCCGGCCTATCATGGAGCACACGCTGGCCGTGGCACAAGAGTGTGACTTGGTCGACGAGATCATAGTCATGATGACCCCCGGTTATCTCGACAACGTCCGCGCCATGGTGAAAAAATCGTCCTTTACCAAAGTAACCGCCATCCTGGAAGGCGCAGCAGAGCGGAACGGGACCACGAAGCTGGCTCTCGACGCAATCGGCGATCAGGACGTCAACGTAATCTTCCATGACGCCGTGCGGCCACTGGTCTCCGTCCGCATCATCTCGGACGTCATAGCCGCCCTGGACGATCACGAAGCTGTGGACGTGGCCATTCCGTCCGCCGACACGATCATTGTCGTTTCCCAAGAGGATTCGATGCAGGGCAAGACGTCAGATCTGGCTAAGATCCGTGAGGTACCGCCACGGGGCTACCTCCGCCGAGGCCAGACGCCTCAGGCATTCCACCTCTCCACTATCAAGAAGGCTTACGAGGTGGCCCAAAAAGACCCTGACTTCAAAGCCACCGACGACTGCACCGTTGTCTTGCGTTACCTGCCGGACGTCCCCATCGCGGTGGTTCTGGGCGATGAACGGAACATGAAGATCACGCAGCCCATTGACATCTATCTGGCAGACAAACTCTTTCAGCTCGCCCGCACCCACGACGGCCTCCAGCACACGGCCCTCCAGTTCAGCGACAAACTGAGGGGTAAGACCCTGGTGGTCTTGGGCGGGTCCTACGGGATTGGGGCGGACATTGCAGCTCTGGCGACCAAACATGGCGCCACCGTCAAGGTGTTTTCCCGGAGTCTGACAAACACACACGTGAATCGTCGAGCAGATCTCGTGAAGGCGCGCGACCAAGTGCTGGCCGAGACCGGCCGCATTGACTACGTGGTCAACACCGCCGGTGTCCTTCCGATGGGGGCCCTAGCTGAGGCGTCCGAGGAAACGATCTACCTCGCGACGGAAGTCAACTACATTGCTCCGATGCTCATCGCCCAGACTTTTCACGATGAACTCGCGAAGACTCGGGGTGCGCTGCTGCTCTTTACCTCGAGCTCTTACACCCGAGGGCGGGCGGGCTACAGTCTCTACAGCTCTGCGAAGGCGGCAACGGTCAACCTCACCCAGGCACTGGCCGATGAGTGGTCCCATGAGGGGATCCGGGTTAACTGCGTGAACCCCGAGCGAACAGCCACCCCGATGCGTACCAACGCCTTCGGATCGGAACCCGCTGCCGAACTGCTGGACTCTGGCGAAGTGGCTCGGACGTCGCTGGACGTTCTCATCACCAATACGACGGGTCACGTTATTGACGTCCGCAAAATGGACCCGCTGAGTGTTGCAGTGATGGATAGCCGTGACGCTCAGGACGAACTCCAGATGGCGGAGTCGGTCTTGGGAAGCTGACTTGGGTTACTTGCCCCGAATGAGAACGTGCACCTTGATTTGGAGATAGTTGTTGGAACGCATTGAACCCGTTAAATCGCTAAGTGGATCGCCGCTTCAGTCCACTCGACTGCGAACACGGGAATGGATCGAGCGCACTACGGCGATGAAGGACGATCCTGACGGGCTTCGCCAGTGGCAGCTTGCGGAGCTGTGCGGTCCCTTGCTGCTGGACATCTCGGCGGCGGCGGAATCTGGCGATCCCTGGTTGAGAGTTGCGGTTGCTGACCAGTGCCGGCTCTTCCAGGCGCAAGCGGACGCACCCAACTTTGGGTTGACGGACCCGGGAATAAAGGCCGCCATTGGATTGGCGGCAAGTGACCTGTGGGACGAAGTGAGGGACCTCGTCACCGCGGGAGTGCTCCCGTCTGCGAAATTGCCCGTAAAACCGGCGCACGACGACGGGGAGTTGGCGTTGCCGACCGCGAGCCGGGTCCGCCCGGCGCAGGACTCCTCGGGAGTTCGCATCAGGCCTGAGGCAACGTCCCAGACAGCCGTTCTGGAGACATGTAGGTGGCTTGACGACGGCAGCCTCGAAGTGGTCGGGGCCGCTTACATCGCTGGGCTTCCCTCCGATCCAGGGACCCTCGACGTTGCATTGGTACTGACCGATGAAGCCGGGAATAGCCAGACTCTGACGGTTGTGCGGGATAACAATCCTAGGTCCGGTACTGCTGGGGAAGATCCGAAGGGATATTACGGCGAGGCCAGTTTCAAGGCGGCGATTGACGTATGTGGACTCGCAGCAGCATTCGCCGAAGTGTCTCGGAGCGGCAACCTGGCAGTCTGGACTTTTGCTGTGGAACTCAGGGTCGCCAGCCAGACCCGTCAGGTTCCCTTCCAGCAGCGGTCCTACGGGCAAGTGATGCGCACGATTTTGTCCGAACGTGTCCTGGGCGATCTTCTTGCCAGCCCGGAGTATTCAGCTGACGCTGGCTTCCGACTTGTATTGCGGCGGGCAGCCGTGGTGGCTGAGGGTATTGAGATCTCCGGAAGGCGAATTGCGCTCAAGCTACGCGAAACTGATGACAAGCTGCGGTTCACCAAAGTGGTCGCCCGCATGGGTTCGCTGACTGCCCAAGCCTCTGTGACCAGTGGACCGGACGGACTCCGTCATGCAGTTCTGGACTTGGCGGAAAGTGCTGGCGACGGAGTTGCGTTTCCGCAGTGGACGCTTCGTGCCGTAACAGATGCCGGCGTCGAACGCGCCCTGGGATGGGGGCTTTCCTCCTCGAGCTCGGGCAGCCATGTGTATCCGGGGGATGGACCGCTTGTGGCCAGCGCAAATGCTGCCGGCAACCTCAGCCTTCTCGACAGTGACGCAATCCTGTTGGTCGATTCCCTCACACTAGATCCACAGGGCACGTCAATGCGTTTGGTTGTGAAGACGCAGGATGCCATGTCGGCGCCCAGCGTGCACCTGCAGGGAAAGATCACGGTGCTGCCGACGTCGGTGCGGACCGCTCCCGACGGGCACTTCGAAGTAGTGTTCCCGGTCCCCGGTCCGGGCGACTACAAGTTGGTGTGCGTCTCCCGTGGGGGGAAGGAAGCGGCAGCCTCCGTGGTCCGTGTGGGGCGCAACCTTGCCCGCGACCGGGCCTTCCTGGGCAACGGGCGGGTGGACGTCACACTGGCCGCAAGGACCCAGGGCGGCCTGAATCTAACAGTCCGACCTGCGTCCGGGGCAGGGACTGGGGCATCTGTACGTCAATATGTCCGGGGCCTGTTGTCCGTCGTGGTACCGATGCACAATGCCGATGTCTACATCCGCGACTGTCTGGAAAGTCTGACCACCCAGAGCTATCCGGATATCGAGGTGATCGTCATTGACGACGGATCCACCGATATTTCTGCGGAAATCGTCAGAGGCTTCCAGGCCCAAGACCCCCGTGTCCGGCTAATCCGACAGGAACGCTCCGGCCCCGGAACAGCGCGGGACAGAGGCGTCCTTGCTGCGCGCGGCGAATTCATCACATTTGTGGACTCCGACGACATGGTCGCGGACGACGGCTTTGAACGATTGATAGCGTCCTTGGCGAAATCGAAGTCGGATTTCGCGGTCGCTGGGGTTCAGGTTTTCCAAGGCCAGAAGTTGCTGCCCGTGCCGTGGCAGGAATTGCTGAACCATTCGGTACGCTCACGCCAGACATTGCCTCAGGCGCCCGTTGCACTGCGCCACATGACCGCCGTGGGGACAGTGTTCCGCACATCGTTCTGGGACGCTAACGCCCTTCGGTTTGACGCCAGCCGCGCTTTCGAAAGCGACCGGCCCATGCTTACCGCGTTCAAAACCGGAACGTTCGACCTCCTCCCGGACGTTGTCTACCGCTGGCGTCTCTGGACCCAACGCGAAAAGCAGGCGGACGAGCAGATCCTGGTCGAGCGCATGCGTGGCATCCTGCCAAGCTGGCGATCGATGACAAGAGAACTGGCTGAGCACCTGGAGGGACGGCAGGAGTTCGAGTCGCATTTTCTTGAGCACGTCCTCCTTAAGAGCGCCCTCTTGGCGGTCAGTCACGACTTCCCGGAACTCCGGCTACTGGCTCAGAAGAACTGCCGAGAAATACTTGAAGGGGTTAACAAGCAGTCCTGGTTCGGCCTCTCACTGCAAGATCGGATTGTCCTGAAGCTTGTAGCCGCTGGGCAGTTCGAGCTATTGGCACGCGTCCTTGAACACAATGCACCTGCATTCGCTTTTGCGCCACTGAAACGGACAGCTGAAGGGGTAATCTATAGCGCCCCGCTGATCGAAGAAATCGCACCATATCTTTCAGACGACACGCTGTTGCGGCCCTATGGGTCCCTTCCCGCCGTCTCGGTCCTTACAGCGGTCCACTGGGCGGGGGATGAAAAGACCTTGTTGATTGAGGGCGCCGCCTACATCGAAGGTCTCCCTGCGGATCCGGAGAACTTGCAGATTGGCCTGGAACTTGTCGGACCGGGAGGACGTGTCTATCCGGCGAAATTAGAACGAACCGTGGATCCGCGCATAGATCAACTCGCCAAAGACCCTCACAACAGCTACGCTCAGGCGTGCTTCGTGGCGAGCATTGATTTCGAGGGGGTTATCGACGAGACCGAACTTCCGGATCGGGCCGGGTTTGTCCAGACGTACGCCGTCCGATTGACGCTCCGCAGCCCCGAAGCCGAGCGTAGTTGTGCCATCATGCGACAGCATCACTTCAGGATCTTGCAGACACCGCTTGCCCGAGAACACAAGAATCAGGTCTGGATCTCTCCGGAGGTCACCAAGGCGGACGGCCTGCGGGTACGGCTTCGTCGAAGCGCCATTTGGGCAACAGACGCCCGCTTGGAGGACCGCACTCTGCGGGTCTCACTGCAGGAGTTCGGCCCCCAGTTGCAGTTCGACTTCTTGCGCCTGACTTCAGGGGGGCAATCGGTTCAGTCGGAGTTGGTGAGGGACACCGAGAACGGGCTCCACGTCAGCATCGATGTCCCAGAAGGGGAGTGGCCGGAGTCGGGTTTGCATCACTGGGTCGTGGACGCCGTCACTTCAGACGGACGAACGCGTCGCATCGGCTGGTCCGTGGACGGCGGGTCTGACGCCGGCCGAGAATTTCCCGCAGTCGCTGGGAGCCTAAGGCTAACCCGCACCAGCCAGGGAAACCTCACTCTGACGGACGATCCGTTGTGGACCGAAGTCGTCGATGTGCGCTTCGATGCTAGCCTCACGTCTCTCGTCTTCGACGTCAGGACTGACTCTCCGGATGCATTGCCTGCCTTTGAATTGGCCAGTGACCGCCATACTTTCACCGGATTTGCCGTGAAACCACTGGCAAAGGGTTTATACGAGCTGACCTTCGGCCTCTCTGTCTCCGACTGGGGCCGCAAACGCCAAGTTCCGCCGAGTGGGCGCTACTACTTACGGCGCGTTGCTTCGACGGACGGTGACCTGTCATATTCCGCCATCACACGCACCTCGCCCGAACTTGGGGCACGAGGCAACCGCCTGGACTGCAGCCGCGTCGCGGTGCACCTAGGCGCCAGCCACACTGGTACGTTCCGGGTGACGTTCCAACCGGTGCTCACAGTCGAGGAAAAGAGCCAGCGCGGACAGTTGGCGCTTTACCAGCGCCACGTCGAAGACCCGGTGCTCCCGCTGGATCCGGATGCCTTCTTCTTCCGGTGCTACTTCGGCGAGGTCGCCAACGACAGTCAGGTTGAGCTGCACAAGGAGGCACGACGCCGCTGGCCTAAGGCGAAGCTGTACTGGGAGGTTTCGGACTTCTCAGTCTCGCTGCCTGAGGGCGGTATCCCGGTGGTTAAACGTTCGGAAGCCTGGTATGAGGCCCGGAGTACGGCCGCCTACACCTTCTCTAACAACGACGCCGACTGGTGGAAGCTCAGGCGGCCGGGTCAGACGGTGGTCCAGACATTCCATGGGCACCCCTTCAAACGGATGGGCCGTTCCCGCTGGCTCAGCCTCGGTGCTGGCCCTGAAAGGATCGCCCAACGGATCGAGGTCAAGAACGACCAATGGAGTCACATCGTCAGTCAGAGCCCCAAGGCTACAGAGCTCTATGTCAACGAATTCGGGTTCAGGGGCAAGGTGGTCGAACTCGGCTATCCCAGGAACGACGTGTTCAAGGGGCCTCATGCCGCCCGGACAGCCGCCGCCACGCGGGGTCTTTTGGGGATCGACGATTACAAGACTGTTGTTCTGTACGCACCAACTTGGCGGGAGTCGGACCAAAAGGCAACCACTGAGACCGTTGTTAAGGACCTTTTCGACGCCAGGAAAGTCGCCGAGGACCTAGGACCCGATTATGTGCTGCTGATGCGGGGCCACAGATACAGCGCTAAGGCCGGTCCTGTGAACCGCGGCGCCGCGCGTATTATCGACGTCACCGCTTATCCGGACTCCGCTGACCTTTGTGTCGCTTCGGACATCGGCGTGTTTGACTATTCCTCGATTCGTTTCGATTATGCGGTGACCGGCAAACCCATGATCTTCTATGTTCCGGACTATTCGTTGTACGAGAATGAACGGGGATGGCTTTTTCCCTATGAAGAATCGGCTCCAGGTCCGCTCGTTTATGATGAAAGAGAACTCACACGGAGCATTCGCGACCGGAAGGTCTGGACACATGAGTATGCGGAACTGTACTCGAATTTTTTGAAAAAATTCGCGCCTTATGAGGACGGCAACGCCTCAAACAGAATTATTGATGCCGTCGTGGATGGTGCCGTACTAAAATGACATTGCCGACTGTTATCAATTTCCGTAACTGAAGTAAGTCTTCAGACTTAAAGCCCAAAGGTCAATAAGTGCAATCTATATTTATGGTCGTATTCGACATCAATGCCCGAAAAGGCGGAATGACCACTGCTATGCTCAATCGTTCCCGGGTTTTTGAATCCAAAGGTCACCAAGCTCACTTGGTAACTTTTGATTACAACCCTGAGTACGCCGCCGAGGTAGATGCACTAATTGCACAGGGCCGGATGTCCCCGCGTGTCAGACTTACGAACATTCATGAGTACTACTCCTCGCTAAATACCCTCAATCGCCCTATTAACTGGAACTCAACGAGTCCGTCGAAGGACATTCAGCTCGGACATACTAGTGACCAACTAAGCCTCCGCGAGCAATTCCATTCGTCGGGGTTCAAAATTCGTGAGTGGACAATTGATCGCGCATCAGGTAAGCCAATCGCAGAGCGCTATTTCACCCCGGATGGTTTCTGCTATCTGACAACACATCTCAACATGGACACGAGTGTACCTTTCGCTCTAAACCTTCATTTCCGTGATGGATCACCCACGCAGAGTTTCAGGAACAACAGGCAGTGGCGGATCGACTGGTTGAATAGGCTGGCGCGGCAAGAAGCCAGCATGCCTATCTTCATCTGCGATGGACCTGGAAGCGCTCCCACAGTAATGGGTATGGAAAAGGGCTTGGCGAGCCGGTTGTATCAAATCCACATAAACCATTTCCTCGCTCCTTTCGAATTCGGTAGTCCAATGAAGGACGATCATCGCTTGATTTTTTCGAAAATGGGTGATCTTGACCAGGTAGTCGTGTTGACCGATCAGCAGCGTGACGACGTTATCGCTGACTTCGGTCATGCAGAGAAGATTTCGGTGATACCGAATTTCTGCGATGTTGGAACCGTGCCGTCAGTTGAAAAGAAGCCTCATGACGTGAGTATGCTTGTACGATTCCACCCGCAAAAGCGCGTGGATGATGCTATACGGGCATTTGCGCTGGTCAGGTCCCAAGTCCCTACGGCCATCCTTCGCATTTACGGCAGGGGCGGCGAGAAGAAGAACTATGTGAACCTTATTTCTGAACTGGGCTTGGCCGAGTGCGTGTTTCTCGAAGACTACACAACTGACTCCCGGCGCGTGCTTGCTGCATCCGCTTGTTCGCTCATGACGTCCACTTATGAGGCATTTTCGCTTTCCATCGCCGAATCTTTGAGCGCTGGAACCCCAGTGGTGGCCCTTGATTGCCCCTACGGTCCTGCTTCCCTAGTCGATGACGGACGTAATGGGTTCCTGATCAAGGATCGCGATCTTTCGGCCTTTGCGGACGCAGTGGTCACGTTGCTGAAAGACCCCGCCGAAGCTGCTTCCATGGGGCGCGAGGGTCGCCGAATGATGGTCGAAAACTACAGTGATGATGCAATCTATCAACAGTGGAGAACTATGATTAACTCGATCCCGGAGAAGTCAGTCAGTTAGGTCCCTCTGCCGCCTTGAGGGAGCACTGGCCGCCCGGCAGGACGATGTTGGACCAGCAAAAAAGGAACGCCGATCAGTTGACCTGGTCGGCGTTCCTTTTGTCCTTGGACGCGGCAATTGGGCTTGTAGCTCTTGAGTACCTCCTGGCAGACCCAATTGGGGGAATTGATGGCCGGAGGAGAACGGTGCGCAGCACTGGTTGTCGTCCGGGCAAGCAACGGACGGCTCACAAGCGCGGGAGCTGTTTCCGACGCTTCCTCAGCAGTTGCGGGCGCGTGAGGGAGGTCGCGGCCGGGCCGCTCGGGTTAGCGCATGACGGTTCTCCCGGGTGGGATGCCCGGCCTGGTGACTCGGCTGGTGGACCGGCAACGAGGCTCTCCGTGGTTGGTGGTGAATTCGGGCTCGTGTCTTTAGACGCGTGGGGCCCGTAGCCCTGTTGTGATGGATGTTCTTGACGCATTCATCGATGACAGGACTACGAGCCTTGACCGAGCTTACTTCCCGGTGCCCTGACGCTGCCACCGCCATCTTCAACCTGCCCGACTACCGCGTTCTTGAAACGGAGATTCTGGGCTTCGGCCAGCGCCGGATCCACGTTGAGAGCACCGTCGAATCCGGGTGCCCGGACTGCGGTGTGATCGGCACCCGCCGGCATTCACGGCGCCGGCAGCGGGTCCGCGACATTCCCGTCGCCGGGCCGGTGGAAGTCATCTGGTCCAAGCGCCGCTATTTCTGCGACGAAACAGCATGCCCGCGCGGGACGTTCTTCGAAGCCACCGTCGAGGTCCCGCGCCTGGCCCGCTCCATCGTCCGGCTGCGGAACATGCTCGTCTCCGCTGTCATTGATTCCGGCCGCGCCGCCACCGAGACCGCGGCCGCGCACGGGGTCTCGTGGTGGCTGGTCCAGCGGGCCCTGACCATGGCGGCCACCAGGCTTCCGAACGTGGACAAGCTGCGGCCACGGATGCTGGGCATCGACGAACACCGGTTCCGTTCCGTCCGGTTCTTCAAGGACCCCGCCACCAAGGCCTGGACACGCTTCGAGCCATGGATGACCACAATCGTGGATCTGGACACCGGGCAGGTCCTCGGCGTGGTCGACGGCCGCGACCACAAGGGCGTCGGGGAGTGGCTCTTCAAGCGCCCGCTCGAGTGGCGCCTCGGTGTCCAGGTCGTCGCGATTGACCCGTCGGCCGCGTTCCGGAAAGCCCTGCGGATGTGGCTGCCCCGCACCGCCGTCTCGGTGGACGCCTTCCACCTGGTCCTGCTCGGGAACAACATGCTCACCGAAGTCCGCCAGCGCCTGACCCAGGAAACCAAGGGCCGGCGCGGACGCACCGCCGACCCGGTCTGGGCCAACCGGAGGCTGCTGCTCCGGGCCGGCGACACCCTCTCCGACCGCGCCAGCGACCGGCTCAGCCAAGTCTTCGACCTCGATGATCCGACCGGCAAGCTGCAAGCGGCCTGGAACGTCAAGGAACAGCTCCGCGCCCTGCTGCGCACCGGCTCACTCAAAGACGCCGCCGCGGCGAAGACCAGGCTCCGGGAACTCGTCGAACAAGCCGCCCAGCCCGAGACGACCAGGCTCTGGCGCACCGTCTGCCGCTGGTGGAAGGAAATCGAAGTCC
Source organism: Arthrobacter sp. 05L421 (assembly GCF_056397785.1). NCBI lineage: Bacteria > Bacillati > Actinomycetota > Actinomycetes > Micrococcales > Micrococcaceae > Arthrobacter > Arthrobacter sp. 05L421. The sequence goes on from NZ_JBFTOC010000014.1 coordinate 33,967, forward strand.
TCATCGTCACCGGCGCCACCACAGCAAAAGTCGAGGCCAACAACACCGCCATCAAGCACCTGAAACGAACCGGACGGGGATTCGTCAATAGCCGGAACTACACGACCCGCATTATGCTCAGAAGCGCCGCCAGAACAGCGGTCTGATCATCCGTCGCGCAGTGGAATTCACCACGAACCGCGGAGAGCCGGCAACGACGGGTTGTCCCATCGCAGGTATTCGATGCGAGGAGGAGAACTATCATGCGGGATGAGGATAAGCCTGTCCGGATCGCGCGAGCAGTGGCAGGTATCGACTCGGCAATCACGGCACGGCACCCTATCGCGGTGCGGGAGTTTTTTAATGACGGAACAGAGCATCTGAGCCGTTCCTCGGTCGACCCGACGCTGGCCGGGCCGGCGAGACTCTCGCAGCGGCTGGCCGCAGTTCCGGCGCCGCTGACCGGTGGGCGCCACGACCCTGACGGCTGTGGTCGCCGAGCACACCCGCGATGTCGCCGAGCACACCCGCCAGGCCTCGGCGATCAAGGCCGCGGCCCGGGGGAGGGGGAGACTTCTGGGACGGCCACGTGGACCTGGACGCGCTGGCCGTGGAAGTCACCGAGTACTTCGCTGCCTGCAGGAGTGCCGGGCCAGGATGGAGCGCTTCAGCTCCCATACATGCCAGTGTTGGGAGCGTCTCTACGGCGATGAGGCGCCTGATCCGTTCCCCGCCTGGCGTTGCCCCGGCAACCGGTCCGTGCATCCGTGCCTAGTTCGGTGACTCATCCCGGCTCGACAGCGCCAAGAAAGCCGCGAACTATGTCGGCATTACGCCTCCAAACTGGTGACCTGTGAGGCTCATGACCCAAGACGGCCACGGCCACACCCGGGCCACCCTCACAGCCGCCAGGAAACTGGCCGAAAGGACCTGGAAAACCACTTCACGGGTAGATGTATGAGCCGCGCGATCTCGAGGGGCAGCCGGTCACCAAACGGGACACGAAAGAGCGTGAAGAGCCGGATTCCCGGGTGAGAGTCATGCCGCCATCCGGACGGCACTTCTCATGGGAGCCGATTTGTGTTCCCGGCGTTCCGGTAGCCGCGAGTATCCGCACTGCTCCTTGACCGTCCAAACGCCTGGAGCTTGCCGGCCGCGTCATCGGCGGCGAAGACCTCGGCCAGACGGTGTGCGACCGGCTCAGAGAGCGTGTCGCCGGCGCGCAGGAGCAGCCGCCGGTGCGCCCAGGCCTTGTGGATCCCGCGTCCGCGGCGGCCTTTTTACCTGTTTGGACAGGTCCTGCCGGGTGACGGTCACGGCCTGGCTGGCCAGTGAGGCCAGGTGGAAGTGATCGACCGCAACGGCGGTGCCGGGAAGCAACATCCTCAATGCCTTCCTGAACGCGGCGGGGGGCGATCGCTACGACCTCCACGCCCAGCCGCCGGGCGAGGGGGGCGGCGAAGAGCCAGTCGCCGAAGCCTCAGTGGTACCTGCCATGGAACACGCCCGGGCCTGGCCGGTGTCCAGGTCCACGATGGGTGGTAATCCACGGCTCGTGCCTGATCCATGTGCTGGATTCAGGATCACGGAAGTACCGCACGGACCGAAGCCGGTGTTCGTCGGTGCCAAGCATCCTCGCGCTCAGCCCGTCCACCTCAGGCAAGGTCAGGAGGCAGGGTTCGGTCGCGCGGCGCTGACCATCCACAAGGTCACCGTAAACGCGGCGGCGGTCTCGGACACGGCCCGCGAAACTGACGACCGAATCAACGAGTTGGTGCCGGGGCCGGGAGGTGGAGCGGGCACGGCGCTGGACCTGGGCGGTCGATTCGAATGAGCGAGAGCCGTGAACACTTGGGTTCCTCGCAGTACCAGCGGTACTTGGATCAGAGCAATTCCACGGCGCCGGCGGCCAGGATGTCCCCGGATTCGCTGGAAGCGCCGCTCCTTCTGCCGCGTCGCCACGACATTGCAGGTGGGCAGCCAGGCAGCTGGTCGGTTTCGTCAATGACCCGGCGCCGGCCGTCGTCCAGAACGGTCGCGGACATTACGCGGTATTCAGGTAGGTTGACGATCCTGGTGACAGCGTCGGCCGCCGCCTTAAGGAGTAAGTAAAAAAGGGATGAAAGACCTAGGGCTAACTAATAGTAAACTTCTCCCAATCTTTTATAACTTCCCTAGCGAACGCAACTGAACCTGATTTGTTTGCAGTGAGAAAGCGAGGGCTCTTGCTATCCTCATTCTTAAAGCCATTAAAGCCAAATTTAATAGATATAAGCGCGCTTTTGTCTTTGCTTAGTCCGAAGACCTGAGCAATATTTCCCCTGGACTTCCGCGGAACACCGTCTCTATCCGAGCCGATAAAACTGGCTTTGCCATTCTGAATGAACGATATGAAACATTCAGAGCTATCATAACTGGCAGTAATCCTGATGGGGATATAACTAGCGTTATCCAGCACCGCTTCAGGTACCGCCTTAACCATATCCTCCTGAACGGAATAGCTCAAGATGTCGCCATGAGAGTTAATGACATTCGCATTTGTAACCTGCTGGTTATCAATGTTAACAACAAATCCAGCCTGTAGACATTTCGACATTTTTTCTTCATCAAAAACGTGCATCGCTAAATACGCCTCACGAAGGGATTCTTCGCCGCCCTCTACATAACGATCTGTGAGGTACTTGGTTCTGATCTTAGACACCTCATCTAGGAACGGGGTGTTGTAAACCTTACCTGCGCGATTGATCATCTTTTGCACAAACAGTGGCCTTGTCATTGCCTCAAAATGCAATATAAACATTGAATTCAACACGAACCCATGTGAGAAAGTTTCATTCATGGGAACTGGCAAATGGCATGACGGCCTGAAAATATTCTCGGATGTTCTGATGAAACTCTTTCCGGTGACATGACCAAAGAATCCAGATTTATTTTTCATACCTACGTCTGGATAGATCCCGTTCCAGAAATTATAGTCGACCTTTCTTCTTGATTTGAAGTATCTAGTGTCAAGTGTATCAGCGAGTGACTCCGGTTCTTTGTTCAAATAAACAGCTTCTAGAGGACGAATTAGAACAGAGAATACATTGATTGGAATGTAAGACAACTCTTCTTCAATGCTATTCATTGGGAAGAGCAACTCGTCAATATCAACATGTAACAGCCACTCGGTTCGGCAGATCGATGATGCGTGAAGCAGATTATGATACTGCCTATATTCGACATAATCGGAGCGCTCACCCTTTTTGTATCTTAATGGGTGAAAATGCTCCCTTTCTTTCCAGAACTTATCATCACATAAGAAGAAAACAACTCGATCATCATTTAACTTGTTATGTATATTTTGATCAATTGGTGAGTCTAGAAAAATATACATCTTTGTAACGCCGAGACTTATGTAATGGTGAATGAACCTTTCTACTAATTCATCAGGTGCTTTTACTGTGGTAACCAATGACCATGTAGAGGACATATTCTTCCTAAATTACTCTTGTGAAAATATAACAAATTATGTTATAGGCACTTTTGTGTCATAAGTCAATTATGACCCAGTTCCTAAAAAGACTTCCCAAATCACCCGCACGCTCAGTGACTTAACCTGCCCAGTTTCTTGGTGACACTTTAGTTTGATTATTCGGGGGCCGTTTGGTGGTTTTGTTGATTGTCTCAAAATCGATTGATTTTTGCTTGCCGAGTCCCCGTTGGCGGCGGCGGAATCTGTCAGTGCGTTTGGGACACATCCACCTGGTCAGGCGTGTGCGGGGACCTCGCTTTGCTGTGGCTGGTTTGATCCACGCAGCTGAGGGGCTGCCGATCGCATACTCGGGAGGTGCCGGTCGCTCGGTCAGTCGGGGCTTGCGGTGATGCCGATGGCTTCCTTGTCCGGCCATAGCGCATCAAAGACCCGGCTTGTAGCCTCACCGTCGCAGTGCGGGGCAAACATCTTGACGAATGCCTCGTATTTGAGGGCGTAAAGGCTGGAAGCGGCAGAAATATCCTTGATGGACTGGACGACTTCCTCCGTGGTGTTATGCAGGGGACCCGGTGCCATTTCTTCAAGATCGAAGTAGAAGCCGCGTGTCTCGTCCCGGTACTGCGCGATGTCCGGTGTCAGGAAGATAATTGGCTTGCCCGTGACACAGAAGTCGAACATGACGGATGAGTAGTCGTTCACCAAGATGTCCGCGGCCGTGTAGAGGTCGTTGACTTCCGGGTACTCGGTCACATCGATGACGAACTTGTTTGCCGCCGTCTGCCGCTGGCCAGCTATGTTGTGGTGTCCGCGCAGGAGCAGCACGTAATCGCTGCCCAGCTGCTTCTGGGCCTTTTCGAAATCGAGGTAGGTGACCATTTCGTACTGCCGTGCGGCGTTCTTTGCATTGTCGCGCCAGGTGGGGGCATAAAGGATCGCAGTCTTGCCGTCGGGGATTCCGAGCTTGGCGCGGATGCCGGCCCGGTTCTGCTCCATCCGCTCGGGGGCGAGGCTGTCGTTACGGGGATAGCCCTCGGCCACAACCCGTCCCTCGAACCCGAAGCAGTTGGCAAGGACCCCGGCGGCGTATTCGTTCTGCGCCAAGAGGGCATCCCAGTACTCCGCCTCCCGCCACATGAGGTTCCAGTAGGACAGGGAGAAGCTGGTCCGGGCGACGTCGTTGCCCAGCTTCTTAAGCGGAGTGCCGTGCCATGTCTGGATGTAGACCTGCCCCTCGCGCTTGCGGAAGTAGAACGGGAAGTTGTTGTTGTTGATCAGGATCCGGGTCTCGGTCAAGAGCTGGTACCACAACCTGGAACCAATCAACACCGGTGAGGTTCCGGCAGGTATGGGCACGGAGTGGTCCGCGACCGCCCAGTACATGGGCCACGGGGTTCCCCGCCGTTGGAATTCCTCCAGGAGGCGACGGGGGCTGTCGGTGGCGCGGCGCCCACCGAAGCACATGAACAGGACGGCGTCCTTGAGCTCCGCGCTTCCGGCCAGGGTTGCCGGCGTGCGCAGCGTTTGTTGGGCGAATCTGCCAATCTCATCAGCGGCGAAAGGCGGGCGAAGGTGGATAGTTAGCCCACCGTTCCCTGGCGTGCGGCTGACTCCGATTTCGAGCCGGTCCGCTTCCATTCGCGCGGGCATCTGCGACTGTAGTCCGGGCGACGCCGGGATCCAGTACCCGAGGTGGTCGGCGACCCCGGGCGGGACGTGACGCACGCTGTAGGCCCCGGTTTCCGGCATTACCTCGTCGCCGCCCCAGGGCCGCTGGGGCAACAGGAAATCGGCAGTGAAGACGTTGCTTCCCCCATTGGTGCGGACCGTCAAGATGACGTTAGTCGCAGGGATGACGGCCTTCCCGCTGGCGAGGACAAGGCGGGGGACCGGGGTCATCGGCAGATCTGCAGTGCCTTCGATCCGTAGGATGCGTTTGTCGGGTGAAACTTCGACTTTGGACGCACTAATGCGGCTCTTGCGCTCCTGGACGGTGATGAACCCGTAACCTGTCAGTCCCACCCTGAGGCTTCGGGTCTGGTTGGACTGGGCCTCGAGCTCGTGGGTGCCGCCCTGCCACGCCACTGGCTGAGGCGCATTAAGTCCGTTGTCCAGACGCAGCTGCCACTCGTACTCGACTGTTGCCTCGGCTGCTGTTGCGAGCGCCGGGATGTCGATGGTGTAGACGGCTCGGTTCCCGGCCACGTCCTGGCAGGTAGCAGTCTTCCGGATGCCAAACTTTCGGCTCTCCATGGAAACCCTGGGGGCCACAGGGGCCGCATGGGCCTCGACGGTGAGCTTCAGAGTTCGTCCCTCCAGCTCCACGGATGTAGCCACATACCGTGGTGTGACCGGAATCAAAGTCAGGCCGGTGGTTGATACGCGCATCTCCACGGCCAACCTTGTGATGTCCTGCATGGGCCCCACGGGCAGCCGACCAGTTGCACCGTTGAGATCACGGCGCGTCAGAGGCGCTGAGAGCGTTTGCCCGCCGGCACTGACGGTCAGGAGAACGTGCCAGCTGGCGGGGACTGCAGCCCCCTTCTCTTCAAGCACCACGGCCGGGTCAATGGTGGCAGTGAAACCCGCGTCGGCGTAGGACGTCCAGTTGTCGTTGGACTCCCAATCGATAGATTTGTCCGAGTGGCGCGCCACAGCAAGGGGGACAGTCTCGCCGGAGCTGGTGTTGACCAGGGAAGCCTGGATGGAGAGGTTGCCGCTGTTCGGGTCCACGGAGGAGATATACGCGTGACCGCCGATTACTAGCTGGCCGTCGTCCTGCCAGTCGAAGCTGGTCATCTTGCTGACCAGGCGCAGGTCAATATCGCGGCAGGACAGGAGCCCGGGTTCGTAGGCTGAGAGTTCCTCCAGATACCGGGGCTGAGCGAGAATCCCGGAATCCGTCACCTGCGTTGGGAAGCTGGACGCGTAGTCGCTCCGGTGATTGCAGATGCGGACAACGTCCTCGCGCTTGTTCGCGATGACGGCGGAGAGGATCAGCCGGTTGTGGATCCGAATGAGATCCCAGTCCAGTTCCTGACCTTCGCTAAGGCGCAGCACGGTGGCGTGCAGCAAATCCCAGTACTCGGGGCCGGTGCGGGGCACCACCTCGTAGTACCGGAATAGCCCGTTTCCCAGTTCTTCGGAAAGTAAACTCCGATAGTCATCGGGCGCCAACACCGTGCGGACTCCAGCGGCCAGGGACTCGAGACGGTGCAGGCGGTCTTCGAGGTATCCCGGCTGGCAGATCAGCTCGCGGGACGGGGGCCGGATAGCGGAGTCCAAGGATGTATTGACGACCTTGCGGTTAAGAACGTCGAATGACTTGGCGCGCGTGTACAGGGTTGCAACGGCCTCGTACTGCCAGTGTTCGCGATCCACTGGGACGTCGGCGCTAGCCGAAATCCAGAAGTCACGCCTGAATAGTTTGTTGGCAAGGGCGCCATCCACGAGGATCTCCGGGACGTCCGTAAAACTGGCCCTGGGCCGGGGTTTCGCGTGGATTTTCTGCTGCCGCGGCGACGTGGAGCTAATTTTGCCCTTCACGATTCCGGTCATGCCGACGGCGAAGGACGAGCCGGTCTCCCGCAGCGAGCGGAGCATGGTGTCCAAGCTGTATTTTTCAACCACATCTCCCGCCGTGAGGAACATGAGGTACGGGGCCCGGGAAGAGGCCACGGCGCGGGCGCGGGCTTCTTCCTCGCCGACGCCGGAAAATGCGAGGTACTTTACCCGGCGGTCACGCTTCACGAACGGCTCTACTGCTCCCTTCCCCACGCCGCCCGACGATGTATCAATGACGATCATTTCCAAGGCGGGTTTCTGGCCAACCAGGCTTCTCAGCGTCTTATCTGGATCGGAAGCGTAGTCTGCCACTAGGACCACAACGGAGAGCTGTGGTAGCTGCAAGAGGCCCAGCGGGGACGCGTTGAGCGCACGTTGGACTTTTGCCAGATTGGCCGGATGGGCCAACTTTCGGATCTGCTGTTGATGCTGCGGCGGCAGCGCCCGCCACACGCGCCGCAGGTTCCTCTTGGCAGCGGCCTTCAACGAAGCTATGGCTTGGCTCTCTCTGCGACCTGGCATTCTTGAATTCGCTTCTTTCGTCTGTTTCCAACCGGCGGTTGTTCCGTCTTTGGGTACAAGTAGATGGGTGCGGCCTCCGCGCCGCCCGATGGACACTCTGTCAATAATGGCACGGCGTCCCGCGACAGGCCGATCCAGGTGGGCTGAAGCTTAGAAGGGCTTCTTGAGGATCAAGTCAACATTCTGGTCCTTGATGCCGCCACTCATCTCAATGCGGTCCAGCCCTGGACGGTTCATGGCGAGTTCAAGGCTCAGGGCCGCAAGGGACTGGGCAGTTTGCTCGCCCTCGTGCCGCACGCTCTCCGGCGTCGAATGATCCACCAAAGTGGCCGCAATTGACAGCGTTCCGTCGCCGTTATCCATAAGCTCGACAATTCTCGATTGCTGCGGATAGTCGATGAGGGAAGCCGTGGTAATTTCCCAGAATCCACCATATTCATATTTGGCTTGGTGCGGGGTCACTTTGTGCTTGTGCCTGTGGCCGTTCATCCAGGCGACCACGTTGGGGTAGCGGGACAGCAGCCCCAGGAGTGCCGATCGATTCAACGGCGGCCGGCCGCCGTCGGAGGATTGCTCCTCCTTATCAAAGGTGGACAGCGGATGGTGGCTGAACAACACCACGAGACGGTCATGGGCAGTGGATGCGGTAAGCCTGCCCTTGGAATCGTAGGATTTCGCAGATACACCCTTGAGTTGTTCCTCAAGCCAGTCGGCCTGGGCTGCATCCAGGACGGCCACAGTGCTCCCGTCCGGGCTCGCCGTGTTCAGCATGACGCCGACTACGTCAGGAGAGAGGTCGAAGGTGTAGTACGGCGTCGCCTCGGAGTCAGGGCCGGATCCAAACTGCACCTTGGTTTCACCGGCCGGCAGGGCGTCCATGAACTCTGCCTTGGTGAACGGGCGGCGTAGTTTCGAGGCACTCACGGTTCGGGACGGCATTGACTTGATAAGCCTGCGCCGTTCGCCGCCATTGGAACTATTGACATCCTTCCAGAAGTCAGTGGTGTCCATGCCTTGCGGGAGCCTAAGCGGAAGCCGGTCACCGACTCGAAGGGTGTCAACGAACTCCGCCTTGGAGGAAATCGGGTCCGAAGGAGACCGACCGGCTTCATCGTGATTTCCCACGCCGATGTACCACGGAAAAGCTGAACCCTGCGCGTTCACCGGCTTGATGGCCGCCGTGAGAAGTCCGGGAACGGTAGGGTAACCGTGAAGCGCCTTCCAATCATCCGGGGAGACCAGGGTAATTTCCGGCTCGGGATGCCAAACGCTCTTCGACAGCTCGCTAGGAGCCGGACCGTGATCCTGGACGCCGCGGTAGGCGGCGGTGGGATGTGAGGTCACGGATCCCCCCTTGAAAACACCGACTGCGGCCGACAGTTCGCTGAGGGCAAAGGTGTTGGTGAGATCGCCCGTAGTCACTAAGCAGTCAATAGCGCGTTGTCCGATGGGGCCGAAGCGGACGGCGTTGAGCTTGCGGACCGTCGCGTCCAAAACGTGGACCGTTAGGAGATCCTGGGGCCTAAACCTCCCGGACGAAGGGTACCCGTCCGCGAAGTCAAAGTATTGCCACAGAAAGGACAGCCTGCCGGGATTGGCTGCGTCGAGAACGTGCGCGTCCGTCAGATGCCCGAACGTTGCCAGGCCGATTCGTCGGCGGCTAACAGCGCGGCCCCGGGTGCAGAGGTCCTCACGGACTTCCGTCTCAAGGGCGGGTCCGCGCGCCAGCCTCTGGTAGGGCAGGCGAGGCGCGGACCGGGACCCTAAGATGACGGTGGCTTCCAGTGTTGACAGCGGTGCTGCCGGCTGCGGAATTGCCGGCGCGTTGCCCGAGGATTTGGATAAGGATTCCGACGTTGATCCGGAAACCCCCAGCACAGTGACGCCTACCGCACTAGCCAGAGACCACCGGAGGGCCCTCCGCCGTGATACAGGCGTGTTGTTCGGGTGTCGCACTTGCTGATGTAACCCTTGCTGTTTCGATCGGCTTGCGGCGGCGTCAGTCGCCTGAGCCGCCAAACTTCGGACTACTGAGTTGCCCTTAGAGGCTGGCGTTGGCCCGGGCCAGGTCGTCCGGGAAGTCGACCTCCACAGCGTAGAAATCGCTGATGTCCACGGGGGTCCACTTGACGTCGTCCTGCTTGATGGTCAACTCGATCGCGGCCTCGAAGTAGTCCTGGTCGTCGACTTCGATGAGTCGCTTGAGGAATTTCTTCTTGTCTTTGGAGCTGACGTAGTTGATGCCGACAGCCTCGCCCTGGGCAACGTCGGCGGGGACAGTCTTGGACAGCTCCAGGATGTTGCCGTCAGCGTCAGTGGTGTATTTGACTTCCTCGTCGGAAACCGAGGACACATCAACGGTGATGAAGGATTCATCACGCTTGATGTAGGGCGCCAGCATCTGAAGAATGTCGGGGTCAAACACGACGTCGCCGTTCATCCAGAGGACGCCGCCCTTGGCCGAATTCCGGATCGCCTTCAGGAGGCTCTTGGAGGTGTTGGTCTGATCAAAGTTCTCGTTGTACACAAACGACGCGTTCGGAACGTGTTCGAGGATCATCTCGAGCTTGAAACCGACGGCAACGGTGAGCCGGAGCCCCTTGCCGAATGCCTTCTGCAGGTTGTGGACCTGCTGGTGCATGATGGTGCGTCCGTCACTAAGCTCCGTCATGGGCTTCGGGTGCGGGCGCGCAAGCCGCGTTCCCATTCCGGCGGCAAGAATTACTGCCTGAACTCTCATTTGTCTTTCCTCTTCTACGAGCGATCCTGGTGGCGGGAGCGGTGAGCCATTGCATCGCTAGAGATCGCCCCGGAACCGTATGGACCGGCCAGAGGGCGCTGCCCCGCGTCCAAGCATAAGGGCTTGGGCACCGTGGCGCCGAATAGTGGTGGCCACTCTCAGTTAACGCAGTGTTAACTCCCCGGATGACATCCCGTTGCCGTGGGCGCAATATTGCGACTGGCGCTTACCCGCCGGTGAACTCGCTAATCCGGGATCCCACGCCCACCAGTTCCTCGATGGCTGCCACGGTCCGCGCGGCCGCCTTGCCGTCCCCGTAGGGGTTGACGGCGTTTGCCATCGCGGCAAAATGTCCGGGGTTATGGAGCAGGCGGGTCACCTCGGTGACGATCCGTTCTTCGTCCGTACCGATCAGCTTCACGGTGCCGGCTTCAAGGGCTTCGGGCCGTTCCGTGTTTTCCCGCATCACCAGGACCGGCTTGCCCAGGCTTGGGGCCTCCTCCTGGACTCCGCCCGAGTCCGTCAGCACCACATGGGCAACGGACAGCAGCCGGGTGAATTCGCCGTAGGCAAGCGGTTCGGTCACCAGGACGTTGGCCTTGCCCTCCAGTGCGGGAAGCACTGCCTCGCGCACCACGGGATTCTTGTGGGCGGGCAGGACGATCACGAGGTCCGGCTCGGCGTCGGCGATCCGGGCCAGCGCCCGCCCCACGCCGCGCATGGATTCGCCCTGGTTCTCACGACGGTGCGTGGTAACCAGCAGGATCCGTCGGCCACTGGCGGTAAGTTCTTCCAGCCTGGGGTCCGTGAAGGGGAGCTGCTTGTCCACTGTGGCGAGCAGGGCGTCGATCACCGTGTTGCCGGTCACCACGATGTCCTGGGGGCTGATGCCTTCCCTCAGCAGGTTTTCCCTGCTGGTGGAGGTGGGTGCCAGGTGTAGGCGGGTGATCTGGCTGGTGATCTTGCGGTTGGCTTCCTCCGGAAAGGGGGAGAGCAGGTCGCCGCTGCGCAGGCCGGCCTCGACGTGGACCACCGGGATGCCGTGATAGAACGCCGCGATGGCGGCAGCCGTGGACGTGGTGGTGTCGCCCTGGACAACCACGGCGTCGGGCCGCGACTGGGCGAAGAGCGTTTCCAAGCCGTCGATGGTGCGCGTCATGATGGCGGACAGCGACTGGCGCTGCTGAAGGATGTTGAGGTCATGGTCCGGAACGATGCCGAACAATTCGTTGACCTGGTCCAGCATCTCGCGGTGCTGGCCCGTGACTGTCACAATGCAGCGGAAGTGCGGAGACTCTTGCAGGGCACTGACGATCGGCGCCATCTTGATGGCTTCCGGCCTTGTTCCGAAAATCGGCATGATGCTGTGCATGGACTATCCCCCAGAAAAGGTTGGTTGTGGTGTGTAAAGGCTAGCGGGGCAGGTTCAGCCCAGCAGCAACAAGGCGATTACGAGAGCCGGGACGCTGACTGCGACGAAGACGACGGCGATAAGTGCCGCCAGGCGCTTGCGGCGGTAGGCGACTTCCGCGTCGTCGAGGTCCAGATTTGCGGCCCGCTTGGCCGGCGCTGACCGTTCGCTTTCCTGCTGCTGTGTGGTCGGTTCACGCGATGCGCGGACCGCGGACAGCGGAAGCGGCGCGGCATCCGGGACCAGAAGCATATCTGGAATGTCCTCGTGCAGGCGGCGCCGGCGCAAGTGTCGCGGGGCCGCGACCAGCGGGGGAGCGCCGTCGGCAGGGTTCTCCAACGTATCGTCCTCCTCGGCTCAATGAATGGTCGATCAGGCAGACGGCTGCAACCTGACGAGGTTCAATTCTTACATTTATGCGCCATGATTGGCGCATTCCGGCCGCAAGGAAGCGTCGATCAGTCCTCCGGTTTCGATGACGAAGCGCCGGATCCATTGGCCCAAGTCCAGACTTGGATGCGAGGCAACCATCTGGACTTCCGCCGTCGTGCACTGTCCTATGAGACGGCCCGCGCGGGTGACGTGATAGCTGGAGGTCACCACGGTGACGGACTTCCAGCCATTGGCCTCGATCAGGCGGGAGATTGCCCGCGCCTCCCCGCGGGTGTCCAGGTCCGGGGGGCGGAAGCAGATGACAGCCGCGTTGGGGAAGGCGGCTGAATTGCAAGCCTCATCCGCCTCACGGTTGCCGAAAGTGTCCGTGTGCGAGATCACCAAAACCGGGATGTGAAATTCGGCCTGGACCTGGCGGGCCACTGGCAGACGTTCGGAGGCCGCGCCGCCCAGCATGATGACGGCGTCCGTCCGGTGCACGCTGAGCGGATCCACGTTGATGAACAGCTGAACGGCGATGATCAGCCACAGCAGGACGCCCCCGGCGGTGAAGGCGAGCACCCGGCGGGTGGCGGTATTTACCGCGGGGACAGAAAGAGGCACGGCTGAAAGTCTTTCACGCGCTGGCGAGTGGAAGAAATGGTGGCGGATCCCTGCGGAGAAACTTTCCCAACAGCAGAGTGGTCCGGTGTTGTTTGGCCTTCGTTCATCTTGGACCGCCATTCCCTTTACCTGAGCCTCCTAGCTTCGATGAAGGTAGGGGGCCCAGGGTCTTTTTGGCCCTGTGACGGATTTCCTTTGGCACCTTGGCCGGAGGGGCGCATCGCTGAGGAGAACCGAGTAGTGCCTGCAGACGGAACGAATTGCCGTAGGAGCCCGGACTGATGGGCATCCTCAGCGACACGCGAAAGGCTCTGCGGCATTTGAGCTCTGCTGTACGGCCGCGGGCCAGGGGTTCAGCGGGCGAATGGTCCGGGCGGGGCGGAGACCGCCAGTTGCAGTTCAGGCCGTACTACAGTTCTGTACAGGGGCCGCGGCGCGCAGACCTGAACGCGGGCGTGATTCTTGATGATTTCTCCCGCACGGCTATGCGGTTCGAGTGGAATTTAGTCGAACTGCGCCGGGAAGAGTGGCGTGATCAACTTGGCCAGACTCGGATCGATTTCTTGTTCGTGGAATCTGCATGGAACGGGAATTCCGGGTCCTGGCAATATCAGCTCACCGGTTCTTCGGGTCCAGGTGTCGAGCTGGTCCGGCTGGTGGACTGGTGCCGTTCCCAGGGAATTCCTACAGTGTTCTGGAATAAGGAAGATCCTCCCCATTACGGTGATTTTCTGCCCGCAGCCAAGCTGTTCGACCACGTCTTCACCAGTGATTCGGACCGCATTCCTGACTACGTGAGGGATTTGGGCCACACGCGGATAGACACCCTTCCTTTTGCAGCCCAGCCAGCCATTCACAACCCTGTCCGGACCGGCCTCGGATGGCACTCGCGTGGCGTGGCTTTCGCGGGGATGTACTTTGCCCACAAGTTTCCGCAACGCCGCGCCCAGATGGACATGCTCCTGGGCGCAGCCATTGCTGAAGCGGGATCGGGCGGCGCCGAGCTGGAAATCTTCTCCCGCCAACTGGGAGGCGACAAGAAATATCAGTTCCCTGAGCCGTTTGACCAACACGTTGTCGGGTCATTGAGCTACGCCCAGATGCTGACCGCCTACCGGGCGTACAAGGCCTTCTTGAATGTAAATTCCGTGACCGATTCGCCCAGCATGTGCGCCCGGCGGATCTTTGAGATCACGGCCTCGGGAACACCGGTGGTCTCGACGCCCAGCGCGGCGATATCGCGCTTCTTCGAGGACGGCGAGGTGCTGGTTGCCGGGGCCAAGCCTGAGGCGGAGAGGTTGCTGCGGAGGCTGACGTCCGACGCCGAATTCAATGAAAGGGCGGTCCACAAGGCCCAGCGCCGGATTTGGGGCGAGCATACGTACGCGCACCGAGCAGAAGCCATTGTTCAAGCGGTCGCGCCGGAACGATGCTGGCCGGTCGGCCTGCCGTCAGCCAGTGCATTGGTGAGCGCAACAAGCCCGCAACAGCTGAGGCAAATATTTCAGACCGTCGGCGGCCAGGACGGCGTCGACTTGGAGCTCGTCCTGCTGACTCGCGGCTTCGCAGCCGCCGAGGGCCTGCTCGCTGAGCTGGCCCACACCTATGGCGTGGCGAAATACAAAGTCCTTCCCGCCCCGGCCGCCCTGACTCTCGGGGAGTGCCTCAACCGGTGCGTTGAAGCATCGACGGGGGTGGTGCTGACCAGGATGGACGGCGAGGACTACTACGCGCCCAACTATCTGGTTGATCTGCTGCATGCGCTCACTTATTCCGGCGCGGACGTGGTGGGGAAGCAGTCCCACTACTCGCACTTGCGGCCCAGCCGGGCCACGGTGCTCCGTGCTGCGCACCAGGAGCACCGGTTCAGCGGGCAGGTGGCTGGATCCACCATCACCGCACCCAGGGCGGTCTTTGAGGCGCACCCGTTTAAGGCGCTGAGCCACGGCGAGGACACGGCCTTCCTTACGTCCGTCGCGGCGGCCAAGGGCTCCATTTACTCCGCCGACAGATTCAACTACTGCCAGATGCGCGCCGACGACGGGAACGGCCCGGGCGTGCCGGACGACGGACCCGCAGGGGCCGGCGAGATCCAAATTTTCGAAAATCCACGTGAATTCATCACGCTTTGATAGGGGTCAACAGATTGACTAGCTTCCAGAGAATCGCCGTCATTGGACTTGGGTACATCGGGCTGCCTACAGCCGCGATCCTGGCGACCAACGGCCTTGACGTGATCGGCGTCGACGTCAATCAGCGGACCGTCGACGCCGTGAACGATGGGCGCGTCCCCTTTGTTGAACCGGACCTCGGGATTCACGTCGCCGGAGCCGTCAGCCAGGGCCGGCTCAAGGCAACCACCCAGACGCCCGCCGCAGATGCGTACATTGTGGCGGTGCCGACGCCGTTCACGGCTGACAAGAGCGCCGACCTGAGCTACATCGAGGCGGCCGCGCGCGGGATCGCGCCGGTACTGCAGGGCGGCGAACTGATCATCCTGGAATCAACCTCACCCCCGGGGGCAACCCGCCACCTGGGCGAGTACATCGTCTCGCTCCGGCCGGACTTGTCGCTGGACGGCGCCGAAGGCAGGCCTTCGATTCTCCTGGCCCACTGCCCCGAGCGGGTATTGCCGGGCAAAGTCATGATTGAGCTTGTGACCAACGACAGGATTGTTGGAGGGGTCACCCGCCGGGCCGCCGATCTTGCTAAAGAGCTCTACTCGGTGTTTTGCCACGGCGAAATACTGATTACCGATGACGTGACCGCGGAAATGGCCAAACTGGTCGAAAACTCCTACCGCGACGTCAATATTGCGTTCGCCAATGAACTGTCGGTCATTAGTGCAAAGTTGGGCATCAACGTCTGGGAACTGATCCGGCTGGCAAATCACCACCCGCGCGTCGACATCCTGCAACCGGGCCCCGGCGTCGGTGGGCACTGCATCGCGGTTGATCCCTGGTTCATCGTCGCTGCGGCGCCTGCCGAGTCGCGTTTGATCAGGACAGCCCGGACCGTCAACGACGACAAGCCCCGCTGGGTCCTTGACCAGGTGCATGCTGCTTTCGCCAAGCTGCCCAAGAACGCCGAGGTTGCTCTCCTTGGGCTCGCGTTCAAGGCAAATATCGATGACCTGCGCGAGTCGCCCGCCATTGAAATTGCCCAGGCCATCGCCGAATCGATGACAGGCATCCGGATTAACGTGGCCGAGCCACACATCGACAGCCTGCCCGGGAGCCTTCAGGGACAGGACAACGTCCGGCTGGTGCCACTGGAGGAAGCCGTCAGCCGTTCCTCGCTGGTGGTGGTGCTGGTTGACCATGACGCCGTCCGTGCGCTGCCCCCCGAAGTCCTGGCCGGTAAGCTCCTGGTCGATACCCGTGGGGTGTTCAGCTCATGATTCTTCGAATCCAACAGAGAATGCGCTCAGCCTTCACTAGCCGGGCTCGCGGCCGCCGTCAAGGATGAAGAAGACCGTCAAGCCAAAATTCTCGGCTGCCTTGGAACGCCGCCGACCGACGGCGCCGTGGGCGGACGGATTGTCTACGCGATCGCGGGCCAGGACCTTCGGCAGCATCTGGGCCCAGCACATGCACTTGAACCCTTCGGCTGAGCATCATACCGGCCCAGATCGCTAACGGGGGCGGCTCTGCACTGGTTCTCCATGACAGCGCCTTCACCGCCGGAATGTGGTTCGGCGCCGATTCCGCGGCCGGGGACCTTACTTGCAAATGAAGTCCTCCAGGCGCTCGCTGAGTGCCGGCCCCAAGAGATGCGGCCTACTTCGTATGGACACGGCGTGAGGTCGACACCTACACCACCGAGTTCGAAGCCGCACCAGATCCGGGCCTTTGTCTCGGCCCTCAACAGTTCCCCGGAAGCGTATGCCGAAGAGTCCAGGGCCGCTGCCGAATACGTGCAACGGTTCGATATGCGATCCACGGGCGAACAATGGCTGGAGGAAATATTCAGCAGCTGAAGTCACGGCCCGGCTCTGTCAGCCCCTCGCGGTAGCGTAGGGCTGTGCCTGAATCTCTTGTGCCTGAATCTCCTGTGCCCGAACACCTGCCGACGGACGCCGCGTTGACCGTTGCCGGGCTCTCGGAGTCCCAGCTGCTGGGGCGCATCTTCCCGCGGCTCGCTGTCTCTGGGCGCACTGGGCCCACCGGCGGCCCGGAAGCGGCGACGTACTTGCTGCTGGGGCCGGGGGACGACGCCGCCATTGTCGCCGCGCCGGACGGTCGGACTGTGTTGAGCATCGACACGCAGGTGGCCGATCAGGACTTCCGGCTCCAGTGGAGCAACGGCTACAGGACCACCGGGTACGACGTCGGCTGGAAAGCCGCCGCGCAAAATCTCAGCGACATCAATGCCATGGGCGCCCGGGCCACGTCCCTTGTGGTGAGCCTGACGATGCCTCCGGAGACCCTTGTCCGCTGGGTGGAAGATTTCGCGGATGGCCTCGTGGCCGGGATTAGGGGGCTGGGGGCACCGGCCTGCGCGGTGGCCGGCGGCGACCTCGGCCGCGGCCGCGAACTGGCAGTCAGCGTGGCTATCCTGGGGACCCTTGACGGCAAGGAGGCCGTGCTGCGTTCCGGAGCCCGGCCGGGGGATGCCGTGGCGCTGGCGGGAACAGTGGGCCGGGCTGCCGCCGGGCTGGCGCTGCTGGAGTCGAACGTCCCCGTGGGGGACCTGACCACGGAGCAGCGCTCCCTGATGGACATTCAGTGCCGGCCGCAGCCGCCGCTCGCTGCGGGACCTTTGGCGCGTGAGGCCGGGGCGTCGGCCATGATGGACATCTCGGACGGCCTGGTCCGGGACGGAAACCGCTTGGCGGCCGCCAGCAACGCCGTGCTGAACCTGGACGCCGCCGCCCTGAAGGAGCTGGCCGTTGCGCTGCTGCCGGCGTCTGAGCTGTTAGGCGCAGACCCGATGTCCTGGGTTCTCGGCGGCGGCGAGGACCACGGACTGCTGGCCACTTTTCCCGCAGGGGTTCAGCTCCCTCCCGGGTTCACTGCGATAGGCTCGGTAGAAGCCCCTGCACCAACCGAGAGCACGGGAGTAACGATCGCGGGCAGTCCCGCTGACGCTGTGGGATGGGATCACTTTGCAGACTAAGATTGCCGCCAACGCGCAAGCGATGAAGCGGTGGTTGAGCAAGGCGGAGACCACGCTCGGCAACCACAGCGACCGCCTGAACGCCATCAACATCTTTCCGGTTGCCGACGGCGACACGGGCACGAACCTCTACCTGACCGTCCGGGCCGCGGCGCACGCCGCGGACGCCGTGGTCGGTGGAGACACGGATCCGAGCACCGCCGCTGACCCGCACGACGTCGGCGCCGTCCTGGCGCAGGCCGGCCAGGTGGCCATGGAACAAGCCCGTGGCAACTCCGGAACCCTGTTTGCCGTCTTCCTCGCGGCCGCCGCCGAGCCGCTGGCCGGGCACACCAGGATCAGCTCACCGCTGCTGGCCGCGGCCCTGAACCGGGCCCAGATCCGGGCCTGGTCCGCGCTGAGTGATCCCGTGCCCGGCACCATGCTCTCCGTCATGGAAGCCGCCGCCCGTGCCGCGGCCGCCGTGGACTCTGCCCACGACGGCGATGACAGCAACCAGACCCTCGGACGGGCCCTGGACGCCGCCGTCGAGGCAGCCCTGGCCGCCGTGGTGCGCACGGAGAATCAGCTCGATGCCCTGCAAGCTGCCCATGTGGTGGACGCCGGCGGCGTGGGTATGCTCCTGATCCTGGACTGCCTCCGCTCCGCTGTGCTGGGCGAGGAGCTCCAAAGCGAACTGCTGGATGGCCTGCACGGCTACGACGTCCAGGACCCGCACATCCACGTCGGCATGCCGCGCGACGAAGGCGTCGAAGTCATGTGCACCATCTCCCTGTCTCCCCTGGATGCCGCCATGTTGCGCCAACGGCTCGACGAAATGGGCGACTCCGTGATCATGAGCCAGGTCGGCGGGGCCGGGGAGGCCCCCGGGCAGTACCGCTGGCGCGTTCACGTCCATGTTCTGGATGCCGAACCCGCGGTCGCGCTGATTCGTTCCCTGGGTGAGCCCACGGACATTTCCGTGAGTGAGCTCGCAGTGCCCCGCGACCCGCAACCACAGGCCGCCACCGTTGCTGCCTCCGTTGCCGCCACCGCTGCTGCCTCCGATGCTCTCGCAGTTGCCGCCGAAACCCGAAACCCCGACGGACATGCACGCTGAACTTGAACTGGGCCTCGAGCGCCGCATCGGCAAACGCTCGGCGGCTGTCATCGAAAAACACCTTGGCATCACCACCGTCGGCGGGCTCCTGAACTACTTCCCCCGCCGCTACCTCAGCCGCGGCGAGCTGACGCCCATCAGCGAGGTCCCGCTGGACGAGGAAGTGACCCTGATCGCCCGGGTGGTCTCCAACAGCACCCGATCCATGCGCGCCCGGCGCGGTTCCCTCACCGACGTCGTGATCTCCGACGACGCCGGCGGAGCGCTGCCGGGCACGCTCAAGGTCAGCTTCTTCAACGGGTTCCGGGCCAAAGCGGAACTGCAGCCGGGCCGGCGCGCCATGTTTTCCGGCAAGGTCACCCGCTACGGCGGATCCCTCGGCCTGACCAACCCTGATTTCCTGCTGCTCGACGAGGACCCCGACACCCCGGGCATCGACCCGGAGAAGCTCGCCGCCATGCCGATCCCGGTCTACCCGGCCACGGCCAAGCTCACCAGCTGGTCCATCCAGAAGGTCATCTCGACCCTGCTGGACACCGCGGATCTCGAAACCCTCGGCGACCCGCTGCCCGCGGAAATCGCGGCGCGGGAGAAGTTCCTGCCGGTCGCGGACGCCTACCGGCTGATCCACGCCCCGCAAACCCCGGCGGACTTCCAGCGAGCCCGCGACAGGTTCCGCTACCAGGAAGCCCTGGTGCTCCAGTCGGCCCTGGCCCGCCGCCGCGCCCAGCTCAGCGCCGAGGAAGCAACAGCCCGCCGCCCGGCACCGGACGGGCTGCTGCCCGCCTTCGACCGCCAGTTGCCGTTCACGCTGACCGCCGGCCAGGCCGCCGTCGGCAAGACGCTCTCCGACGAGCTCGCCCAGGACTCGCCCCTGAACCGGCTGCTCCAGGGCGAGGTGGGCTCCGGCAAAACGATCGTGGCCCTGCGCGCCATGCTGCAGGTGGTGGACGCCGGGGGACAAGCTGCCCTCCTGGCCCCCACGGAAGTTCTCGCCGCCCAGCACTATGAATCCATCCGGCGCACGCTCGGACCGCTCTCCCGGGACGGGATGCTCGGCGGGTTGGGCCCCGACGCCGTCCAGGTCACCCTCCTCACAGGCTCCATGCCCACCGCGGCGCGGAAGCAGGCCATGCTGGACGCGGCCTCCGGAACGGCGGGCATCGTGATCGGCACCCACGCCCTGCTCAGCGACAACGTGTCCTTCTATGACCTCGGCCTGATTGTGGTGGACGAACAGCACCGCTTCGGCGTGGAACAGCGCGACGCCCTCCGGGCCAAGGCCAGCAAACCGCCGCACCTCCTGGTCATGACCGCCACCCCGATTCCCCGGACTGTGGCCATGACCGTGTTCGGAGACCTCGAAACCTCCGTGCTGGATGAGCTCCCCGCCGGCCGCGCCCCGATCTCCACGCACGTGGTGGGCCTCGCGGAACACCCGGCCTGGGCCACCCGCATCTGGTCCCGTTCGCGGGAGGAGATCGACGCCGGCCATCAGGTCTACGTGGTCTGCCCCAAGATCGGCACGGACGACGACGGCGACTTCACCCCGGGCGAGGCCGCACCGTCCGCTGCGGACCTCGAAGGCGAGAACGGCTCGCGGGAACTCGCCTCCGTCACCGGCGTCGTGGAACTCTTGCAGGACGAACCGGCCCTCGCGGGGGTGGCGGTGGCGCCGCTGCACGGCCGGCAGGACCCGGCGCTGAAGTCCGAGACCATGGCCTCCTTCACGGCCAATCAGACCAAACTGCTCGTCTCCACCACCGTGATTGAGGTGGGCGTGGACGTGCACAACGCCACGCTCATGGTGATCCTGGACGCGGACCGGTTCGGCATCTCCCAGCTCCACCAGCTGCGCGGCCGGGTGGGCCGCGGCGGGCTGCCCGGGACCTGCCTGCTGGTCACCACCCTGGAGCCGGGCCATCCGAGCCGGCGCCGGCTCGATGCCGTGGCCGCCACCACCGACGGCTTCGAACTGTCCCAGGAGGACCTCAAGCTCCGCCGCGAAGGCGACATCCTGGGCGCCTCGCAGTCCGGCGGGCGCTCCACCCTGAAGCTGCTGCGCGTCCTCGAACACGAGGACGTGATTGCCCGGGCCCGGCAGGACGCCCAGCGGATCGTGGCCGCCGATCCCACATTGGCCGGCCAGCCCCGGCTCGCGGCCGCGATCGATGAATACCTGAACCCCGAGAAGGAGGCGTTCCTTGAACGCGGCTAGGACCACACATCAAGGGCTTCGGCCATGAGCCGGATCATTTCCGGCGCGGCCGGCGGCAGCCCACTGGTCAGCGTCCCCGGGAGCCTGACACGGCCCACCACGGACCGGGTCAAGGAAGCGCTGTTCTCCCGGCTGGACGCCTTCGACGTCATTGCCGGCGCCCGAGTGTTGGATCTGTACGCAGGATCCGGCTCGCTGGGGGTGGAGAGCGGCAGCCGCGGCGCCGACTCCGTGGACCTGGTCGAATTCGATGCCAAGGCGTCCGCTGTCTGCCAGCGCAACGCTGACTTGGTCAACACCGTCACGCGCCGCAAGGTGGTCTCCGTGCACCGCTCCAAGGTCGAATCCTTCCTGGACCGGACCGTCGAGGCCCTTCGCTGGGACCTGGTGTTCCTGGACCCGCCCTACCCCCTGGACGAGCCGGCACTCGCTGCCGTGCTGGCCAAGCTGGTGCCGCACCTGGGCTCGGGGGCCGTCGTGGTGGTGGAACGCTCCTCCCGGAGCCCCGAGCCGGCATGGCCCGAGGGCATGGAACGGTTTGCCGAGAAAAAGTACGGCGAAACCCGGCTGTGGTTCGCCGAGCCGGGCGTGGAAGCTGCAGAAGGCGTGGAAGCCGCGGACGCCGCGGACGTAGAGGTCGGGGACTAGCCGGCCAGCACGTCCAGTTCGACGCCGGCCAGCAGCCTGGCCGGATGCGGGCCGCGCGCCGTGAGCGCCGCCGTCCAGACCTCCGGCCACGGGCCCTGCGTCCCGGTCAGGATGATGTTCCCGGGGTACCGGCCGGTGAACATTCCGGCCTCGGCGAAGGCCGAGACGTCGGCCATGGCCCGGCGCATGGCCGCGACCTGACTTCGGACCAGGGTCAGCCCGGGTTCGTCGCCCACGTTGACTATCAATACCCCGCGCGGCGTCAGCCTGGCCGCCGCCTCCTGGTAGAACTCTGTGCACGCGATGTGTTCCGGCGCCTCGGGCCCGGAGAAGATGTCCAGGATCACGACGTCGAACCGCAGTTCCGCCGGGAGCCCGCCGAGGGCGTCGCGGGCATCGCCGATCACAGGGTGCAGCTGCGTTCCCTCCGGCAGGGGCAGCTGTGCCAGCACGAAGTCCAGCAGCTCCCGCTCCAGCTCCACCGCATACTGGACCGAGCCGGGCCGGGTGGCCTGGATGTAGCGGGCCAGCGTCAGTGCGCCAGCGCCCAAGTGCAGCGCGCTGATGGGCTCGCCCCACGGCGCCGCGAGGTCCACCACGTGCCCGATCCTGCGCAGGTATTCATAGAAGATGTCCGCGGGATCGGCCAGGTTGACGTGGGACTGCTCAGCGCCGCCGATGCTCAGCACAAAGCTGCCGTCGGTGAAGGGATCCGGTTCGATCGTGGCGTGCTGCCCGGTGGTCCGCAGGAACCGCGAGGCGTCGGGTTGCTGCCCGGTCATGCTCACAGCCTGTCGCGCAAGGTCGCCAGCCGCTCGGCGGCCTCCTCCAGGACGTGCAGCTGCTTGCAGAAAGCGAAGCGGAGCAGGCTACGGGTGCGCTCGGCGCCGTCGGGGTGGCAGAAGACCGGCACCGGGATCGCTGCGACGCCCACCAGCGCCGGGAGCCTGCGGGCCAGCTCCACGGAATCGGTGATCCCCAGCGGAGAGGTGTCCACATTCACGAAGTAGGTGCCCTGCGGCGTCAGGACGTCGAGGCCGGCCGCGCGAAGTCCCTCGCTGAGGACGTCGCGCTTGTGCCGGAGCGTGTCGGCGATCCCGGCGTAGAACTCGTCCGGGAGCCCCAGCCCCACCGCGATCGCGGCCTGGAACGGCGTGCCGGAACTGTAGCTCAGGAACTGCTTGACCGTCCGGGCGGCGGCCACGAGGTGCTCCGGTCCGGAGAGCCAGCCGATCTTCCAGCCGGTGAAGGAGAACGTCTTGCCGGCCGAGGAAATGGTCAGCGTGCGCTCGGCCGCACCGGGCAGGGTGGCCAGCGGGATGTGCTGCACACCGAAGGTCAGGTGCTCATACACTTCGTCGGTGATGATGACGGCGTCGTATTTCGCGGCAAGTTCGACGACGCGCGAAAGCACCTCGCGGGGGAACACGGCGCCGGTTGGGTTGTGCGGATTGTTGATCAGCACAACCTTGGTGCGGTTGCTGAACGCGGCCTCGAGCGCGGCCAGGTCCGGCATGAAGTCCGGTGCCAGGAGCGGGGCCGTGACGTGCGTGGCGCCGGCGAGTCCGATGATGGCGCCGTAGGAGTCATAAAACGGTTCGAACGTGAGCACCTCATCGCCGGGACCGACCAGCGCCAGCAGCGATGCGGCGATGGCCTCCGTGGCGCCGGTGGTGACGATGACCTCGGTCTGGGGATCGGGGGTCAGCCCGTAGAACCGCTCCTGGTGGACTGCGATCGCCTCCCGGAGGGGCAGGATGCCCTTGCCGGGCGCATACTGGTTGGCTCCGGCGGCGATGGCGGCCTGGGCGGCCTCCTTGATCTCAACGGGGCCGTCCTCGTCCGGAAAGCCCTGGCCGAGATTGATGGCGCCCGTGCTGAGCGCCAGGGTGGTCATCTCCTCGAAGATCGTGACGCCCAGCGAACCGCCGGGGGAGAGCAAGTTGGCACCGGTTGCGGCGCGCTGCCACGGGAACTGGGGAGGGAGCTGGGACATTCAGCCATGTTATCCCGGCCTGCGGCGCGGATACGGTAGGTTCGGAGCATGAGACGCGCTGTTTGCCCTGGCTCCTTTGACCCCATTCATAATGGACACCTTGAAGTCATAGCGCGCGCCGCGGGCCTCTTCGACGAGGTGATCGTGGCCGTGTCAACGAACTACGCCAAGAAGTACCGCTTCAGCGTTGAGGAGCGGATCGACATGGCCAAGGAAACGTTCGCGTCCTTGCGCGGAATCGTGGTGGAACCCGTGGGGGAGGGGCTCCTGGCCGAGTACTGCAGGCAGCGCGGTGTGTCCGCGATCGTCAAGGGCCTGCGCTCGTCCTCGGACTTCGACTACGAGCTGCCGATGGCCACGATGAACCGGCAGCTGACCGGCGTCGAGACGGTGTTCCTGCCGGCGGAAAGCCACTACCTGCACCTGTCCTCCACCCTCATCAAAGAGGTCTTCGCCCTGGGCGGGGACGTCTCGGACTTTGTACCCCGGTCGGTGCTGAAACGGCTGGCTCCGGGCGAGCCGGTCCAGAACCGGGCGCGCAAAGTGTAAGCTTGACCGGTACTCGGCGGCCTGCTGCCGGTTGCGTGGCCCGAATCCAAGGCCGCTTTGTGGTGTAAACCGCCGGCGTGCCCCCAGTTTGAGTCCGTCTGGAAGTTCAGGCTAAGATAGTACGTCGGTCATATGTTCAACAGGAGTTCTCATTAAACGAGATGCTAGTTCGCCCTTGGCGTTCGACGTCAAGGACCTCGGACGCAGTCCGGGAAGCATGCGAACGCTGACGGAACATGTACCCGCGCCAAGTGATCTTGGCGTGGCGCTCATTGGCGTGCAGGAAGGCTCGGATGTCGAGCTGGACCTGCGACTTGAGGCCGTACACGAAGGAATTTTGGTATCAGGAACCGCGCACGTTGAAGTAACTGGCGAATGCGGCCGATGCCTGGATCCCCTTGCGTATGACCAAGAGGTCGATGTGCAAGAATTTTTCTTCTACGAGGACGCTGTGTTCTCCGACGAAGAAGACGAAGAAGAGCAACGTCGAGTCGAGCACGATCTGATCGATCTTGAGCCGGTGTTGCGGGACGCAGTTGTCACCATACTGCCGTTCCAGCCGGTATGCCGGGAAGACTGCCAGGGCCTTTGTTCCGAATGTGGAGCACGCCTGGAAGACGAGCCGGGGCATCACCACGAGGTCGTAGATCCTCGCTGGGCCGCCCTGGCTGACTTGGCTAAGCCTGACCGGCAAAACTGATTTGTAAGTGTTTTTCTAGAGAGAAATGAGTTAGCCGTGGCTGTCCCGAAGCGGAAAATGTCTCGCTCGAATACCCGCGCCCGCCGCTCCCAGTGGAAGGCAACTGCCCCCCACCTGGTGAAGACCGTAGAGAACGGCCAGGTTGTTTACAGCCTGCCGCACCAGGCAAAGGTCGTTACCGACTCGGCTGGCACCGCGCTGTTCCTTGAATACAAGGGCCGCAAGGTCGCAGACGTCTAATCCGCCAACAGGCTGAAAAAGATGTCTTCAACTGAAGAGCTTCTGAAGCGTCTCGGTGTCACTATTGACGCCGGGACGCTTCGTCTTGCGCTCACACACCGTTCCTACGCCTACGAAAACGGCGGCATTCCCACCAACGAACGACTCGAGTTCCTGGGCGATTCCATCCTGGGTTTCTCCGTGACGGACGCGCTGTACCGCGATAACCCCACGCTGCCCGAAGGTGATCTGGCCAAGCGCCGTTCCGCCGTCGTCAGCACCCGGGCCCTGGCCGGCATAGGCCGCAGCATCGGGCTAGGGGAATACATCTACCTCGGACAGGGCGAGAAGCTCACCGAGGGCAAGAACAAGGCCTCCATCCTGGCGGACACCATGGAGGCGCTGATCGGCGCCACCTACCTCTCCAATGACATCGAGACGGCACGGCAGCTGGTCATGCGGCTGGTCGGCCCGCTGTTGAAGGATGCCGCCGCCCTCGGCGCCGGCACCGACTGGAAGACGTCCATCCAGGAATTGGCGGCCAGCCGGCAGCTCGGAACCATTAACTACGCGGTTGACGGCTCCGGACCGGACCACGCCCGGACGTTCGAGGCCGTGCTGCGGATCGGTGGCACCGACTACGGCACCGGCAGCGGAAACTCCAAGAAAGAAGCCGAGCAGGAAGCCGCCGCCGACGCCTGGCGCCGGCTGACCGCCCCGTCCGTGCCCGACACGCAGCAGCTGCACACGCAGACCGGCAGCTAGGCGGCAGCGTTGCCTGAACTGCCCGAGGTTGAGGTGGTCCGGCGCGGCCTGGTGAGCTGGGTGCGGGGCCGGACCATCACTTCCGTGGATGTGCTGGACCCGCGTTCCCTGCGCCGGCACGCCCTGGGCCCGGAAGACTTTGCCGGCAACCTTGAGGGCGCCCGGGTGCTGGACGTGGTCCGGCGCGGCAAATTCCTCTGGATGCCGCTGGCGGACACGCCCGCCGCGCCCGGGAGTGGTGACACGTCCGGGAATGGTGACCTGTCCGGAGAGCCCCGCCCGGACTCAGGGCCGGCCCCCGCCGTCGCACTCATGGCCCACCTTGGCATGTCCGGTCAGCTGCTGATGCAGGACCCCGGAGTTCCGGACGAAAAACACCTCAAGGTCAGGCTGCGGCTCAGCCCCGCCGACGGCATGCCCGATCAGCTCCGGTTCGTGGACCAGCGCATCTTCGGTGGCCTGTTCATCACGTCCCTGATCCCCACTGACGACGGCGGCCCCGGCGGCCTGGCCGAAACGCCGCTGCCGCTCATTGCCGAGGAAGCCTCGCACATTGCCCGGGACCCGCTGGACCCCTGGTTCTCCTTCGACGCCTTCTACCGGCGCCTGCGGGCGCGCAAAACCGGGCTCAAGCGGGCACTGCTGGACCAGGGCCTGGTCTCCGGGATCGGCAACATCTACGCGGACGAGGCCCTCTGGACGGCGCAGCTGCACTATGCCCGGCCCACCGATACCCTGCGCCGCGCCGACGCCCTGCGGCTCCTCGACGCCGCCCGCGGGGTCATGACGGATGCGCTGGCCGCCGGCGGCACCAGCTTCGATTCGCTCTACGTCAACGTCAACGGAGCCTCCGGGTACTTCGACCGCTCCCTGAACGCCTACGGCCGGGAGGGCCAGGAGTGCAGGCGCTGCGCCGCCGCGGGCCGGGTCAGCCTGATGAAGCGGGAACAGTTCATGAACCGTTCCTCGTACACCTGTCCCGTCTGCCAGCCCAGGCCCCGGAACGGCCGCTGGTAAGGGGAGCCCGGGCGTAGTGCCCGGCCAGCCTCGCCAGGCCCTCGTCAAGCGAAACGGCAGGGGTCCAGTCGAGGAGTTCCCGGGCCTCGCGCTGGTCGAACCAGTGGGCGGTGGAGAGCTGTTCGGCGAGGAACCTGGTCATCGGCGGCTCCCCGGCCCGGCCCGACCGGGACCATGCCTTCTCTATCACCGATCCTGCAGCACGCGCGAGGCTGCCCGGCACCCTCCACGACGGCGCAGGGACGCCGCCCGCGGCGCAAATACCTGCCAGCAGCTCGCCGACCGGGCGGGGTTCGCCGTTGCTGACCACGAGCGCCCGGCCGTGGATGTGCTCCATGCGGTGCAGCGCAGCGACGATGGCCGCAGCGGCGTTGTCCACGTAGGTGGTGTCGATCAGGGCTGCGCCGGCGTCGAGCAGCGGCAGGCGGCCGCGGCCGGCACGGTCCAGCACCCGTTCCACTAGTTGGGTGTCGCCGGGGCCCCAGACGATGTGCGGACGCACCGCCGCGACCCGGAAGTCCGGCGCGTCCGCGGCCAGCGCCAGCAGTTCGGCCTCGGCCTTGGTGCGGGAGTAGTCGCCATGCGCGCGGACCGGGTCCGCCGGCCCGGCGCCCAGCCCGGCGATGGCGGTTCCGGAGTTGGCCACGGAGGGGGAGGAGACGAACACCAGGTCCCGCACGCCGGCCTCGCGTGCGGCCCGGAGCAGGCGGCGCGTGCCTTCGACGTTCACCTCATCGAACTCCGCCGCGCGGCCCGTGAAGGAGACCTTCGCGGCCAGGTGAATGACGCCCTCGGCGCCGTCAACGGCCCGGCGGACGGCGTCCTGGTCCGCGACGGAGCCGCAGAGGTCCGCGGCGCCGTCGACGCCGGAGGGGCGGCGCTGGAACGTGGTGACGGAGTGGCCCTGCCGCACCAGCAGCCGGGCCACTTCGCGGCCGAGCAGGCCGCTCGCGCCCGTGACGAGGACCTTCACGGCGTGCCCGGACGGCCGCCGGCCAGCACCTTTGACGCCCACCTGGACAGACGGGTCCTGTCGATTTTGGCGTTGTGGCGGATGTCGGTCGGCTGGGACGGGACGTCGAGCACCGCGGAGACGCTGACGCCTGCCGCCCGGGCGGCGTCCCGTACCCGGCCTGCCAGCTGCGGCGCGGCGGGGCCGGCCCGGCGGGCAGGCGGGACGGTTTCGACGACGGCGACGACGGCCTGGGTCCCGGACGGGCCGACCCCGACGACGGCGGCCATCCCGACGTCGTCCAGGCGTTCGATGGCCTGCTCGGCGCCCACGGGCGTCACCACAGCACCCGGCGCCGTCACGACGTGCGCGAGGCGACCTTCCACCCAGAGCCGGCCGGCGGCGTCGAAGTGCCCGACGTCTCCGGTGCGGTGCCATCCGGCCGTGCGGACGCTCTCACGCTGGGCCAGCCAGAGCCTGTCGTAGGCTTCCTTCACATGCGGGGCGCTGACAAGGATCTCACCGGTGACGCCCGCCTCCGTGACGGGGCTGTTCCCGGGTGCGGTGCCGTCCGCGGCGAGCGGGATAACGGCCACACAGGCGCCGTACACCGGCCAGCCCACGCACACGCCATTGCCGGCCCCCGCCACGGTTCCGGCGGCGGCGTCGGCCCCGGCGTCGCGGATCTGTTCGAAGCTGATGTCGGTGACGGGCAGCGCCTCGGTCATCCCGTACGGGGTGTGCAGAGAGGCCTGGGGCAGCAGCCGCTGCACCTCGGCGAGGAGGGGCTCGGGGACGGGCGCGCCGGCGGAGAGCAGCAGCTCCACCCGCCCCAGGGCCTGGTGCCCGGCCGGGCTCAGGCCGTCCTGGGTCGCGAGGACGTTGCGCAAGGCCGCGGGGGACGCGAAAATCACCGTGGCGTCGATGGCCGCGGCGGCGGCCGCCAGCGTCCCGGCCGTCAGGGTGCGGGGCATGGTGACATCCATGGCGGGCGTCACCGAGACGGCTCCGAGCGCCGGTCCCAGCAGGGCGAACGGCGCGAAGCCCGCCACCAGGCGTGCGCCCGGGCGGATCCCCAGCGTTGTGGCGACGGTATCCCGCATCGCGGCCAGTTGCCGGTGCGTGTAGAGCACGCCCTTGGCGGGACCGGTGGAGCCGGAGGTGAAGAGCACGGCGGCGGGGGCATCCGGGTCCGGAGCCAGGGCCGGATCCGGGCAAGGGAGTTCCGGGCTGGTTCCGCGGCGGCGGAGGGCGGCGAGGGAGGTTTCGACGGCGAGGAGGCGGCGCCGGGCGGCCGGCAGGTCCCGGACACTGATGCGCCGTCCCGGCCAGCCGAGTACCGAGGCAGCCGCCAGCGCCTTGTCGATTCCGATGAGGAAATCCGGGGTGGCGCCCTTGACGGCACGGCTCAGGCCGCGGGTGCCCAGGCCCGCGTCGGCCACGACGACCACCGCGCCGAGCCGCAGGCAGGCATAGAGGACCACGGTCAAGTCCACGCCCGGCGGGACCATCAGGCTCACCCGGCTGCCGTGCCCCACACCGGCTTCCCGCAGGCCGGCGGCGAGGGCGGCGATATTCTGTTCCAGCTCCCGCCAGCTGAGCGAGCGGGCGGCGCTGCCGTCCGCTGCCATTTCCGCGACGGCGGCGTCCCCGGCTGTGGGTCCCGCGGCCAGTGCGGTGAGCGGCGCCCAAAGCGGCGGGACCCCGGTGCCGGGACCATCGGTGCCGGGCTCCAGGGGCTCGGCCCCGTCTTCCGGCGTCGAGTATTCCGGCAGCGGCCCGTCGGTCGGTCCGTCGGTCGGGGCGTCGATGCGCAGAAGGCCGTGGTCGCTGTCCCGGCCGCACTCGGCAAGCCACTCGAAGACGGGGGCGGCGATGTCCCGGTCTTCCGCGACCAGGTGGCCGGCACCCTCAAAGCGGTGAACTTTCGCGTCCGGCAGCCGGCTGATGAGGTCCTTGAGGTACCGGTCGGAAAAGATCGGATCCCGCGGGCCCCAGAGCATCAGGGCCGGAACCCCCAACCCGCGCACCCCTTCCGCGACGCGGCTAAGCGTCGGGAAGCTGGGATGGGACGCGTCGGCGGGAATGTCAGCGACAAAGTTCCCCACGCCGGCGCGGCGGCCGGCGCCGCGGTAAGGGGCCATGAAGGCGCTGCGGACATCCGCGGCGAGCGGCGGGTGGGCCAGGGAATGCGTCACGCGCAGGAAGGTGTCCGACGTCGTCGTTCCCCAGCGGTGCACGGCGGGGTGCAGGGCGAGCCGCAGCGCCGGCGGGATCTGGGAGGCGGAGGGCTGGTGGACGGCGGTGTTGGTCAGCACCACTCCCGCGAGCTGCTGCGGATGTGCCACGGCCCAGCCGAGGCTGATCACGCCGCCCCAGTCGTGGCCGACGGTGACCACCGGCCCGTCCAGTCCGAGCGCGGCGGTGAGGTCGCCCAGGTCGTTGATCCGGTCCTCCAAGCGCCGGAACGTGCCGGTGCGCTCGGAGAAGCCCATATCCAGCTGGTCCACCGCCACCACGCGCCACGGATGTGCGGGGTCGGATCCGGCGCCCAGCAGGGTCCGCCACAGGTAGGACCACGTCGGGTTGCCGTGCACGCACAGCAGGGTGCCGGCAGGAGTCAGGCCGCGGCGCGCGAGCTGGGCACCGTTGTCGAGCAGGTGCCAGCGGCGCACGGTTCCGGGCCCGTCCACGGCGGAGGTGGACGCCACATCGATTTCGCGCGACCACTCGGGGTCGACGCCGGGCCAGTCGGCGGCTACCAAACGATTTCCACCATGGCGGTGTTCAGACCGGAACCGACGCCCATGCACAGCACGCGGTCCCCGGCTGCGAGAGTCTGCGCTTCGGCAGCGAGGGTCATTGGGAGGGAGGCCGGGCCCACATTGCCCCAGTGCGGGAACGTGATCGGCACCTTGTCCGGGTCCAGGTCAATGGCGTCGATGATGGCCTGGGTATACGCATTGCTCACCTGGTGCGTGACGTAGCGGTCCATCGAACCCCAGTCCCACTCCGGCTGGGCCTCGTGCCAGGCGTCCACCACAAGCTGCAGGCCGCCCTCGAGCAGGCCCTTGGTGTCGGTGGCCATGCCGTCGATGCCGCCCACGCACAGTTCATGGTGTTCGGTGCCGGCACGCATCACGCCGCCGAGGATGCGGTGGGCCCCCGAGTGCTGGTCCGCCGGGCCCAGGACGGCCGCAGCGGCTCCGGAGCCGAGGGTCAGTGTGGCGAACTCGCGGTTGAAGTCCTCGCGCGTCGTCTCGGGCCGCTGCAGCCGGGCCAGGGTGGCCTCCTGCGTTGCCTGGGCATCCTCACCGTTGACGATCATCGCGTACTTGATCTGTCCGGAATCGATCATGTTGGCCGCCAGCGTCATGCCGTTGACGAATCCGAGGCAGGCGTTGGCCAGATCAAAGTTCATGGCCGACGACGGCAGGCTGAGCCCGTGGTGGATCTTCACCGCGACGGACGGTTCGAGGTTTCGCCGGGTAACGGAGGTGTTGATGAGCAGGCCAATCTCGGACGCTTCGACGCCGGACTCGGCCAGGGCCTTTGCGCCCGCCTCGATGGCGGCGTCGTCGAACGATGTCCCGGGCGCCCACCAGCGCCGGTGCGTGATGCCTGCCACCCGTTCCAGCAGCTTTGGGGGGACCCTCAGCCGCCGCAGGGTCGAAGCCAACCTGCGGTCGAAATCCATGGAACTCACGATCGTCGGAGCTTCGACGCTGCTCACCGAGAGTAAGGCGGTGTTGCTGTGCCGGAATGTTGCGTTGCCTACCAAAATCAAGCCCCTGTTCACGTCCGTCCTGCGCTTCGGCGGTTTACCGCACCCTCGAGCGCAAGCCCAAGAGCTTAACTATGCCCGGTGGAGGTCAGTTCCTGCATATTCTGCGGCAAAAGCCGCGGCATTGCACGGGTTCTGCGCGGACTTGTCGCTACGCCGCAGTAGATTGGAAGTATCCGGGGCCGTCCCGAACACCCGCGTCCGTCCGAATCAAGTATTCGTCGAACAGTGGGCCCAGCCCGCCGACCAGGAGAACCGAAGCACCTTGCACCTCAAGAGTCTGACCGTCCGGGGATTCAAGTCGTTCGCCTCAGCGACGACCTTTGAATTCGAGCCGGGCGTCACCGCCGTGGTGGGCCCCAACGGTTCGGGTAAATCCAACGTCGTGGACGCGCTGGCCTGGGTCATGGGCGAACAGGGAGCCAAGACCCTCCGCGGCGGCAAGATGGAGGACGTGATCTTCGCGGGCACCTCGGGCCGGCCGCCGCTGGGGCGGGCCCACGTCTCGCTGACAATCGACAACAGCGACGGCGCCCTGCCGATCGAATACAGCGAAGTAACGATCTCGCGGACCCTGTTCCGGACCGGCGGCTCGGAATACGCCATCAACGGCGCCGGCTGCCGGCTGCTCGATATCCAGGAGCTGCTCTCCGACTCCGGCCTTGGCCGCGAGATGCACGTGATTGTGGGCCAGGGCCAACTGGACAAGGTTCTGCACGCCACCCCCGAGGACAGGCGCGGCTTCATCGAAGAGGCCGCCGGCATCCTCAAACACCGCCGCCGCAAGGAAAAGACGGTCCGCAAACTCGAGGCCATGCAGGCCAACCTGTCCAGGCTCAGCGATCTCACCGGCGAAATCCGGCGGCAACTGACCCCGCTGGGCAAGCAGGCGGAAGTGGCCCGGCGTGCCCAGAGCGTCCAGTTCGAGGTCCGCGACGCCCGCTCACGCCTCCTGGCCGACGACCTCGTCCAGCTGCAGTCCGCGTTGGCGCAGGACGTCGCGGATGAATCGGCGCTCAAGGCCCGCCGCGGCGTCGTCGAACGCGACCTCGACGCCGGACGGCAGCGCCAGGCGGTCCTCGAACGGCTAGCCGCCGAGGCCACGCCCGCGCTGAACGCCGCGCGGGAGAACTGGTACTCACTCTCCACCGGGCGCGAACGGCTCCGTTCGCTCGGCTCGCTCGCCGAGGAGCGCCGCCGGCTGCTTGGCGCCGCGGACGCGACTCCCGACACCGGCCGGGATCCGGACCAGCTGGAAGTCCAGGCCGCCCGCGTCCGCGACGAGCAGGCCGGGCTGGAAGGGCAGATCCTGGACCGGACGGAGGCCCTGGGCGCAGCGACAGCAGCCAAACAAGATGCCGAACAGGCCGCCGCCGCCGAGGACAAGCGGCTCGCGGCCCTGCTCCGGGCCGCCGCGGACCGGCGCGAAGGCCTGGCAAAGCTCGCCGGGCAGGTCGGCGCGGCCCGATCCCGCGTCGAGTCGGCCCAATCTGAGCTGGGACGCCTCCGCGAATCGCAGAAGGCCGGCGAGGAACGCCGCCGGCACGCGCACAGTGAGTTCACGGCCCTGGAGACGCAGGTTGCAGGCGTCGAGGACGGCGAGGAATCGCTCGACGCCGATTACGAGGCCGCAAGCGTTGACCTGGACACGGTCATCGCCGAAATTGACGCACTGAAGGCGGCCGAGCGTGAGGGTGAGCGGGAACGCGGCGCCCTCGTGGCCCGCCGCGATGCCCTCCAGCTCGGACTGAACCGCAAGGACGGCTCCGGGCACGTGCTCGGCGCGGCCGCGGGGAACCTGGCGGCTGGGGTCTTGGGCTCCCTCGCGTCCATGATCACCGTGGAGGCCGGATTCGAGGCAGCCATCGCCGCCGCACTCGGCACTGCGTCCGACGCCGTGGTGGTCCGGGACCCGGAGACGGCTGCCGCCGCCGTGCGGCTGCTACGCGAGGACGACGCCGGCCGCGCCGCGCTGCTGCTCGCCGACGTTCCGGCCGGAGCTTCGCAGCTGTTGGCGAATGCGCTAACCGGCGCGAGCACACTTCCAGCGGGCGCTCGCTGGGCGGCGGAGCTGGTTTCGGCTGCGGACCCGGACGCCGCCCGCTTGCCGCTGGCCGCCCTGCTGGCGGGCGTCGCCGTCGTCGAGGACCTGGACGCCGCGGCGCAGCTAATCGCGGGCCGCCCCGACCTCACGGCCGTGACCCGGGCCGGGGACATCTTTACCGCGCTGACCGTGACCGGCGGATCCGCGTCGGCGCCGTCGCTGCTGGAAGTCCAGGCCGCCGTCGACGACGCCGCCGCGAAACTGGCCGCCGTCACCGCCGGGCTCGAACGCAATCGCTTCGCCCTTGCAACCGCCCGGGCCCGGCGCGCCGAGGCCCAGGACCGGGCGGACGCGGCCCTCGCGAAACTCCACGATTCCGACGCGAAACTTGCCGCCGTCGCCGAACGGCTGGGCCACCTGAACGCGGTGCTGCGCAGCGCCGTGGGGGAGAGTGAGCGCCTGGCCGCCTCCCTCGCCAGGGCCGAGGCCCAGATTGTCAGCGAACAGGACGCCCTGGAAGCCGTGACGGCACGGCTCGCCGCGGCCACCGAGGCCCCCGAGGAACAGGAACCCTCGCCGGAGCACCGCGACGCCCTGGCACTGGCCGCCTCACTGGCCCGCACGGCCGAAATGGAGGCCAGGCTCGCCCTGCGCAGCGCCGAGGAACAGCTCACGGCCACCCGCAACCGGGCGGCCTCGCTGGAACGGGCCGCCGCCACCGAACGCCGCGCCCGCGAGGAAGCCGCCGAACGGGCCCGCCGCCGCCGGCTCCAGGCCGGGCGGGCCGCCGCCGTCGCCGTCGCCGTACAGCAGATCATCGGGTTCATCGACGTGTCCGTGGAGCTCGCCAGCCGGGCGCGGGACAGCGCCGAGGAACGCAAGGAGTCGATGGACCGGGAGCTTGCCGCGGTCCGCAGCGGCAACGACGCCCTGGCCCGCGAACTGGCCGAGCTCACCGACTCCGTGCACCGCGACGAGCTCGCCCGCACGCAACAGCGGCTGCGGATCGAGGCCTTGGAACTCAAAAGCGTGGAGGAGCTCGGGCTGACCGCCGAGCAGCTCGTGGCCGACTTCGGGCCGGACCGTCCCGTCCCGGTCCCGGCCGACGACTCGGCGGACAAATGGGCCGCCCTGCGCGCCCCGGTGGACGAGGACGGCCGCGAGATTTCCGCGGGCAAGCCCTTCGTCCGGGCCGAGCAGGAAAAACGGCTCAAACGCGCCGAACGCGACCTCGCGGCCCTCGGCAAGGTCAACCCGCTGGCGCTCGAGGAGTTCGCCGCGCTCGAGGAGCGCCACCAGTTCCTCGCCACCCAGCTCGAAGACCTGAAGTCCAGCCGCAAGGATCTGCTGGACATCATCAAGGAAGTCGACGACCGCGTCCAGAAGGTCTTCGCCGAGGCCTTCGATGACACCTCCCGGCAGTTTGTCCGCGTCTTCGCCCGGTTGTTCCCCGGGGGCGAAGGCCGGCTGGTCCTGACCGACCCGTCCGACATGCTCACCACCGGGATCGAGGTGGAAGCCCGCCCGGCCGGCAAGAAAATCAAACGGCTCTCGCTGCTCTCCGGCGGCGAACGTTCCCTGACGGCGGTGGCGCTGCTGGTGGCCATCTTCAAGGCACGCCCCTCGCCCTTCTACGTCATGGACGAGGTCGAGGCGGCGCTCGATGACACCAACCTGGGCCGGCTCATCACCATCTTCGAAGAGCTCCGCGAGTCCAGCCAGCTGATCGTCATCACGCACCAGAAGCGCACGATGGAAGTCGCCGACGCCCTCTACGGCGTCACCATGCGCGGCGACGGCGTCTCCACGGTGATCAGCCAGCGGCTAAGTGTGGAGATCTAGCCAGCGCGGACGTCCCGGCAGCGGAGACCTAGCCGGCGCGGACGCCTAGACGGAACGAAAACGCTGGCCACGGCCCATTTGGGGTTTGTGAGAAGCTAGGGGAGTGAACGACATCCTCCCCATTATTCTGCCCATTCTCGCTGTCCTGGTGGTCATCGGTGTGCTGATCCCGGTGCTCGTGAAGACCCGGAAGAGCACCAAGACCTATTCCGGCACGCGTGACGCAAACGACCCCGTGCAGGGCCCGGGAGCCGGGACCCTTGTGGAGGACCGTCCCCCGGCGGCGGCGCCGGCAGGGACGCCGCCGGACGCCGTCGAGCTCGAAGAACCAAGGGTGGAGGTGCCGGATGACGCCGCCGGCCTGGAAACCGTGCCGGTGGAAACCCCGCTGCCGGTGGCCGGACGCCTGACCCGGCTGCGGGAGCGGCTGGTCAAGTCCAACAACGTCCTGGGCAAGGGGCTCCTGGCCCTGCTTTCGGCGGACAAGATCGATGAAAACGTCTGGGACGAGGTCGAGGAGACCCTCCTCCTGGCCGATCTCGGCACCGAACCGACCATGCAGCTCGTGGACGCGCTCCGCGAACGCGTCAAGGTGATCGGCACGCGGGACCCCGAGCACGTCAAGGCACTGCTCCGGGAAGAACTCATCAAGCTCGTGGACCCCACCATGGACCGGAGCCTGAACGTCGAGCGCCATGCCGACAAGCCCGCTGTCATGATGGTGGTCGGCGTCAACGGCGTCGGCAAAACCACCACCGTGGGCAAGCTCGCCCGCGTGCTCGTGGCCGAGGACAAGGACGTGCTGCTTGGCGCCGCCGACACCTTCCGAGCCGCCGCCGCCGAGCAGCTGGCCACGTGGGGCCAGCGCGTCGGCGTGCCCACCGTGAAGTCGGACATCGACGGCGCGGACCCGGCCTCCGTGGCGTACGAGGCCGTCAAGGCCGGCATCGACCAGGAAGTCGACGTCGTCATGATCGACACCGCGGGGCGCCTGCAGAACAAGGTGGGCCTCATGGACGAGCTCAGCAAGGTCAAGCGGGTCATCGAAAAGCTTGCCGAGGTGGACGAGGTGCTGCTGGTCCTGGACGCCACCACCGGGCAGAACGGACTCAACCAGGCCCGGGTGTTCTCCGAGGTCGTCAACATCACCGGGATTGTCCTGACCAAGCTGGACGGCACCGCCAAGGGCGGGATCGTCGTCGCCATCCAGAAGTCCCTCGGCGTCCCGGTCAAACTGATCGGCCTGGGCGAAGGCGCCGATGACCTCGCGCCGTTCGACGCCGAAGCCTTCGTGGATGCGCTGCTGAACTGATACTCCCAAACCCAAGTAGCTCGCAGCAGGGGCCGTTTTGAGCGTTCAAAACGGCCCCTGCTGCGAGCCAGTTGGGTATTAGGGGGATTGGGCGATCTAGTACTTGAAGTTCAGGACCGTCACTGTTCCGGCGGTCAGCTTGAACTGCTGGGTCTGGGTCTTGTATGCGAAGCCGGGCACCGTGGCGCGCTTGGCGACGGGCTGGGGCTCGGTCTTTGCGCCGTCGATGACAGTCTGGTTCTCGGCCGAGTAGCTGGGGCCGCTGAGCTGGGTCATGGTCCCGGTGACGGGCTTTCCCGGGAGGTTCAGGGTGACGTCGGTCTGCGCGGCCTTTTCGGGGTCATTTTCATTGATGATCACCACGCTGGTGCTGCCGTCCGCGTTCTGCAGCGCGTAGCTAAACGCCAGGCCGCCGCCGGAGCTGTTCAGTTTCATGAACTTGCCGGCCTCGAGCTCGGCCACCATGGAGAGGCCGAAGAAGTTGGCCCGGCCGGACATCTGGCCGTTGCCGAACGGGTAGGCGCCAGCACTGCAGATGGCGGACAGGGGCGGGCCGCCCTTGCACGTCAGCAACGAGCTGTGGTAGCTGATTCGGGTGATGCCCAGCTGGGCGGCGGTGAGGGCGTAGTCTGCCGCCCACAGCGCTGATGCGTGGGTACGGGAGGTTTCGTTGGAACCGGGGCACGCCGAGATCCCGGTTTCCGGAATCCAGGTTTCCAGGCCCGCGGCCTGACCCACCGCGAGGGCCGCTTTCTGGTACTCGATGGCACGGTCGTGCATCTGCTGGCTCATTGCGTTAGCCAGCGTGGGCGAGTCCTGGGGCAAGCTGCCGTCACAGTTGGAAAGCGGGTAGTGGTGGAACGTCAGGATCTTCTTCTGCGGAAGGTCCGCATCGACGAAGGGCTTCCACCACTTCGAGTCAAAGGCGCCAGGTCCGGAGATGGGCACGTTGGGCGCCACTGCATAGATTGCGGTCGCGTACTCCTTCAGTTCCCGTATGTACTGCTCCAGGCTGTAGCCGTCGGTCTTGACGTCGTTGAAGACGAATCCGTTTGGCTCGTTGCCCACGGTGATGCTGAGCAGCCGGTCACCGAGGATCTGCGAGGCATTCTTGACCATATCCGCAGCCCGGGCCGGGTTGAAGTGGCCCAGATCCACCGTGAGGGTGACCTTGGCATCACCGGCCTCCAGGAGAGTCTTCAGCCGGGTCAGGTCTGCCGGTCCCACGGCCTTGACCGGGTGGGTCTTGTCGCCCTTGTAATCGGCTGGTATTGCCTCGCCTGTGGACGTCCAGAAAAAGCGTCGGTCCACGGCGTTGCCGCCGAAGCGCAGGACCGGCTGGTCTAGCTCCTTGAGAAGCTTCACCATCGACGCGTTATCGCTGCTGAGGTCGGGATCGGCCAGGTCCGTGGCCTCCAGCGAGATCCCCATTGCGCCCTTGTTCAGCGAAGTGCCCACGAGATCGTTGGAGACACCGACCTTGAGGGGCTCAACTTTTTCCAGCGGCGACCCGGCCGGCGGACCCGGCTGTTTGTAATAGGTGACCGTCGGTCCCACCTCGGCCGGGGCGAGCGCCGTAGGCGATGACGACTGGGCCGTCTCGGAAGGAGCAGGCGGGGCGGGCGTCGGGCTTCCGAGGGCAAGGGGAAGCACCACTGCAGCTGCCGCGGCCACGGCGACGAATCCGGCGCCGGCGAGGATCCGTGTGCGCTTCCTTTTCCCCGCGCTCGTTCCGGCGCCCTGTCCGGCGCTCTTTTCCGCGCTCTTTTCCGCGCTCTGTCCGGCGTCCGCGGGGTCGGCGGGGTCTGGGCTATCGGCTTTCCCGGGGGAAGAGTCGAATCTGGCCATGGGGAATTACCTCCGGAAGTTTGTTACACGTGCCCCCAGCTTAGCCAAGGAGGGCTGCTTCCGCTGACCCGAAGGTCCAGGACTTGGACCCCGACAAGGATCTGAACATGGTCGCGGACGCGGCACAGGATAGGACCGCGCGCCCGGCGGCCCGGGTGGCGGCACCGCCGCAGGTCAGGCGCTCTTCGCAGCGGGCCGGACGAACGTTTCGCGGGCCGGCAACCAGACGGCGGCGGCGGCCAGCAGCATGCCGCCCGTGACGCCGAAGGCCCAGCCGTAGCCCAGGCGGTCCGCCAGGAGCCCGGCCACCACGGGTCCGACGATCGCCCCGCTGTCCGAGGCCATCTGGAAGACGGCCAGGACGCGGCCGCCGGAGCGCTCGTTGCCGATCACGTCGGCGATCGCGGCCTGCTGGGCCGGTCCGAGCAGGCCGGAGCCGATCCCGGCGCAAGCGGAGGCGAGCAGGAACCAGGGCAGCTGGTGGGTGAACCCGATGGCCGCCGTGGCCGTGCCGGTGACCAGTAGCCCGGCCAGCAGGAGCGGCTTGCGGCCCAGGGTGTCGGCGAGCCGGCCGGAGAATGTTAGAGCCACCGCGTTTCCGCCCGCGAAGACCGCCAGGGCCCAGCCGGCGGATTCCGGTCCCGCACCGAGCGCCACGACGGCGAAGAGCGGCACGGTGGCCATCCGCACGCCGAAGGTGGCCCAGCCGTTGGCAAAGCTCGAAAACAGCCCGGCCCGGTAGGCGCTGTCCCGCAGCGCGTCCTTCAGTTCCATCGCCGGGGCTGTGGCGCCGGGGTGCCGGGAGGCGGCCGGGACATGGCTGAGCTGGGTCTGCACCACGAGGGCGGCCAGCACCAGGGCGGCCGCGTAGGCAAGGAACGGCACCCGCAGGCCGAAGTTGGCGAGCAGCCCGCCGACGATCGGGCCGCAGACGTTGCCGATCAGGAAGGCGGAGGCATAGGCCCCGGAGACCCGGCCGCGGCTTTCCGGCGGCGCGAGCCGGACCACCAGCGCCATGGACGCCACCGTGAACATCACCGAACCCGCCCCGCCCAGGCCGCGGAACACCAGCAACTGCCAGTAGTTCTGGGCGAATGCGCACGCCGCCGTCGACGCGGCCACGATCAGCAGCCCGGCCACGTAGACAGGCCGTTCGCCCAGTTTCACGATCAGGGCGCCGCCGGCCGGGGCGAAGACAAGGCGCATGAACGCGAAGATGCTCACGATCACGGCCGCCGCCGTGGCGCCGACGTCGAACGTGGTGGCGAACTGGGGAAGCACCGGGGCCACCAGGCCAAAGCCGATCGCGATCAGGAAGGCCGCCACCAGCATCACCTTGATGTCCCGGGGCAGCCGGGAACGCCCCGGGGCCCGGAAGGGAACCTGGGCAGCGGCGTCGCCGGTGGGGCGGGAAGTGTTGGTCATGATGCGTTCGTCCTTGGGCAGATGCGGGGCAGGCTGGCGGCGGCTCGTCAAGCGCGGAATTAATCCGATGAAACATAACCGTAACAAGTGTGAGACGCACCATTTACGTCCGGGAGGTTCTTGTAACAACCCGGCAATGTAAATCCTCCGCCAGCGAAACACGGCCCCGCGAAACTCGATGTAGAACGCAAATAATGCGTTGGGACCGGCGGACTACTCCGCACCTATTGCAAGAGAGGACGTAGACCATGGAACTCACCGCAGGTCTCGTTTGGCTCCTGGTCGCCGCGGCACTCGTGCTGTTCATGACCCCGGGCCTGGCATTCTTCTACGGCGGCATGACCCGCGCCAAGTCGGCTTTGAACATGATGATGATGAGCTTCGTCGCCATTGGAACCGTGAGCATCATGTGGGTCCTTTGGGGCGCCTCGATGGCGACGAGCAACGAAGACAACTTCTTCCAGATCTTCGCCAACCCGTTCAGCCACTTCGGCCTCCACGGCTTCACCGAACCGGCTGATCTGCTCAAGGTCGGCTACGCGGCCACCTTCGCCATCATCACGGTGGCCCTGATCTCCGGCGCAGTCGCGGACCGCGCCAAGTTCTCCGCCTGGGTGGTCTTCACCCCCGTCTGGGCAACCCTCGTCTACGCGCCGATGGCCTTCATGGTCTGGGGCGGCGGACTCTTCTCCGCCAGTGGCTGGTTCGGCCAGACGTTCGCGCCGGTCATCGACTTCGCCGGCGGCACCGTGGTCCACATCAACGCCGGCGTCGCCGGCCTGATCCTGGTCCTGATCATCGGTAACCGCAAGGGCTTCGGCAAGGACCCGAACCACCGCCCGCACAACATTCCGTTCGTCATGCTCGGCGCCGCAATCCTGTGGTTCGGCTGGTTCGGCTTCAACGCCGGTGCCGCCGCCACTGTGGAGCAGGCCGGCCTGATCTGGATCAACACCCTGGCCGCCCCGGCTGCCGCCATGCTCGGCTGGCTCGCCGTGGAACGCTTCCGCGACGGCCACCCGACCTCCCTCGGTGCCGCCTCCGGCGTGGTGGCCGGCCTGGTCGCCATCACCCCGGCCTGCGCCAACGTCTCCCCGCTGGGTGCGATCGCCCTCGGTGTCGCTGCCGGCGTGGCCTCCGCGCTCGCCGTCGGCCTGAAGTTCAAGTTCGGCTACGACGACTCGCTCGACGTCGTCGGCGTCCACCTCGTCTCCGGTGTTGTCGGCACCGTGGCAATCGGCTTCCTGGCCACCCCGACCCAGGGCACCGCGGGCCTGTTCTACGGCGGCGGCACCACGCAGCTGGTGGCCCAGAGCCTCGCGGCGCTGATGGCCATCGTCTTCACCGCCGTGATGACGTTCATCATCGCCTTCCCGATCCACAAGCTCATGGGCTTCCGGGTCTCCCAGGAACAGGAAGTCGTCGGTGTGGACCTGAGCCTGCACGCAGAGACCGCCTACGAGTTCGGCGTCGGCGGGCACGGCGGCAGCTTCCAGCCGCTGCACGAACTGATCACCGGCAAGCCGATGGGCGAAGAGGAACTCTCCGAGGTCCCGGTGGGCGCCGCGTCCAACGGCAAGCAGAACGCAACGGGTAAGGAAAGTGTGGGGGCATGAAACTAATCACGGCAATCGTCCGACCGGAAAAGCTTGAGGCTATTCGCGAAGGCCTGGAAGCCTACGGCGTGCAGGGCCTCACGGTCAGCGCAGCCAGCGGCTACGGCCGGCAGCGCGGCTACACCGAGGTGTACCGCGGGGCCGAGTACAACGTGGACCTCCTGCCCAAGATCCGGGTAGAAGTCCTGGCCACCGACGAACAGGCGGACGACATCCTGGATGTCATCATCGCCAGTTCAAACACCGGCCGCGCCGGGGACGGCAAGGTCTGGACGATGGATGTGTTCGAGGCTGTCAGGGTCCGCACCGGAGAGCGCGGTTCGGCAGCGATCTAGCTGCTCCCGCTCCACTCCCGGAACGGGAGAATGACACATGAACACATATAGCGGCGCTGACACTGCGGGCCGGATGCCCCAAAGGCATCCGGCCCGCTTTGTCGTCTGGTGCCAGCCCTGCTGCTGCGCCGGTTGCCAGCCCTGCTGGTCGGTGCCGCGCCGGTGCTGCGCCGGTGCTGCGCCGGTGCTACGCCGGCCAGCCCTCCGGCCCCGGGGTCCCGGCCGGATACTCCTCCAGCGGGACATGCCCGGCGGTCCAGGACTTCAGCACCGGCGCCAGGATGCGCCAGCAGTCCTCGGCGGTGTCTGCCCGCACCGAGAGCAGCGGATCGCCGGTCAGGACGCCCTCCAGCACTTCGCCGTAGGGGAGGAGCTCGGAAGCACTCAGCTCGGCCTGCAACGTGGCCCGGTCCAGGCTCAGGACATCGCCCGGGCTGTTCACGTCGACGTCGAACTGCAGCGTGTCCGGGCCAAAACCGATCCGCAGCTGGTTGGGGGCGTCCACGCCGGTGAACCCCTTCGGCAGGTGCGGCACCGGCCGGAAAGTCACCACGGCCTCCTTGCGTTTGGTGTCCAGCGCCTTGCCCGAGCGCAGGATGAACGGCACGCCCTGCCAGCGCCAGTTGTCGATCTCCACCTGCACCTCGGCGAGGGTCTCGGTGCCCCTGGAGGCGTCCACGCCGTCCTCCTTGGCATAGTCCGGAACCTTGCGGCTGTTGATGGAACCGGCGGTGTACCGTGCCCGGCGGGTGTTCTGGCGGTACGGGGCCTTGATGCTGCTGGCCCGCAGCACCGTGGCCACGGCATCGCGGAGGTCCCGTTCGTCCACGGAGGCCGGCGGCTCGATGGCCATGAGGGCCATGATCTGCAGCAGATGGCTCTGGATCATGTCGCGGAGGGCGCCGGCACCGTCGTAGTAGCGGGCACGGCCTTCGAGGGCGAGGTCCTCGTCGAAAATGATCTCGACCTTTTCGATGTGCTGCCGGTTCCACACGGGCTCCAGGAACGTGTTAGCGAAGCGCAGGCCAAGGATGTTCAGGACGGTCGCCTTGCCGAGGAAGTGGTCCACCCGGTGGATGTGGTCCTCCGGGACCAGCGCGGCCAGTGTCTTGTTCAGGTGCTGTGCGGATTGCTCGTCCGAGCCGAACGGCTTCTCCATGACCAGGCGGGTGCCCGCGGGGACGTCCTCCGGGGCCAGGGCCTCGCAGGCGAGCTGGCTGACGTGCGGCGGCAGGGCGAAGTAGACGGCTACGGGGCCTTCCAGCTGCGCGAGCAAGCCGGCGAGCTGGCCCTTGGCCGTGACATCGAGCTGGTGGTAGGTGCTCTCCTGGCGGATCCGCTTGAGTTCCCCCTTGCCGTGCGCATCGGCCTTCGAGTTCTCGTCCGCGAAGGACTCCTCGATCCGGCCCAGCCACTGCTCCGGCGTCCAGGGGTCCGATCCCGCTCCTGCCAGGGTGAGGCCGTCGGCGCGGCCCCGGGCCACCAGGCGGGCCAGCCCTGGCAACAGGAGCCTGCCCGTAAGATCGCCGGAGGCACCAAGGATGAGCAGGGTTTTTACAGTTGTTTGGCTGGTCACCTAAGCCAGCATGCCATCTTGAAGGCGCATATTGGTACCCTAGATAGTCGAGTCCCGTTGTCGAGGCGGTTCGTTCAGGCGAACACCAGTCGCGACGCTGGCGTGCCGCTCCGGCCGCCACCTGTAGATCCACTGAAAGAAGTGCACGGCGCGTGTTCAATTCACTCTCTGACCGGTTGACAGCAACCTTCAAGAATCTGCGTGGCAAAGGCCGCCTGACCGAGGCGGACGTTGACGCCACAGTCCGCGAGATCCGGCGTGCCCTCCTGGACGCCGATGTCGCAGTGCCCGTGGTCCGGGAGTTCACCGGCCGCGTGCGCGAGCGTGCCCTCGGCGCCGAAGTCTCCGGCGCGCTGAACCCAAGCCAGCAGATCGTGAAGATCGTCAACGAGGAGCTTGTTGAGATCCTCGGTGGCGAGACCCGCCGGATCCGCCTCGCCAAGACCGGACCCACCATCATCATGCTGGCCGGCCTGCAGGGCGCCGGTAAGACCACCCTGGCCGGCAAGCTCTCCAAGTGGCTCAAGGCCCAGGGCCACAGCCCCATGCTGGTGGCGTGTGACCTCCAGCGCCCCAACGCCGTCACCCAGCTGCAGGTGGTCGGCCAGCGCGCCGGCGTGCCCGTGTTCGCCCCGCACCCGGGCGCCACGTCCACCGAGCTGGACCACCCTGCCGGCGACCCGGTCGCCGTCGCCCGTGCCGGCGTCGAGGAAGCCAAGCGCACCCTTCACGACGTCGTGATCGTGGACACCGCC
This sequence comes from Arthrobacter sp. 05L421, assembly GCF_056397785.1. Taxonomy (NCBI): domain Bacteria; kingdom Bacillati; phylum Actinomycetota; class Actinomycetes; order Micrococcales; family Micrococcaceae; genus Arthrobacter; species Arthrobacter sp. 05L421. Next base: position 78,469 of record NZ_JBFTOC010000014.1, read on the forward strand.
GGCCGCCTTGGCATCGACGCCGAGATGATGGAGCAGGCGCGTCAGATCCGCCGCGCGATTGTCCCGAACGAAGTCCTGTACGTGATCGACTCCATGATCGGCCAGGACGCCGTCAACACGGCCATGGCGTTCGATGAGGGCGTCAACTTCACCGGCATTGTGCTCTCCAAGCTCGACGGCGACGCCCGCGGCGGTGCGGCGCTGTCCGTCACGTCGGTAACCGGCAAGCCTGTCATGTTCGCGTCCACCGGCGAAGGCCTGGACGACTTCGAGCTCTTCCACCCGGACCGCATGGCCTCGCGCATCCTGGACATGGGTGACGTCCTCACCCTGATCGAGCAGGCCGAGAAGTCTTGGGACAAGGATGAAGCCGCCCGGATGGCGAAGAAGTTCGCCGACCAGGAAGACTTCACCCTGGATGACTTCCTCGCCCAGATGCAGCAGATCCGCAACATGGGCTCCATGAAGAAAATGCTCATGATGATGCCGGGCGCGCAGAACATCCGCCAGCAGCTGGAGCAGTTCGACGAGCGCGAGATCGACCGGGTCGAGGCCATTGTCCGGTCGATGACCCCGCACGAGCGCGTGGCCCCGAAGATCATCAACGGCTCCCGCCGGGCCCGTATTGCCCGCGGTTCTGGCGTCCACGTCTCCGAGGTCAACGGGCTCCTGGAGCGCTTTGCCCAGGCCCAGAAGATGATGAAGAAGATGGCCGCCGGCGGCGGGATGCCCGGCATGCCGGGGATGCCCGGCATGGGCGGCGGGGGCGGTGCCCGGAAGGGCGCCAAATCCGCGCCCAAGAAGAAGGCCCGCTCCGGCAACCCGGCCAAGGCTGCGCAGGAACTGCGCGACGCCGAGGCCCGGCGCGCCGCCGGCCCCAAGGCCCTGCCCACCGGAGCATCGTTCGGCCAGCAGGGCGGCGACTTCGATCCGTCCCAGCTGAACCTGCCCAAGGGCTTCGACAAGTTCCTCGGCGGCAGCAAATAGCCGCACCTGCTGGGAGCCGCCGGGACTGTGTCGCCGGCGGCATCAGCACTGACGTGCCATAGGGTTAGACAATGTTCAAGCAGCGCGTAGTCTTCGTCCACGGGGATGGCAGTTTCGGTGCCGCCGCGTGGCCAAAGCAGCACGGCATGGCGCTGGACTACGACGCCCTGTTCCTGCGGCGGCACGGGTTCGACGCCGTCGCGGAACCGCTCGAATCCAACTTCGCCGCCGACGCCGCAATAGTGCTCGCGTCGCTGGCAGACGACGGCCGCGGCGAGGCCGGCGGTCACGTGGTGGCCCATTCGCAGGGCGCGATCGCCGCGATGATGGCCGCCGTCGAACGGCCCGACCTCGTCCAGTCGCTGACCCTGGTGGAACCTGCCTGCCTGTCCTTGACCGCGGAGCTCCCGGCCACCGCCGCGCACCGGGCGCTCATGCAGCCGCTCTTCGACGTCCGGCGCAACCTCAGCGACGACGACTTCCAGCGGGAGTTCATCCGCCGCGCGTTTGCGGCGGATGCGCCGGGGGCCACGACGCCGGAGGCCCTCCGGGCGGCGCGCCGGCTCCGCCTCCAGGCGCCGCCTTGGGAAGCCCCGCTGCAGATCGTGCCTGGCGTGCCGACGCTGGTCCTGACCGGCGGATGGGAGCCGCTGTATGAGGAAATCGCCGGCTACCTGCGCGAGACCGGTGCACTGCACCGCACGGCGCCGGGAGGGCACCGGCCCCAGGATTCAACCGAGGGGGACCGGGCCATCCGCTCGTACATCGCCGAGGTCAGCCGGCGCCAGCACGCCCGGGCATCCTAGGACGCTGTCCTAGGAAGCTGCGGGTCCTCCCATAGCAGGCTCCGGCAGATAGACCTTGCCGCCCGAGGCAATGAACTCCTTGCTCTTCGCCTGCATTCCGGCCGCCATCTGCGCGAGGGCCGCCTGCGAGTCAGCTGAACCGTATTCGTCCCGGATGTCCTGGCTGATCCGCATGGAGCAGAACTTAGGCCCGCACATCGAGCAGAAGTGGGCCGTCTTGGCCGGCTCCGCGGGCAGCGTCTCATCGTGGAAGGCCTCGGCCGTCACCGGGTCCAGGGACAGCGCGAACTGGTCCCGCCAGCGGAACTCAAACCGCGCCTTGGACAGGGCATCGTCGCGTTCGTGGGCGCCGGGGTGGCCCTTGGCGAGGTCGGCGGCGTGGGCCGCGATCTTGTAGGTGATCACGCCCGTTTTCACGTCGTCCTTGTTCGGCAGCCCGAGGTGCTCCTTGGGCGTGACGTAGCAGAGCATGGCAGTGCCGTAGCGGGCAATCTCCGTCGCGCCGATCGCCGAGGTGATGTGGTCATACCCGGGTGCGATGTCGGTGACCAGCGGCCCGAGCGTGTAGAACGGAGCGCCCTTGCAGAGTTCCTGCTGGCGCTCCACGTTTTCCCGGACCAGGTGGAAAGGCACGTGCCCGGGACCCTCCACCATGACCTGCACATCGAACTCCCAGGCACGCTGCGTGAGCTCGGCCAGGGTGTCCAGCTCGGCGAACTGCGCCGCGTCGTTGGCATCCGCCGTCGCGCCGGGCCGCAGCCCGTCACCCAGGGAAAACGCGACGTCGTACTTCGCGAAAATCTCGCACAGCTCGTCGAAGTGGGTGTAGAGGAAGTTCTCCTGGTGGTGCGCCAGGCACCAGCCGGCCATGATCGCTCCGCCGCGGGACACGATGCCGGTGACCCGGTTGGCCGTCAGGGGCACATAGCGCAGCAGCACCCCCGCGTGGATGGTCATGTAGTCCACGCCCTGCTCGCACTGCTCGATCACTGTGTCCCGGAAGATCTCCCAGGTCAGGGCGTTCGCCTCGCCGTTGACTTTCTCCAGCGCCTGGTAGATGGGGACCGTGCCAATGGGGACGGGGGAGTTGCGGATGAGCCACTCGCGCGTCGTGTGGATATCGTCCCCGGTGGAGAGGTCCATCACGGTGTCCGCGCCCCATTGCGTGGCCCACTGGAGTTTGTCGACTTCCTCGGCGATGGAGCTGGTCACGGCGGAGTTGCCGATATTGGCGTTGATTTTCACCAGGAACGCCTTGCCGATGATCATCGGCTCGGATTCGGGGTGGTTGACGTTGTTGGGAATGATCGCCCGGCCCGCGGCCACCTCGCTGCGCACCAACTCCACGTCGCAGTTCTCACGCAGCGCGACGAACCGCATTTCCTGGGTGATGACGCCGTCCCGGGCGTAGCGCATCTGCGTGACGGTCCGGCCCTCAACCCCGCGGCGCGGCACCGGGCGTCCGCCCCGCCACTCGGCCGATGCCGCGCCCCGGCGTAGCGCCGACTTGCCGTCGTCGAGCAGCTCCCGTTCCCGGCCGGCGTAGGTTTCGGTGTCAGCCCTGGCCTCGATCCAGGGCGCACGGAACGGCTCCAGCCCGCGGACCGGATCGCTGCCCGGGCCGGCCGTGCGGTAGACCCGGAACGGTGCGTTTCTGACGCCGCCCGGCGAGGGTTCCAGGGCGATCTCGGTCACTGGAACGCGGATGCCATGGTCCAGGTCCGTGGTGAAGGCCAGCGAGTGGGACTTCATCGACTGCGTGGCGGCTGCAGATTCGTTGTGGACTGACTCATTTTGGACAGGGCTGTGCTGTGTCAATTGGGTATTCACGAAAATACTCACTTCCTTCGCCGGCATTACCCGGACAGGTTCAACGGTCGCAGGCTGCGTCAGCCCGATCTCAGCCCCTGCAAGGGCACCCGTGTGGTCGTAGACGAAGCTACCACGCGCTTCCGGATGGCTGTCGAGTGTGACGCGTGCGACGGGCCGCGGTGTTAGCGTGGCATTGTGACTCTGCCTTGGGCCGTGCCCCGCATCAGAACGGCGACGCCGGAAGACATGCCGGCCCTGCCGGTTCTCGAGGCCGCAGCAGACCGCGTCCTCGAAGCGGAGCTGGGGAACCAGTCGCTCCCGGTCCCGGAGTTAACGACGCCGGTTGAGCCGCTCTTCATACTCGTCACCGGAGCCCCGCCCGTGGGGTTTGCCCGCGTTGACGATGTCGGCGGCCACGCCCATCTGGAGCAACTCTCGGTGCACCCCGACTTTGGCGGTCGGGGCATCGGACGGTCCTTGGTGGAGGCGGCCCTCGGTGCGGCCCGGGGCCGTGGCTATATGTCGATGACGCTTTGCGCCTTCGCGGACGTTCCGTTCAATGCGCCGTTTTATGCGAGCTGCGGTTTCGAGGAGTACCCCCAACCCGGGCAGGCGTTGGCTGCCCTGCGGATCCGCGAAGCGCAGTTGGGGCTGGATGATCTGGGACGGCGGATCGTCATGCGGAATAGGCTTTAGCCCATGACCGCAATCATCGAGTTCAGCGGCCCCATCCTCACGGCGGCGGACCGGGAACGCCGCGGTCTCTGGTCGGTGGACGGCCTGCTGACCTTCCGCCGTCCGGCCGCCGCGCCGGACCTCGTGCTGGACGGCTGGGTCATTCCCGGCCTCGTGGACGCGCACTGCCATATCGGACTGGGCCCGGGCGGTGACGTTTCCGAGGCCACCGCGGAATCCCAGGCCCTGGCGGACCGCGGCGCCGGGACGCTGCTGGTCCGCGACGCCGGCGCGGTCCACGACACCCGCTGGCTCCAACAGCGCGCTGACCTTCCCCGGATCATCCGCGCCGGCCGGCACCTCGCCAGGACCAGGCGCTACCTGCCGGGCCTGGCCATCGAGGTCGAACCCGATGATCTCGTCGAGGCCGTGCGCAAGCAGGCCCGCGCCGGCGACGGCTGGGTCAAGCTCGTGGGGGACTGGATCGACCGCGACGCCGGCGACCTCGCCGCCAGCTTTCCCGCCCGAACGGTCAAGGACGCCGTCCAGGCCGCCCACGACGAAGGGGCCCGCGTCACCGCCCACTGCTTCGCCGAAGACACCCTGGATGACATGCTCGACGCCGGGATCGACTGCATCGAGCACGCCACCGGTTTGCTGCCCCGGCACCTGCCGCGCTTCCTCGATCAGGGTGTCCCGATTGTGCCCACCCTGATCAACATCGCCACGTTCCCGGACATTGCCGCCCGGGCCGAGGCCAAGTTCCCCCGTTACGCCGCCGACATGCGCTCGCTGTGGGAGCGGCGGGCGGATCGGGTGCTCGAAGCCTACGAGGCGGGGGTGGCCATCTTTGCCGGCACCGACGCCGGCAGCGTGATCAGCCACGGCCGGATCGTGGACGAAGTCCAGGCCCTGCACGCCGCAGGCCTTCCCGCCTCAGCCGCACTCGACGCCGCATGCTGGTCCGCGCGGACATGGCTCGGCGCGGATTCCATCGGTGAAGGGGCGAGTGCGGACGTCCTGGTCACTGCCGAGGATCCGCGGAGCCAGCCGGCCACGCTCCGCCGGCTCAGGCACATCGTGTTGCGCGGGCTCCCGGTGAACCGGGAACCAGCCCGGCCATTAGGAATAAATTGAAGCTTCAAGTAATTTACTTCTATGCAGGGTCACCGAAATCCGGTGGCTACAGAACCCACGGAGCGTTTCAATGACCGCAGAAGCCAGCACGCAGGACCTCCTTCCTGCCGAACTCACCATGGGCACTGTGATGCTCAAGGTCGGCGACATGAAGCTCATGACCGACTACTACCAGCGCGCCCTCGGCCTGGAGACTGTGGCCGAACAGGACGGCGGGCTCTACCTCGGGCGCCAGCAGAAGCCGCTGGTCCATCTGGCACCCGCACCTGGCCTGAATCTTCCGTCTCGCGGCGAGGCCGGTCTCTTCCATACCGCACTCCTCTTCGAGGACCAGCACTCGCTGGCGGCCACCATTGCCAGCGCGGCTCAGTACGAGCCGCAGTCCTTCACAGGCAGTGCGGACCACCTCGTCAGCGAGGCCTTCTACTTCAACGACCCCGAAGGCAACGGCATCGAGCTGTACTGGGACCGGCCGCGGGAGGCCTGGTCCTGGGAGGGCAAGAACGTCGTCATGGACAGCCTCGCCCTGCCGCCGCAGCGCTACCTGCAGCAGTACCTGACCGAGGAGTCCGTGACCGGCCAGCGCCAGGCCGCCGCCGGCGTCGGGCACGTCCACCTCCAGGTGGGCGACGTCCAGTCGGCGCATGAGTTCTACGTCGGCACGCTGGGCTTCGAGAAGACCGCGGGCTGGCACGGCCAGGCGCTGTTCGTCTCGGCCGGCGGCTACCACCACCACATGGCCATGAACGTCTGGAACAGCCGCGGCGCGGGCCCCCGGCGCGACACGCTGGGCCTTGGTGAGGTCCTCATCGAAGTGCCGTCCGGTGACGACGTCGCCGCCCTGGCCGACCGGCTCAAGGTCGCCGGCATCGACTCGCACCACACTGGCGCCGAGCTGCGCTTCGAGGACCCGTGGCGCAACCGGATCCGCGTCGCGGTTCGCTAAAGCCCGAGCCTTGAGGGGCATGCCCAGCGCAGTGGGTCAGCAGTGGACATGGCTCCTATATGTCCATTGGTCGCGGCCAGCGGAGGGCATGCCCGCGGGAGGTAGCACGGGATTGCCGGGTCAGAGGTGGGCATGTCCGTATGTGGCTGGCAGGGCCGCGGGACATGTCCATTTGCCGCGCCCGGGAGTGGACATAGCGTCTTTATGTCCACTGGTCGCGGCCGGCGGAGGGCATGCCCGCGGGAAGTGACGGGGATGGCCGGGCCAGCGGTGGACATGTCCCCGTGTGGCTGGCAGGGCCGCGGGACATGTCCACTCCAGGCGCAGCCGGGCCGAAGCGCTAGGCTGGGATGACGTGCGAAAACAGCGGTCCGCGTACCGCCGAACCTTAAGGACCAGCTGCATGGGATTCACCGAACTCTTTGTGTCCACCCACGAAGAAGCCCTCAAGCGCGCCGGCGCACTCCAAGGCGGCGGCCCGGCCGCGCCGGGGGCCGTCCGGATCCCGGACATCAGTGACTTCGAGGTGGAGCGGCTCGGAGACCTCGCCGGAGTGGCCGTGCACGCCCCGGGCGCGGACTATGAGCTGGCCATGGTTGACGTGGCCAGCGACTCGCTGCTCGGCGTCCCCGCCGCGATGGTCCGCACGCTTGCGGAACTGCTCAGCTATGAAACCGAAGGGGAGGGCGACGTCCTTGAGGATGTCGCGGCCAACTGGGCCGCCGAGGAGGACATGCCCTTCGGCCCGGACGAGGCGCGCGGCTATGTCCGCCGGATCGCCGAGCTCGCCGCCGGAGTGGACCCCGCAACCAGGTCTGGCCTCTACGTCTGGACCTCCTGACCGGCGCGGATCGCCGCGTCTTTCGCCCTGTCCAGGCCGCCCGCCGGTACGCGGGGCTCGTGTCAAGTCGAAATCCTGCCGGTGATCTGGCACAATGAACAGGTACTCGATCTGCGTGGCCCCTCTCTCCGCGTCTGGATCTTGTCCTTTAGAACCCCCAAGTACGGCCCGCCCCACGGGTGCAGAACGCCGGGCTCGACCCCGTTTCAGAAACAGGAGTGACCACAAAAGTGGCCGTAAAGATTCGCCTTAAGCGCTTCGGTAAGATGCGCGCACCGTACTACCGCATCGTCGTCATGGACTCACGCTCCAAGCGTGATGGCCGTGCTATCGAAGAGATCGGCAAGTACCACCCGACCGAAGAGCCCTCGTACATCGAGGTCGACACGGACCGTGCCCAGTACTGGCTCGGCGTCGGCGCACAGCCGTCCGAGCAGGTTGCCGCGATCCTGAAGATCACCGGTGACTGGCAGAAGTTCAAGGGTCTCCCGGGCCAGGAGGGAACCTTGAAGACCAAGGCTCCCAAGGCTGCCTTCGTTACCCCGGAAAAGGGTTCCGTGATCATCCCGGAAGCCATCACCAAGAAGGCCAAGAAGGACGAAGCTGCCGAGGCTCCCGCCGACGCCGCCGAAGCAGAGACCACCGAGGCAGAGTAAATTGCTGGCAGAAGCGCTCGAACACCTGGTCCGCGGGATTGTTGACAGCCCCGAGGACGTCAAGGTCAGTGCGAAGAACAACCGCCGCGGGGAAACCCTCGAGGTGCGCGTTCATCAGGACGACCTCGGACGGGTGATCGGCCGGCAGGGCCGCACCGCACGCGCATTGCGCACTGTGGTTGCGGCACTGGCGGACGGCGAGCCGGTCAGGGTCGACGTCGTCGACACCGACCGCCGCCGGTAACGCTTTTCAGCACTACTTGTCTTGAGTCCGGCCCCTTCACCAGATAATGGTGGAGGGGCCGGACTGTTTTCCCGTAATGACGCACCAGACCTACAGAATCACCAACCCCGAACAGAGGAACAGATGCAGCTCCAGGTGGCACGAATCGGCAAGCCCCACGGCATCCGCGGCGAAGTGACCGTTCAGGTGCTCACCGACGCGCCCGGCGACCGCTTTGTCCCCGGCACGCAGTTCATCGTGGAACCCGCCTCTGCCGGGCCGCTGACGGTGATCAGCGCCCGCTGGAACAAAGACATCCTGCTGCTGGCCTTCGATGAGATCGAGACCCGCAACGAGGCCGAGACCCTGCGCGGCGCGAAGCTGTTCATCGAAACCGAAGAAATCGGCGCCGACGACGACGATGAAGGCTGGTACGAGCACGAGCTCGTGGGCCTGGACGTCCGGGTGGGCGCCAATGTGGTGGGCAAGGTCTCCGGACTGCACACGCTGCCCGTCCAGGACCTGCTGGTTGTCACCGCGAACGACGGCAAGGAAGTCCTGATCCCGTTCGTGGAGCAGATTGTGCCCGAGGTCAATGTGGGTGAAAAATACGTCCTGGTCACCCCGCCCCCCGGACTGTTCGAGGTCAACACCGACGAGAACCCCGAAGCCCAGAACCCCGAAGACCAGGACCCCGAAGCCCAGGGCATCGCGTAGATGAGAATCGACGTCGTCAGCATCTTTCCGGACTACCTGGCCCCGCTGGAGCTGTCGCTGATCGGCAAGGCCCGCCAGGACGGCCTGCTGGACCTGAGGGTCCATGACCTGCGGGAGTTCACCACCGACCGGCACAGGACCGTGGATGACACCCCCTACGGCGGCGGCGCCGGCATGGTCATGAAGCCCGAGCCATGGGCGCAGGCCCTCACCGCCGTGGCCGCCGGGCAGATGGAGCGTTCCGAGGACGCCGGCGCCCCCGACGCTGCCGGTGCTGCCGGATCTGCCGGCAAACCGGTCCTGATCGTCCCGTCGCCGGCGGGGGAGCGCTTCACCCAGGCCACCGCGCACGAACTGGCGGAGGAAGACCAGCTGGTGTTCGCCTGCGGACGCTATGAAGGCATCGACGAACGGGTCCTGGAATGGGCCGCGGACCACTTCACGGTGCGCCCGATGAGCCTGGGGGACTACGTCCTCAACGGCGGCGAAGTGGCCGTGCTCGCCATGGTTGAGGCCATCGGGCGGCTGCTGCCCGGTGTCGTCGGCAACCCCGAGTCCCTCGTGGAGGAGTCCCACTCGGACGGGCTGCTCGAGTACCCCGTCTACACCAAGCCCTCCAGCTGGCGGGACCGGGACGTCCCGGCGGTGCTGCTGAGCGGCAACCACGGCAAGATCGCCCAGTGGCGCCGGCACGAGCAATACCGGCGCACCGCCGAACGCCGCCCCGACCTGCTCGCGGAGTTCGACGCCGGCAAGCTGCCGCGCGCGGACCGCACGGCGTTCGCTGACCTGGGGTACGACGTCGTCGACGGGCACCTGGTGCGCCGTCCCGACGCCTAACCGCCGGGATTGGGCTAACCCGCATAAAATGTGGCAAAATTAGTCCTTGTGCCTGCTGGGTTGCGAACCTGCCACAGGGGGAGCGCTACCAACAGCCCGGCACCCCGGTCCCGTCTATTCCTGACAGGGCCGGATTGACAAACTTTCGGCGGAAATTTCCGGGCGGCATATGCCCCCGGGTTTGGCCGCCGTAACCCAACGTGAGTGACCTGTGGCGTTCACCAGGAGTGGATCAATGCATATCCTCGATTCCGTAGATGCAGCCTCGCTGCGCACCGATGTTCCCGCGTTCCGCGCGGGTGACACCATCAAGGTTCACGTGAACATCATCGAAGGCAAGAACTCCCGCGTCCAGGTCTTCCAGGGCTTCGTCCTGGGCCGCCACGGCGATGGCGTCCGCGAAACCTTCACCGTCCGCAAGGTCTCCTTCGGTGTCGGCGTAGAGCGTACCTTCCCGGTGCACTCCCCGATCATCGACAAGATCGAGCTCGTCTCCAAGGGTGACGTGCGCCGCGCCAAGCTTTACTACATGCGTAACCTGCGTGGTAAGGCCGCGAAGATCAAGGAAAAGCGCGACTTCCAGCCCGCTAAGTAAGTCCTTCCAGACTTACACCGCAGGCTTCCACCGCGGCTCCACGGACCGTACCCGGTGCGTCAGCTAATGCGGCGCCGGAGTTATCCGCAACAGCGCAATTTAGTTCACGACAGCGCCAAGGGATACGGAACATGGAACAGCCAAAACGCCAGCCCAGGAAACCGGGCTGGCGTTTTGCGTTGCTGGCGCTGGTGCTCGCCGTGGTCATCAGCGCCGTGGTCCGCTCACTGTGGGTGGACATCTTCTTCATCCCGTCCGCCTCCATGGAACCGCTCCTCCACACCGGGGACCGGATCCTGGTGGCGCGGACCGGCTTCCAGGCTGAACCCCTGCGCCGGGGGGAGGTAGTGGTCTTCGACGGCCGCGGCTCCTTCGCCCCCCTGGGCAGCGGCAACGGCCCCGTGGTGGACACCCTCGCCGAGGCCGGACGCTGGCTGGGCCTCGCGGGCAGCGACACCACGTATGTTAAGCGCGTTATCGGACTGCCGGGCGACCGCGTGGTCTGTTGCGATGCCGGCGGCAAGCTCACAGTCAACGGCCAGCAAGTTGCGGAACCGTACATATATTCGGGTGACACCCCCAGTGAGGTGAAGTTCGCTGTTGCGGTGCCGGCGGGACGGCTCTGGCTCATGGGGGACCACCGCTCCCTGTCGGCCGATTCCCGGAGCCTCCTCGGCGCCCCGGGCGGCGGCATGGTGCCGCTGGAACGCGTCATTGGCAGACCGGTACAGATCATCTGGCCGCTTGATAGATTTGCAGCAGTAGCGCGGCCCGAACCGGCTGCGACAACGACGACGACGAACGGACAGTAGATGCCCGAGACCGAACCGCGCACTCCTGATCCGCAGGGTCAGGACCGACCCCGGGTTACCGCCTCGGCGATCCCCGGGGACGAGCCGGCGGATCCACCGGCTGGTGCGCCAGACGCGGCGGGGCCTGTGGCGCGTGCTGGTGCCCCGACGTCGGCGTCGCAGGACGAAGGCACCGGAGCGCAGCGAGCTGATCGGATCGACGGCGACCAGGGCGACGGCGACCAAGCCGACAGGGAACCGACCGACAGAGACCGGGCCGACAGGGACCGGGCCGCCGGTCCCGCCCACGCGGATGCGTCCTCGCGCCGGGCCAGGAAGGCCAAGGCCCGTGAAGGGCACAGTCCGCTTTTCCTGTGGCTGAAGGAGGTTGCCACGGTGGTCATCGTGGCAATCGTGCTGTCCTTCCTGATCAAGACCTTCCTGTTCCGGGCCTTCTACATCCCGTCCGAATCCATGGTCAATACCCTCGATGTGAACGACCGCATCTTCGTGAACCTCCTCGTGCCGGAGCCCATGGCGCTCCAACACGGGGACGTCGTGGTGTTCAGGGACAGCCAGGGCTGGCTTGCCCCCGCAGCCGCGAAGACGAAGGGCCCGTTTACCTGGGTGCAGGACGGGCTGACGTTCGTCGGGTTGCTTCCGGATAACTCGGAACAGCACCTGGTCAAGCGCGTCATCGGGCTCCCGGGCGACCACGTGGTCTGCTGCGACGCCGGCGGCCAGCTCACCGTCAACGGCACGCCGCTGAACGAGAAGTACATCAATTCCGCAGAGATTCCCCAGGTTCGCGACTTCGACGTCGTGGTGCCCGCGGGCAAGGTCTGGGTCATGGGCGACAACCGCAACCACTCCGCCGATTCCCGCGCCCACATGGACACCAATGGCGGCTTCGTCAACGAGTCCGACATCGAAGGCAAGGCTGCCGTCATCGCGTGGCCGCTGAACAGGATATCGGCCCTGGATAACTACCCGGACGTCTTCCGGGCCGTGCCCGCACCGTCCGGAAAGTAAGCCGCCCGCCATGTCAGTCGCCCCTACCCTCGACTACGAACGCCGCTTCCGCAGCTCCGGCGCCCGGCTTCTCGCAGGCATCGACGAGGTGGGCCGCGGTGCCCTCGCCGGCCCCGTCAGCGTGGGGATCGCCGTCGTGGACCTGCAGCAGCAAAAGCTCCTGGCCGATGTCCGGGACAGCAAGCTGCTCAAGGTCGCGGACCGGGAGCGGCTGGTGCCGCTGGTGCGGGAGTGGTGCGTCGCCTCCGCCGTCGGACATGCGTCCGCGAACGAGATTGACGAGTTCGGGATCATTGCCGCCCTCCGCCTTGCCGGCAACCGGGCCTGGTTCGCCGTCCTCGCCGCCGGTTTCCGGCCCGAGGTGGTCCTGCTGGACGGCAGCCACAACTGGCTCTCGCCCGATCTCCAGCCCTCATTGTTTGACGAAGGCCCCGCCGAACCCGGCTGCGACGCGCCGGTGCACACGCTGGTGAAAGCCGACATGCAGTGCCTTAGCGTCGCCGCGGCCAGCATCCTCGCGAAGGTGGAGCGTGATGCGATGATGTGCGAGCTGCACCTCCAATACCCTGCCTACGGCTGGGACGAGAACAAGGGCTACGGTACCGGGGTGCACAAGGAGGCGCTGCGGACCGCCGGACCCACGCCTTACCACCGGGTCAGCTGGCAGCTGCTCTAGCGGGCAGGCGCTCCCCGCCGGTGGCGGCCAGTGGCGCACGGCTCCGGCTCGGTGGCGCGCGGCCGGCGCCGGATGGTGCAAGATGGAACCATGAGTGCCGAGGACCTTGAAAACTATGAAACCGACATGGAGCTACAGCTCTACCGCGAATACCGCGACGTCGTCGGGCTGTTCAGCTATGTGGTCGAGACCGAACGGCGTTTCTACCTTGCCAACCACGTTGACCTGCAGGCCCGCAGCGCCGACGGCGAGGTCTACTTCGACCTGACCCTGCAGGACGCCTGGGTGTGGGACGTCTACCGCTCCGCCCGGTTCGTCAAGAGCGTCCGCGTCATCACGTTCAAGGACGTCAACGTCGAGGAACTGCCGCGCAGCGAGGAACTCGCCCTTCCCAAGGTCGAGGACCTGGGCAACTGACCCTGGCTTCCCAGCCCTGGTCTTCTTAGCCCCAGTTTTCCTAGCCTCTCAGTGGCGCTGGGTGCCCGTTGCGGTCCAGTGCAATGCCGTGCTGCCGCAGCAGGTCCAGCACACTCTTCGGGTACGAACTGCAGCCATCCGGGTTTGCGGTTCCTCGCTCGGCCGCGTGGTCGGTCGCTGTGTCGGAGATGCCGATGGTTGCCACGGCCGCCTTCCATCCGCCGAGACCCTCGATCTGTTTGGGGACCCACACGTTGGCCGCACCGTTGACGTAGTCCCACACTTTGGGATGGACCCCCGGGCCCAGATAGATTCCACCTTCGGCGGACCGGGTGACGAGTGTGGGCAGTGGCAGGACCCCCATCAATTGCGCGGCCTGATACTCGGACATCTTCCACGGGGGTTCGTCGAAGTAGTACCAGCTCGCTGCACAGATGCCGTACAGCTTCGGACCGAATTGCGCGTAGTTCAGATACAGCTCCATGATCCGTTGCGGGCTCAGGGTGAGGCTGAACTCGGTCGCAAGCCCTGCCTCCAGGCCCTTCCTCAGCGGATTCGGTTCAGGCCACAGGAAGATGTTCTTCACGAGCTGTTGCGGGACCGTGGAGCCGCTCGGGTCTTCCTTCCCCTGCAGGTAGGCGACCGCTCTGTCCCGGAAATCATCAAAGTCGAACGCGCCAACGCGCGTTCCCAGCCGTTGGTCTTCGTGGGCAACGGCCGCGGCAATGACGTAGCGGCTGATGTGGTTCAGGGATACGTACTGGTAGGCGATCGGGCCGCCGGTCTGCAGCATGAAGGCGGTACGTGGTGGAGCGAACCAGATGAAAGAGACGGCGGCCAGCTCTGTGAGGACCACCATGGCGAGGCCGAGTTTGAAGACCCTGGCGAGGAGCCGCCGCATCCGGTGCTTGCGTTTTACCGCCGGAGCCGCAGGTCCAGGCTCAGGCTCAGGCCCAGGCTCAGGCCGGGTTGGCGCGGGCGCCGGCGTGGACTCTGACGCCGGCACCGGCTGGCGCCCGGGCGTTGGCGGGAACCAAGTGGGCGCAGCCTGCCCACCCGGCTCGCGGGGAACCGGTTCCGTGGGCTGGTACGTTCCCAACGGTTGGGTCTCCGCCAGCGTCGGAGCCGCGCGATCATCCATACGCCGCTCCTTTGGAAAGAATGCAGGCGCCCCAGCGGAGTGCCAGGGGGTTGGGAAAAGCCTAGGCGGGCCATGCGGGCGCTGGCTACGTTTCGTGGCCTGACAATCGCCTCAACAGGTCCCGTCAATGCCGCCACGGTTTTGAATCCTGGCGCCGCCTGCCCTGCGGGAATTTTCGGACGTCTGCTCGCGGACACGCGATCCGGCAGATGACCTGCGGTAACGCGCCTGGGGCTCGGTTCAGCCGGAGGCTCTGACGGTGGCCGGGCCGTTGCTGAGAATGCACTATCGTTTCCTCCATGCCCACAGCACTTTTGTCCGAGTCCGCACGTGCGGAGTCCCCACCAGCACGGACAGGGCGGGCAGCTTTTCGCACGGACATTCAGGCGCTCCGGGCTGTGGCCGTCGGCCTAGTGGTGCTGAACCATTTGTGGCCCGCCCGGCTGACCGGCGGTTACGTGGGCGTGGATGTGTTCTTTGTCATCTCCGGTTACCTGATCACTTCGCACCTGAACAAGGAGCTGTCCGCAACGGGCCGTCTGCGCCTCACATCGTTCTATGCCCGGCGGGTCAGGCGCCTGCTGCCGGCCGCTTTCCTGGTGCTGGTAGCAGCCAGCGCCGCGGTCATGATCTGGCTTCCGTTCTCCCGCTGGCCGGCCACGGCCCAGGAAGTCTTGGCCACCGCCATCTACGGCGAAAACTGGGTGCTGGCCGCCAAATCTGTCGACTACTCGGCGTCGACGCAGTCCGCAACGGTGGCCCAGCACTACTGGTCTCTGTCAGTAGAGGAACAGTTCTATCTGCTGTGGCCGCTGCTTCTGGCCGGACTTTTCGTGCTCGCGCGCCGGTTGAAGCGGAGCCCGGAGCGGGTGCTTGGCCTGGGCATCGGTGGTCTCTGCATCCTAAGCCTGATCGTGTCTGTGCTGATGACTGAGTTCGCCCACAACCAGGCGTACTTTGCGACCCCGGTCCGTGCATGGGAGTTCGGTGCCGGGGCGTTGATCGCCGTCGCGGGGCCCCGGCTTGCCCTCGGACGGGCAGCGGCCAATGCGGCATCCTTATCCGGGCTGGCCCTGATACTGCTCTCCGGTCTGTTCTTTACCGAGCAGACCGACTTCCCCGGCGTCGCCGCGCTCCTGCCGGTGCTGGGGACGGCACTGGTCATCGCCAGCGGCGGTCGCGGACCCTTGGTGCATGACAAGGTGACTGCCGTGGGCCCTGTCCAGTATCTTGGCAATATTTCGTATTCGGTCTATCTCTGGCACTGGCCGCTTATTGTTCTGGCCCCGTTCGTGCTGGACAGGCAACTGGGTTCGATAGACAAGCTGGCAATCGTACTGGTAGCGGTTGCCCTGGCCGCCGTCACCAAGGCCTTTGTCGAAGACCGCGGACAGAAAGCCCGAATCCTGGCCCGCAGTAACCGCCGCAGCTTCCTGGCGATGGCGGCAGGCATTGCGGTCATCGGCTGCATCGCGGCAGGCCAAACCTGGGCCTGGGGGGTGCAGAACGCTGCCGCGGAGGAGGCCATCGCCACGGCAGAGCGTTCGCCCTGCCGTGGACCCCGGGCCATGGAACCAGGCGCGCACTGCCCTGGCCGCTTCGGGCCGGCCACCGTTCCCGTCATGACAGAGGCCAACCGGTACTGGAACGTGGCGCCGGAATGCGGGGCTGCACTCACGGCCCTGATGGCAGGCGGAACCAAGACGCACGTTTCGTGTGATTTCTCCGCCGGCAGGCCAAATCCCAAGGTTGTCTGGCTGGTGGGGGATTCCCACGCCCAGCAGTGGCAGGGTGCCATCTTTGCCCTGGCCCGGGAACGGCATTGGCTGGTCAAGACGGCCATGCTCGGCGGCTGCCCCGTGTCTGACGTTCATTTCATTGGGTATGAGGGCAAGACCAACCCGGCCGAAGCGAGACGGTGCATGGACTGGTCCGCGGCTGTTGCCGGCGCCGTCGCCACGGACCGGCCGGCCGCCGTCTTTTCCTCCGCATTCGCCCGGGATATGAAGGTCGACGACGGCTCTGGGGCCCCGGAAGGGCAGCAGTTTGGCGAGGGGTTCGAGCGGACATGGAAGAAGTGGACGGATGCGGGCGCCAAAGTTTACGTGCTGGCGGACCCTCCGTTGAATGCCGGGGTGAGGTCCGCGGACTGCGTGTCCTTGAATGAGGCGAATCCGGCCCAGTGCGCTGTTCCGCTGGCAGTGGCGCAGCCGCAGGATCCGCTCACCATGGCCGCCAGGTCTGCTCGAAATCCCGGCGTTTCCCTGATCGACCTGACGGACCATTTCTGCGACCGTCGAGACTGCTACGCGGTGATCGGTGGAGTGGTCGTCTACTTCGATACGAATCACCTGAATGAGGAATTCAGCGCCTTGCTGGGACCCATTCTCGGAAAGTTCGTACCGCCAACAGGTTCCCTCGGCTAGCAGCGGTTCACCTTTCACCCTTGTCTGCCACCGGGGGGTTTCTCCTTGCTGTTGAGATACTCGGTTACCTGCTGCGCAACTTCGTCGGTGATTCCCGTTTGCCAGTTGGTCTTGAATAACGGCTGATCATCATAGAAGTCGGTGTCATCATCGAGAATGGCAAAGCGGGTGACGTTCGGATGCTGGTCCAGCCACATCTTCACTTCCTCGCCACGAAAACCAGTGTCGGCTGTCGGAGTAACGTCAAAGGTCTTGTAGACGTGTCGGTCGACTTCTTCACGGCCGCCTTGGAAGTGACGCCATGTGGACGTAAGGACAACGGCCGCATCAGTGTCGAGGATGATCTTGCCGACCTTTGATGCCAGGACGGGGTCGATGCCCATGAAGCCGCGATAGCGCTCTCTCGTACCCACGCGGTTGACGACTCCATCAACATCGAGGAAAAGTACTTTCATTCCTGTTCCTCCTGCGGTTCGTTCCGCGAGCATGCAGTTAACCAGCTTGAAACCGGGTAGCCGGCGCTCCTCACCTCCGTTGTCTGTCTTCCGCTTACAGAACATTCGTAGATGGCTGGCCTTGCTGTCGTTCCTAACATGGCTGTCCAAGTTAGGCCAGCCCTCGAACAGCCCGGACCAGGGGCCCCCGGCCCGCGCTTCGGGGAAGTTTCCACATAGCCAAAGTGTTCCCTGTGTTCGTAGGTAGCGGTACCCCACGCTGGTGTCATGAGAGCCAAGGATGTGCTGGGCCGGCGCGGGGAGGAACTCGCCGCCGGGTATCTTGAATCGCTCGGTATGCGGGTGGTGGACCGGAACTGGCGCTGTGCCGAGGGTGAGATCGACATTGTCGCGCTCGATGGCGACGCGCTGGTCATCGCCGAGGTGAAAACCCGGAAGTCCCTGGCGTACGGGCATCCCTTCGAGGCGGTCGGCGCGGACAAGCTGGCCCGCCTCCACCGGCTCGCGTCGGCGTGGTGCCGGGACCATGAGGTGCGGATGCCTCTGCGACGCGTGGACGTGATCGCCGTGCTGGACGACGGCGTCGGGGAGCCCGCCGTCGAGCACCTCAAGGGGGTGGGGTAGGTGGCCCTGGGCCGGACCTATTCCGTCGCCCTCGTGGGCCTCAACGGCTACATCGTGGAGGTCGAGGCCGACATCGGCCAGACCCTGCCGGCGTTCGTGATCCTGGGCCTGCCGGACGCCTCACTTAACGAGGCCAAGGAACGGATCCGCTCCGCGGCCCAGAACTCGGGGATCCCGCTGAGCCGCCGGAAGATCACGGCCAACCTCATCCCGGCGTCCCTGCCCAAACGCGGCTCGGGCTTCGACCTCGCCATCGCCATGGCGGTACTGCTGGCGGCGGAAGACATCCGGCCCACGGGCCGCACGGTCTTTATCGCCGAGCTTGGCCTGGACGGGCGGCTGCGACCCGTCCGGGGCATCCTTCCGGCCGTGATGGCCGCGGTCCGGGCCGGTTATCCCGAGGTCATCGTGGCGCGGGCCAACGTGGCAGAGGCCGAGCTCGTCCCGGGGGCACAGGTCCGGGGCTACGGCACACTGGCCCGGCTCGCGTTCGACTGCGGCGCGGACCCGCAGGACCTGGCGCTCGATTTCGAACCCGAGCCGGACGACGCGGACGGCCCCGGTACAGACACAAGCCCCGCACTGGCACCTGACATGTGCGATGTCTCCGGCCAGGCAGCGGCGCGGCACGCCCTGGAGGTGGCCGCTGCCGGCGCCCACCACCTGCTGCTGACGGGACCGCCGGGCGCCGGCAAGACCATGCTGGCCGAGCGGCTGCCCGGCCTGCTGCCGGACCTCGGCGACACCGAGGCCATGGAGGTCACCGCCATCCACTCCCTGTGTTCGCTGCCGTCGGGCTCCGTGCAGCTCCTGCGCCGGCCACCCTACGAGAACCCGCACCACACCGCCACCGCCGTGGCCATTATCGGTGGCGGGTCCGGGCTGCCGCGGCCCGGGGCGGCGTCCCGTGCCCACCGCGGAGTGCTCTTCCTTGACGAAGCGCCGGAGTACGATCGCGGCGTCCTGGACGCCCTGCGGCAGCCGCTGGAAAGCGGTGAGCTGGTCATCCACCGCTCCGCCGGGTCAGCAGCCTATCCCGCCCGGTTTCAGCTGGTCCTCGCGGCCAACCCGTGTCCCTGCGGCAAGGCTACTGGCAAAGGGGTGGACTGCATCTGCACCCCCACCATGCGCCGCCGGTACCAGGCCCGGATGTCTGGGCCGCTGCTGGACCGGGTGGATATCCAGCTCGAAGTCGAGCGGGTGTCGCTCGCCGGCTTCGGCCAGCCTGCGCCCGAGGAAGGCACCGCCAGCATCGCGGAACGGGTCCGGGCCGCCCGGAGCCGCCAGCTCGAGCGGCTGCTGCCATTCGGGATGGAAACCAACGCGCAGGTGCCGGGGCGGCTGCTGCGCGGAGCTCTCCGGCTCGATGCCCCCACCACCCGCATCCTGGACTACGCACTGGAGCGTGGTGTCCTGACCGCCCGCGGTTACGACCGCGTCCTGCGTCTCGCCTGGACCCTTGCGGACCTCTCCCGGCGCGACGCGCCGGACGGTGACGATGTCGGGCAGGCGCTGGGCCTCCGCCAGGCCGCCACGGCCTACCCCTAAGCCTGTCCCAGCACGGCGCCGCCCCTAGCCTCCGCGAAAGGAACAACCATGATTGATGACGAACGAACAGCCCGGGCCGCCCTGTCCCGGCTTTTCGAACCGCAGGACGCGGCGGCGCTGGCACTGGTGCAGGCCGCGGGAGCGCAAGACGCCCTGCGGATTGCCAGCGGCGGGCTCGAGGCCGGTCCCGAGCTCGAGCAGGAGATCACCGGAATCCTGGCGGACAGTGGCTCTGGCAGCAGCTGGTCAGGACTCACTGAGGCACTGAAGCGCTGGGCGCCCCGCGTGCCCGACCTCGCACCGGAGCGGGACCTGGCCACCATGCAGCGGCTCGGCGGACGGATCATCATTCCCACGGATGAGTTGTGGCCGCGCCAGCTGGCGGACCTCGGCCTGCAGGAGCCCTTCTGCCTGTGGTGGCGCGGTGTGGCGCAGGAACTGCCGCCAGCCACCAAGTCCATAGCCCTGGTGGGGTCCCGGGACAGCACCAGCTACGGGGCTTCGGTCACGGGTGACCTCGCGTACTCGCTGGCCCAGCGTGGCTTCACGATCGTCTCCGGGGGTGCCTACGGGATTGACGCCCACGCCCACAGGGCCGCCCTGGCCGGCGGCACGGGCGGCGTGCCCACCATTGCCGTCATGGCCGGGGGAGTTGACCGCTTCTACCCCTCCGGCAACGAGGACCTGCTCCGGGCGGTGGCGGACCACGGCGCGGTCCTGGCCGAGGTCCCGCCCGGATCCGCGCCCACCCGTTACCGGTTCCTGCAGCGCAACCGGCTCATTGCGGCGCTGGCCTCCGTCACGGTGGTCGTCGAGGCCCGGTGGCGCTCCGGCGCCCTCAACACGGCCCACCATGCCGAAACCCTCGGCCGGGCCGTGGGCGCCGTGCCCGGTTCCATCCACAGCGCCAACTCCGCCGGCTGCCACCGGCTCCTGCGCGAAGGCGGGGCCGTGTGCGTCACGGATGCCGGGGAAATCGCCGAGCTCGCCTCCCCGAGCGGCGAGGCGATGCCCCCGGACAAGGCCGGCCGGGCCGAGGTCCACGACGGCCTGACCCTGGAGGACCTGATCCTGCTTGATGCCCTGCCGCTGCGCACCACCAGCTCTATCGAGAAGCTGGCCACTGTGGCCGGACTGAGCCCGGACTCGGTCCGCGCCGGGCTTGGCCGGCTGGGGCTGCTGGGCCTGGCGGAATCCCGGCACGGCGGCTGGAAACGCTCCAGGAAAGCAGACTGACGTGACGAGCGCCGCCGGGAAGGCGCGGCTCGCCGACCGGCTCCTTGAATGCCCCGGGATTACTGCGACAGTAGGAGGGTGTCAACACAGGATCCCCCCGCCGCCCTGCCTTCCGCCATGCAGCTTGCCGCCGCACGCTTCTGCCGCTACCTGGAAGCCGAGCGGGGCCGGTCCGCCCATACCGTGCGGGCCTACCTCTCCGACGTCGAAAGCCTGCTGGCGCACGCGGCAACCGAGGGGGTCCAGGACCTTGCCGGGGTGGAGCTCGGGACCCTGCGGCGCTGGCTGGGCGCCCAGAGCGAGTCCGGCAAGTCCCGGGCCACCCTGGCCCGCCGCGCCGCGACCGCCAGGGCCTTCACCGCCTGGGCTGTCCGCGAGGAGCTGATCGACGCCGACCCGGCCCTGCGGCTCAAGGCCCCGAAGCGGGAGAAGTCCCTGCCCGGGGTCCTGCACCAGCAACAGGTCCGGCGGCTCGTGGACGACGCCGAATCCGCCTCGGCCGAGGGGGAACCGCTGGCCCTGCGCAACCGCGCCATGGTGGAGCTGCTCTACGCCACCGGTGTCCGGGTTGGCGAGCTGGCCGGCATGGACATCGACGACCTCGACCCGGACCGCAGGACCCTCCGGGTGCTCGGCAAGGGCAACAAAGAACGCACGGTGCCCTACGGGCTGCCGGCGGCGCTCGCCGTCGATGACTGGCTGCGCCGCGGCCGGCCGGCCCTCGCCACCGGGACCAGCGGTCCAGCGCTCTTCCTGGGCGCCCGCGGCGGACGGGTGGACCAGCGCCAGGTCCGCAGCGTGGTCAAAGGGATGCTGGAGCGGCTGGGGGACACCGCCGCCACCGGACCGCACGCCTTGCGGCACTCGGCCGCGACCCACCTGCTTGACGGCGGGGCGGACCTGCGTGCGGTGCAGGAAATCCTCGGGCACAGCAGCCTGGCCACCACCCAGATCTACACCCACGTGTCCGTGGAGAGGCTCCGGCAGAGCTATCAGCAGGCGCACCCCCGGGCCTGAGGATTGCCCGGCAAGGCGGTGTCCGGGCCGGCCCGGAGACCGGTCCGCGGAGACGGTGGCGGCGCGCCGGGAAAGACGCGCCGAATCGCACTGGCGTAATTAGGAGGGGTAGGGCAGAATAAAACTCACGCCCGGGAAGTTTCAAGTTGAACTTGAAGCTGGAATGAACCACGTCCCAGCTTCGAACCCGGTTGTATATTAGTAGTCTGGCAGGGACCGCAGGCATAATTTCGGATCCGCGCAACAGACAGACATCCAGGCACAGGTCGTTGGGGAAGACGTACCTACAGCTATGGAGGATGGAATGTCTGTTGCACTGACCCGAGGTGTGTTGTTCGTTCACTCAGCCCCGACTGCCTTGTGCCCCCACGTTGAGTGGGCCATAGGGTCTGTCGTGGATAAGCGGACGGACTTGGAGTGGACCGCTCAGCCTGCCGCGCCCGGAATGTTCCGGGCCGAGCTGTCGTGGACCGGTACGCCGGGCACGGGGGCTCAATTGGCGTCCGCTCTGCGCGGCTGGGCGCATCTGCGCTACGAAGTCACCGAAGAACCCAGCCAGGGAGTCGACGGCGGCCGCTGGTCGCACACCCCGGAGCTGGGGATCTTCCACGCCACCACCGATGTCCACGGCAACATCATGGTGTCCGAGGACCGCATCCGCTACGCCTACGAATCCGGCGCCGGCGACCCCTCGGCCGTCTACCACGAACTCTCGCTCGCCCTCGGTGAGGCCTGGGACGAGGAACTCGAGCCCTTCCGGCACGCCGCCGAAGGCGCCCCCGTGCGCTGGCTCCACCAGGTCGGCTAGGGCCAAACCGGGCGCTATACCGCAGCAATTCCATAGCTAGGCGCCAAAAGGCAGATGGCGGCAATGTTCACGAAGAACATTGCCGCCATCTGCCTTCTCGGCGTGCTGCGGAGAGGTGGAACTACACGCTGCGTACCGCGATCACGGCGTTGTGGCCGCCGAAACCGAACGAGTTGCTCAGCGCGGCGATGCTGCCGGCGGGCAGGTCCCGGGCCGTCGTGACGATATCGAGCGGGATTTCCGGGTCCTGGTTCTCGAGGTTGATGGTCACCGGGGCCTTGCGGTCGTAGATCGCCATGACGGTCAGCACGGCTTCCACGGCACCGGAGGCGCCCAGCAGGTGCCCCATCTGGGACTTGGTGGCCGAGACTGCAACGCTGTCCACGTGCTGGCCCAGGGCGGCCTTGAGGGCGGCGTACTCGGGCTTGTCGCCGACCGGGGTGGAGGTGGCGTGCGCGTTGACATGCACGATGTCCTCGGGCTGTATGCGGCCGTCGAACATGGCGGCCTTCAGCGCGCGGGTGGCGCCGAGGCCCTCGGGATCCGGGGCGGTGATGTGGTACGCGTCGGCGGTGACCGAGGTGCCGGCCAGTTCGGCGTAAATCCGGGCGCCGCGGGCCAGGGCGTGTTCCTCGGCTTCGAGCACCAGGGCACCGGCGCCCTCGCCCATCACGAAGCCGTCGCGGTCACGGTCGTAGGGGCGTGAGGCGTGCTCGGGATCGTCGTTGCGGCGCGAGAGCGCCTGCATGGAGGCGAACGCTGCGATCGGCATCGGGTGGATGGCGGCTTCCGCGCCGCCGCAGACGACGACGTCCGCCTTGCCAGCGCGGATCAGGTCCAGGCCAACGTGTACGGCCTCGGTGCCGGACGCGCAGGCGGAAACGGGGGTGTGGGCGCCGGCACGGGCTCCCAGGTCCAAGCTAACCGCAGCGGCCGGGCCGTTGGGCATCAGCATGGGGACGGTCATCGGCAGGACGCGGCGGGGTCCCTTTTCGCGCAGGGTGTCCCAGGCATCCAGGAGGGTCCAGACGCCACCGATGCCGGTCGCGAAGGCAACCGCCAGACGGTCGTGGTCGATTTCGGTGATGCCGGAGTCGGCCCACGCCTCGCGGGCGGCGACGACGGCGAACTGCGTGGACGGGTCCATGCGCTTGGCCTCGACGCGGGTCAGGACATCGAGGGCGGGCGTGGTGGCGCGCGCGGCGAAGTGGACAGGCAGCTCGAACTTTGCCACCCAGTCGTCCTCAAGCGTGTGCGCGCCGGAGACGCCCTTGAGCGCGTTCTTCCACATCGTGGGGACATCGCCGCCGATGGGTGTGGTGGCACCCAGACCGGTAATGACTACTTTGCGTGCCATGGGATCACTCTCTGTCGGTGCGCCTGCCGTATCCGGAACCGCGAACGGGATGGCCGGGGCCTGCGAGGGGAAAACTATGGGGTCATGCATGTGATGGTGGTCCGGTCCGGGCACTGCTGGAGCGCCCGGACCGGGCACCGGGGTCCGCCGTTGCCGGCGGAAGCCAGACTAGGCCTGGGCGTTGGCGATGAAGCTGACGGCGTCGCCGACGGTCTTGAGGTTCTTGACTTCTTCGTCCGGGATGCGGACGCCGAACTTCTCTTCGGCGTTGACCACGATGGTCATCATCGAGATGGAGTCGATGTCCAGGTCCTCGGTGAAGGACTTGTCCATTTCGACGGCCTCCGTGGCCAGGCCGGTCTCTTCGTTGACGATTTCAGCCAGGCCGGCCAGGATTTCTTCGTTGCTAGCCATTGATGGCTCCTTTTCTGGTTGTTGCCCGCGGCCGCCGGAAAAATACCGGCAGCCGTGGGCGGGAATGATTTCAAACCGAGGATTCGGCTTGGTGCGGGAATGCTTGCTGAGCACAGCATGGGGGCGAGCCCGGAAAGAAAGACATGCGGTGCAAAGGTATAACGGGCGGAACGTATTCAGTTCGGAAAAGCGGTGGCTGCCTAAGGAAGCACGACCACCTGGGCGCCGAAGACCAGTCCGGCTCCGAAGCCGATCTGCAGCGCCAGCCCGCCGCTGAGCTCGGGGTTTTCCTCAAGCAGGCGGTGGGTGGCCAGGGGGATGGACGCCGCGGAGGTGTTGCCGGCGTCGGCGATGTCACGGGCGATCTTGACGGTCTCCGGCAGCTGCAGCTTCTTGGCCATCTCGTCAATGATGCGCATATTGGCCTGGTGCGGGATGAACGCGGCAAGGTCCTCGGACCGGATGCCGGCGGCGTCGAGGGCCTGCTGGGCCACCTTGGCCATCTCCCAGACGGCCCAGCGGAAGACGGTCTGGCCGTCCTGGCGCAGGGTCGGCCACAGGGACGCGTCGGTCACTGCCGCTTCCTCATCGCTGACAGCGCCGCCGCGCTTGCCGGTCAGGGCGAGCTCGCGGATGTCCAGCATGGAGTGGGTCATGCCGATGGCATCCCACTTGCTGCCGTCCGATCCCCACACTGACGGGCCGATGCCCGGCGTGTCGGAGGGGCCGATCACGACGGCGCCCGCGCCGTCGCCGAGCAGGAAGGAGATGGTCCGTTCCGTGTTGTCGATGACGTCGGAGAGCTTCTCGGCACCGACCACCAGGACGTAGGCGGCCGCGCCGGAGCGCACCAGGGCGTCGCCCTGGGCGATGCCGTAGCAGTAACCGGCGCACGCCGCGGAGATGTCGAAGGCCGGGGCCGGCGTCGCGCCGAGGCGGTCGGCGAGGCTCGCGGCAGCAGAGGGGGTCGCGTACGGGTGGGTGACCGTGGAAACGATCACGGCGCCGAGCTGGGAGGCCTCGATGCCGGCCTTTTGCAGTGCCTCACGTGCGGCGCCCTCGGCCATGTCAATCACGCTGACATCGGCGGGCGCGCGGTGCCGGGTGACGATGCCCGTCCGCTGGCGGATCCACTCATCCGAGGAATCGATCCACTGGCACACGTCATCGTTAGTCACGATCACGCTGGGCCGGTACGCGCCGACACCCATGATGCGGGTGTTTTCCTGGACGGGCGCCTGCTTCAAAGTGGGAACGCTCATGCCCCTCCCTCCAGTTCTGCAAATAGGGCCAGGGCCGCGGAGAGGTCGTCCGGGGTCTTGACGGTGACGGTCTTGACGCCGGGCATGCCGCGCTTGGCCAGGCCGGCCAGTGTTCCGGCGGGAGCCAGTTCGATCACGCCGGTTACCCCGCGCTGCACCATCGTCTCCATGCAGAGGTCCCAGCGGACCGGACGGGACACCTGGGCGATCAGGCTGTCGACGGCGGCAGCACCGTCGGTGACTTCCGCGCCGTCGAAGTTGGACAGCAGCGGAACCAGCGGGTTCTGGGGGTGCAGTGACGGGCGCAGGGCCTGCAGGGCCGCGCCGGCGGGGGCCATGTGCGCGGTGTGGAACGCGCCCGCGACCTTCAGCGGAATGACCCGGGCCTTGGCCGGCGGGTTCTCGGCCAGGGCCTTGAGCTGCTCCATGGTGCCGGCGGCGACGGTCTGGCCGCCCCCGTTGACGTTGGCGGCGGTGGCTCCGGCCGCCCCAATGGCTGCCAGGACGTCCGCGGGGTCGCCGCCCACGACGGCGCTCATGCCGGTGGGGGTGGCGGCAGCCGCGGCGGCCATGCTGTTGGCGCGTTCGCGGACAAACGTCATGGCTTCGGTTTCCGTCAGCACACCGGCGAGCGAGGCCGCGGTGATTTCGCCGACGGAGTGGCCGGCGAGGATGACCGGCAGCGTGCTGAGTTCGACGTCGAAGAGTGAGCTCGCGGTCACCAGGCCCGCGGCGACGATCAGGGGCTGCGCTACCGCAGTGTCCTTGATGGTCTCCTCATCGGAGGTGGTGCCGTGGGCGGTGAGATCGATGCCTGCTATTTCGCTGAGGGAGGCCAGGAGGCCTGCGACGGGTGGTAGTTCCAGCCAGGGGGCCAGAAAACCAGGGGTCTGGGAGCCCTGTCCAGGGCAAACGATTGCAAGCACGTAACCAGCTTTCCAAATTACCGCGTGAACATTCGTGTTTTCATGCACCAAGCTCACTGGGTCAGTTTGTAGGAAGTCTACAACGGTTCAGGAGCCGTTGCGGGGAGGCTGCCGCTCCGTGGGGGCCTTCGGCGGGGCCGAAAGCCGGCCCACCACAAGGGCGGTCTGGAGCACGAATGCCTCCCGTGGCAGCAGCGGATCCCAGCCTGTGACGTCGCACACGCGCTTGAGCCGGTAGCGCACCGTGTTGGCGTGGACGAAGAGTTCGCGCGCCGTCGCCTCGAGTGAATGGCCCAGCTCGAGGTACGTGCCCAGGGTCTCCACCAGGCCGTTGGAGGCGGCCAGCAACGGGCGGTAGATGTTCTTGACCAGCGAGCGGCGGGCGGCGTCGTCGCCGGAGATCACACGCTCGGGGAGCAGGTCATCGGCCGCCACCGGCCGCGGCGCGGAAGGCCACGCCCGGGCCGCGGTGAGGCCGGCAAAGGCTGACTGGGCGGAGCCGCTGGCTTCGAGGAGGGAACCGGCCTCCGGGCCGTAGACCACCGGGCCGGGGGCAAAGAGTTCGCTGAGCTTCAGGTACGCGGTCTCCCGGTCATGGACCCCGCCGAGGATCAGGATGAGACGGTCGCCCTGGATCCCCACGAGGGCGTCCTCGGCGAAGCGCCCCGCGGTGCGCCGCAGTTCGCTGACGTAGCTGGCGCTGGGTTCCGACGGGGAATTTCCCACCATCACGGTGAAGCGTTCCTGTGCTTTCCAGCCCAGGGCCGCGATCCTGGACCGCAGCGCGTCGGTGTTTTCGCCACGGAGGATAGCATCGACAATCAGGGCCTCCAGGCGGGTGTCCCAGGAGCCGCGGGATTCCGCGGCGCGCGCGTAGACGTCGGCGGCCGCGAACGCGACCTCCCGCGAGTAGCGCAGTACGGCTTCCCGGAGGGCCCCTTGGTCCGCCTCGGGTGCGATCACCGGGACCTGGTCCTCCACGACTTCCACGACGATCCGGATCAGCTGGAGCGCCTTCTGGAGGCTGATGGAGCGGGTCAGCTCGGTGGGCGCGGTGCCGAAGACGTCGGAGAGGATCCACGACGGCGAGCTCGGCC
The DNA here is from genome assembly GCF_056397785.1 of Arthrobacter sp. 05L421. Classification (NCBI taxonomy): domain Bacteria; kingdom Bacillati; phylum Actinomycetota; class Actinomycetes; order Micrococcales; family Micrococcaceae; genus Arthrobacter; species Arthrobacter sp. 05L421. Next base: position 105,931 of record NZ_JBFTOC010000014.1, read on the forward strand.
GCTCGTACCAGGTGACGAAGGCTGCGATGCCGTTCTGGGCCACCATGCCCAGGGCGGACCGTTCATCCGAGTTCAGCCGGCCGTACCACGGCAGGGACTTCTCCAGCTGGCGCAGCGTCGTCGTCGACAGCTGGCCCACGCTGGCCCGGAGCTTCTTGAGGGTCTCGGCTTTTTCCGGAGTCATCGCCCTCGAGGCCGGCTTGCGTTTTTCGGGAGTGGTGATCGGCTCTGCCATGCATTGAGCATACGGGGCGCGCCGTCCAAGCTCCATTTGTGCGAAGGCTACAACTCGCTTTGCCTTGGGTCACAGCGCCGCCGGCCCGCCCCCCGGAGGGAGGCAGCGGAGGGAGGCGGCGGGAACGCGCCGGGACTCGGAGCCGTTAAACGCCCGACGGCGGCCCCCACCAACAGGTGTGGACCGCCGTCGAACGTTCGCTTTTGCGCTGGAGCGCGGTTAGGAGTCGCCGCCCGCGTTGCCGGTGGTGCCGGCATTGACATTGTGCAGGCGGTACTTCTCGATGGCCTGGGCAGGCGCCTGGGCATCCACTTCGCCCCGGCGGGCCAGCATCTCCAGGGAACGGACCACAACCGAGTGGATGTCGTTCTTGAAGAAGCGGCGTGCCGCGGCGCGGGTGTCCGAGAAGCCGAAGCCGTCGGCGCCGAGCGAGGCAAACTCGTTCGGCAGGAACTGGCGGATCTGGTCCGGCACGGCCTTCATGTAGTCCGTGACTGCCACGATCGGGCCG
>NZ_JBFTOC010000015.1:0-106577 GCF_056397785.1 Arthrobacter sp. 05L421
CGCATATCAGTCTGACAGCGCCGTCGTTCACGACGCGCCAGCCATCCAGATCAGGCCAGGGAACGGACACAAAAGAGCGGTCCAAGACAAACCAGCCTTGGACCGCTCACCCTTGCCCTCTTGACAAAGAACTCCTACATATCAGCTGTATTACCCACGGAGGTTGGTGCCGCTGGCCTGGCGGCGGACACGGTGCGCGGCGAGCCGCAGTTGGATGATGCGGGCGGCTCCGGCGATGGCGACCAGCACGCCGCCGCCGACGGCCGCGATGAACAGTGCCATGCCGAGCGGGACCGATCCTTCGAGGCCAAAGAACTTCACCTGCACGTATTCCTGGTTCTGCAGGATGAAGGCGATGAGCACGATGAGCACCACCAGCGCGCAGGCAACCGCGGCCCAGACCATTCCCGCGCGGGTGACTTGGCGGGCTTCCGGGGCGGGGGCCGGCGCCGGTACGTCTGCACGGGAAGTTTCAGTGCGCGCCGCGGGCACCCCTGAACGGGATGTTTCAACCTCGGAGGTCCCGGAACCTGTCCCGGACGTGGCGTCAGCGGCGCCCGGGGGCTGCGTGGTCAGGGCGTCGTCGGCATTGTTGGTGTCGAAGCTTCGGGGTGTCTCGGTCATAGCGGCCGTACCTTTCGATTGCGGGCAGGGCGCATAGACATTCTCTTGCGGCCTCCCGGTCCATTCAATACTAAGCGTGCTGATGGGTTGGAGTGGCCTGGCAGTTGGGCGCGCCGGTCGGACGCACCGCCCACGCCGGAAACTTTGCCGGCCGGGGTCCGGGCGAGCGCCGTCGCGCTCTCATTGTCCCCGGCAATCCGAAGGCGGTTGTGGGCCAGGGCGGCCTGTTGGCACCGGCCCGGGCACGGTATAACGTCACAGCCAAGGGATTGCCTTGAAGAGGAGGCGCGGCCGTGACCATTATTGATAACGCCGTCTACGTGGACGGTCACCGGACCGCCGACCCGGAAGGCCTCGAGGAGACCTATTTTCTCCTGCGGCAGCGCCAGGGCATGGCCTGGATCGGGCTGTACCGGCCGGAGCCTGATGAGCTGCGCTCGGTGGCCGAGGAATTCGACCTCAGCCACCTGGCCGTGGAGGACGCGCTCGCCGGCCACCAGCGCGCCAAGCTGGAACACTATGGCGAAACTTTGTTCCTGGTTCTGCGGCCCGCCCGCTATCTGGACGAAGTGGAGAAGGTCGAGTTCGGCGAGATCCATGTGTTCGCCGGGCCGGACTTTGTGGTGACGGTCCGCCGGGCAGAGTCTCCCGATCTTGCCCGGGTGCGCCGGCGCATGGAGTCCGAGCCGGAGTTCCTGGCGCTCGGTCCGGATGCGGTCTTGTACGCGATTCTGGACCAGGTGGTGGACGAGTATGAGCCGGTGGCCGCGGGGCTGGAAAACGACATCGATGAAATCGAAGATGACCTGTTCGCCGCCGATCCAGGGGTGTCGCGCAGGATTTATGAGCTCTCCCGCCAGGTCATCACGTTCCAGCGTGCGACGGCCCCTCTGGCTGGAATCCTGCAGGCCCTTATGGGCAGCGGACCGGACGGGGTGCCGAACCCCGAACTGCAGGACCATTTCCGCGACGTCCTGGATCACGCCATCAGGCTGGGGGAGCGGGTGTCTGCCTTCCGTGCCTTGCTGCAAAATGCGTTGGCCGTCAACGCAGCCCTTGTGGCGCAGCGGCAGAACGACGAAATGCGGCTCCTGACGGAGTCGAGCTTCGCCCAAAACGAGGAAGTCAAGCGGATCTCGTCGTGGGCTGCGATCCTGTTCGCGCCGACGTTGATCGCGTCGATCTACGGCATGAACTTCCGCGCAATGCCTGAGCTCGACTGGATTTTCGGTTATCCGATGGCACTCGGACTCATGGTGGTCATGGGCGGGATCCTGTTCCTGGCGTTCAAGCACAACAAGTGGATCTGACGTTCTGGTTGAAATGGGAAGCGGCCCTGACCCTTGCGTTGTCGCAGGTCAGAGCCGCTCTCTTGTGCCCCAGGAGGGAATCGAACCCCCGACCGGCGGATTAGAAGGCCGCTGCTCTATCCCCTGAGCTACTGGGGCACGGTGGCACCCACCGGCCGCTGCCGGGGGACGCCTCAAAAAGTTTACAGTGCCGGACGGCCGGTGGGGGTCAACCGGTCAACCCTGGACGGTGGCCGGTCCTGCGGCCCGGACCATTCAACACACCACCATCGCCACTGCAGGAAGTTTTCCACATGGCACAGCCGGGCCCTCCCCGGCGGCGGCCCGCGGCGGGAAGCTGGAACTGCCCGGCTGGGCACGACAATTCGAGACAGGACATGAGAATGAGCGACAACATTACGGTCCGTGGCTTCGTCGCCTCGGAGATCAGAAGCGCAACCACCCCCGGTGGCGTGGCCACGGCGTCCTTCCGGTTCGGCGCCACCGAGCGCCGTTACGACCGCGGTTCCAGCACCTGGGTGGACGGCAACACCAACTGGTTCACTGTCCAGGGATACCGGCAACTGGCCGGCAACATCGGCTGCAGCATCAAGAAAGGCCAGCGGGTCATCGTGGTTGGCCGGCTGAAGATGCGCAGCTGGGAAAAGGACGGCAGGGTCTACCACGACGCCGAAATTAACGCGGAGTCAGTCGGCCACGACCTCATGTGGGGCACTGCCAACTTCATCCGCTCATCCGGAACCGGAATCCAGGCGGCCGCCGGCTCCGGTGCCCCTGGTGCACCCGGTAGTGGGGACGGCGATGACGGCGGACCCCAGACCCAGCCAGGGGATACAGCCGGGGACACAGACGGTGATGCTGGCGGGGATGACGACGGCGGGCCCCGTGCCACCTTCATCAGTGACGCGAGTGGCGAGGAAGAGGAGGTGGACCAGGAAACCGGCGAACTGAAAGGGGCCGCAGCCTGAATCCCGTGGGCCGGTGGACCATACCCAGGACGCCGGACCGGGCACCACAGCGTGGCAAGATGGCCGGATGCAACATGCCAGCATCGGCGCAGGACCCGCGGCGGCCGCCGCTGCGGAACCGGGGGCGGCTACTACCGCCACGGGCGGGGCCCAACGCCGCCGCGGCGGCAGGAAAGTTCCAGGGGCCGCAACCGTCGTGCCGCTCCTGCTCGTGCTCCTGCTCGTGCTTCTCCCCAACGCTTCTGCTGGGGCGACGCCGACCGGCGGCAGCGGAGTCGAGGCCTCTGGAGCCGGGCATTCTGAAGGCGCGACTTCCGCAGCTTCCCCACCCCCGGCTGGGCAGGCGCGCGGCGGCGGGGCCGGGACATCCGGGCCCGACATGAAATCCAAGGTCGAGTCGGTCCTGGACACCGCCGTCCGCGGCGGGGGCCAGCCCGAAACAGCGGGCATCCGCGAGTCTTTGGTCAACGCCGGGATCCCAGCCGGCGACGTGGAAGTCACCGCCAGCCGGACACCCACGGGCCTGGCTGCCGACGCCGTCGAGGCCGGTGTGCGAGATGGCAGGAGTTGCGTCGTTGCCCAGATCCGCCACGGCAGCGTCGCCGTCAGCGTGGTGCCGATCTTGGCCTCGGGCGGCTGCCTCGTGGGCGTCCAGGACTGAACCGATCCGTCCATGGCCGGGAACGGCCGGGCACGGCGGCCGGTGCAGCCGGGGCCAATGAAGCGACAGCAACGGCAACGGCAGCGGCAACCGGGCCGTCCCGGGGGCGCATCGCGGCTTATGGAATGTGAGTTATCCCGGCCGAACCACTAGATTTGTAGGCATGGCGGAATTTATCTACACAATGACCAAGGCCCGTAAGGCTGTCGGCGAAAAACTCATCCTTGACGACGTAAGCATGTCCTTCTTCCCGGGGGCCAAGATTGGCGTTGTCGGCCCGAATGGTGCCGGTAAGTCCACCATTCTGAAGATCATGGCAGGCCTGGACACTCCCTCCAACGGCGAGGCCCGGCTCAGCCCCGGCTACTCGGTAGGCATCCTCCTGCAGGAGCCGCCGCTGAACGAAGACAAGACTGTCCTGGGCAATGTCCAGGAAGGCGTCGGCGAAATCATCGGCAAGATCCAGCGCTTCAACGAGATCTCCGAGGAAATGGCCAGCCCCGACGCTGACTACGATGTCCTCCTTGAGGAAATGGGTCAGCTGCAGGAAGCGATTGACGCCGCCGATGCCTGGGACCTCGATTCCCAGCTGGAACAGGCCATGGACGCCCTCCGTTGCCCGCCGCCGGAAGCCGACGTCACCCTGCTCTCCGGTGGTGAGCGCCGACGCGTCGCCCTCTGCAAGCTCCTGCTCCAGAAGCCGGACCTGCTGCTCCTCGACGAGCCCACCAACCACCTCGACGCCGAGAGCGTGCTGTGGCTCGAGCAGCACCTCTCCAGCTACCCCGGCGCCGTCCTCGCCGTCACCCACGACCGGTACTTCCTCGACCACGTGGCCGAGTGGATCGCCGAAGTGGACCGCGGCCACCTCTACCCGTACGAGGGCAACTACTCCACGTACCTGGAGAAGAAGCGCGCCCGCCTGGAAGTCCAGGGCAAGAAGGACGCCAAGCAGGCCAAGCGCCTGACTGAGGAACTCGAATGGGTCCGGTCCAACGCCAAGGGACGCCAGACCAAGTCCAAGGCCCGTCTGGCCCGCTACGAGGAAATGGCCGCCGAGGCCGACCGCACCCGCAAGCTCGACTTCGAAGAGATCCAGATCCCGCCGGGACCGCGCCTCGGCGGACTCGTGCTGGAGGCCAAGGATCTCCAGAAGGGCTTCGATGACCGCACCCTGATCGACGGACTGTCCTTCACCCTGCCCCGCAACGGCATCGTCGGCGTCATCGGCCCCAACGGCGTCGGCAAGTCCACGCTCTTCAAGACCATCGTGGGCCTGGAACCGCTCGACGGCGGCGAATTGAAGATCGGCGATTCCGTCAAGATCTCCTACGCCGACCAGAGCCGTGGCGGCATCGACCCGAACAAGACCCTCTGGGAAGTCGTCTCCGACGGCCTCGACTACATCCAGGTCGGCCACGTCGAAATGCCGTCCCGCGCCTACGTGGCCGCCTTCGGTTTCAAGGGCCCGGACCAGCAGAAGAAGGCCGGGGTGCTCTCCGGTGGTGAGCGCAACCGCCTCAACCTGGCGCTGACCCTCAAGCAGGGCGGCAACCTGCTGCTGCTCGACGAACCGACTAACGACCTCGACGTCGAAACCCTCAGCAGCCTCGAAAACGCCCTGCTCGAATTCCCGGGCTGCGCCGTGGTGGTCTCGCACGACCGCTGGTTCCTGGACCGGGTGGCCACCCACATCCTGGCTTACGAAGGCGACGAGGAGAACCCGTCCCAGTGGTACTGGTTCGAGGGCAACTTCGAGTCCTACGAGGAGAACAAGGTGGAGCGCCTGGGCCCGGACGCGGCCAAGCCGCACCGCGTCACGCACCGCCGCCTCACCCGCGACTAAGCCCGCAAGGCTTACAGCGCCACGAAAAAGCCGGCTCCCCGCGCTGCAGTTCAGCGTGAGGAGCCGGCTTTTGTGTGCCCTGGGAGTCTTCGTGCCGGCCAGCGGACGGGCGAGCTAGCTACGCTCGGCCTTGCGCATCTGGTGCTGCAGCACTCTGGATTAGACGGCGGCCCGCACGGCGCCGTTCACGGTGTTCTTGAAGTCGTTCGGGACGCGGACCATGCCTTCCTGGGCCACCGTCGCGACGTGCCGGCCGTCCCGGCTGAAGATCTTGCCGGTGGCGAGGCCCCGGGCGCCCTGGGCGCTGGGGGACTCCTGGACGTACAGGAGCCAGTCGTCCACCCTGACCGGCCGGTGCCACCACATCGCGTGGTCCAGGCTCGCCACGGACATCCCGGGCGTAATCCAGCTCATCCCGTGCCTGCGGAGGACGGACTCCAGCAGGGTGTAGTCGCTTGCGTAGGCCAGGGCGGCCCGGTGCAGGCCGGCGTCGTCGGGCATGGGGCCGAAGGTCTTCATCCAGACGGCGTTGCGTGCCTCCTTGGGCCCCTTGGCCGAGACATACAGCGCGGGATCGACGTGGCGGATATCGAACGGCCGCTCGTAGGCCCAGTGCCGGGCCACGGGATGGTCGACCTGGCCCAGCAGGTCCGCGGTGCTGGGCAACGATTCAGGGTCCGGGATCCCGGCGGGCATCTCGGACTGGTGCTCGATCCCCTCGTCCTCGGCCTGGAAGGACGCGATCATCGACAGGATGGGCATGCCGTCCTGGTAGGCGTGGACGCGGCGGGCCGAGAACGACCGGCCGTCGCGCAGGCGCTGCACCCCGAAGGTGATCGGCTGGTTGGCGTCTCCCGGGCGGAGGAAGTACCCGTGCATGGAGTGGACACTGCGGTCCGGGTCGACGGTGCGGCTGCCGGCGATCAGGGACTGCGCCAGCACCTGGCCGCCGAAGACGCGCTGCCCGGGCTGCTGCTGGGAGGGACCCATGAAGATGTCCTCGTCCGTCCGCGCGCCCTCGAGCTCGCCGAGGTTGAGGAGCTGGATGAGCGAGGAGGTGGGGTTCTGGGTCGGGAGCCCCAGTCCGGCTTCGGCTTCAGTCATGGTCTGACTCTAGACGGCACTGTGACACTGCTCAAAAATGGGGCGCCGCTCCAAAGAAGCGCAGCCGGTAGAGTCGGTAGTGTGTCTGATGTCCTAACCCAGCCCCTGCAGTTCTCCGATCCCCGCGATCTCGATGACCTGCGCACCTTCGCCACGCGCGCCAAGTCCATTGACGACGGCGCCATCCGGCTCCAGGCCGCTGGCCCGGTCCTGGCCGCCTACGTCTGCGTCCTGCGGCCCCGGCTCCTGGGTGAATCCACGCCCACCATCCTGGGGCTGCGGACCATGGCGCTGGCACAGCCGGCGGACACTGACGTGACAGTGCCGCTGTCCGCCGTGCTGGACCGTTTGGCGCGGGCGGGGGAGCACGACGTCGAACTTCCCGTCCCGCCGGTGACCGTCAGCGAGTCGTGGGCCGGGATCGGGGCGCCGCGGGCCGGCTGGGAACTGCTCGGCACCGTTCAGGACAGCAAACTGCGGGCCGCCGCCGAGGCCGGCATCAGGGAGATCGCCGCGCTCATCCCGGACAAGCCGGGGGCGCTGATCGTCAACAACGCCCGGGCCACGGTCTGGGGCCGGGAACTGCCCGACGCCGGCGGCCTGCCGGCCGGCGCCGCTTTCGCCGGGCTGACCCTGGGCTTCCTGTTCGACGGCGAACAAAGGCTGTACCGGGCCGGACGCTGGTTCCGGCTCAGCGGCACCCGCGGCCACGTGCTGGTCCGGACCGGCACGGGTCTCTAGGAAGCTTCAGCAAAAGCTTCAGGCAAGCTCCAGACACCGTCCGCGCTCAGGCCTCCGACGGGCTGTTCACCATGGACAGGGCCGCCCGCTCCATGTAGTCCCAGAGCGTTCCCTCGTACAACGGCGGCAGCTCCAGGGCGTCCACCGCGGCGCGCATGTGGAACAGCCAGCGTTCTTTGGCCTCCGGCGTCACCCGGAACGGCATGTGGCGCATCCGCAGCCGGGGGTGCCCGCGCTCCTCGCCGTAGGTGGTGGGCCCGCCCCAGTACTGTTCCAGGAACATCAGGAAGCGCCGCTTGGCCGGGCCGAGGTCCTCTTCCGGGTACATGGCGCGCAGCAGCGCATCGGTCGCGACGCCGTCGTAGAAGACGTCGACGAGCTTCACGAAAGTCTTGTGGCCACCCACGGCGTCATAGAAGTTGTCGGTGTAGCCGGGCTGGCTGAACGGATCGTTCTGCAGCAGTTGCCTGGGCTGGCGTGGTTCGCCGGCGCTGGGAATCGTCATGGCTCTATTCTCCGGCCTGCTGCTGGGGCGTGGCATCGGCCTCTTCGGCCGGCAGGGCAGACGGCGCGATGTAATTGCCCTGGGAACGGTTGCCCACGCGCAGGATTTCGCCGTTGCGCAGGTACCAGATGGTGCCGTCATCCGCGCGGACGCGCGTGATCCGCAGGTTCATGGCCTCCACCGTGCCCACAACCTCGGAGGTTTCGATGACATCGCCGATCCCGTACTGGTCCTCGAGCGTGATGAAGATGCCGGCCAGGAAGTCGCGGATCAGCTGCTGGGCGCCGAAGCCGATGGCGATACCGAGGATACCGACGCTGGTCAGCAGCGGTGCAATGTCCACGTTCAGGTATTTGAGCACGTACACGATGGTGAGGACGGCCACCAGGACGCCGACAACGCTGTTGAGCAGTGCGCCAATGGTGTGGGCCCGCTGGACCCGGCGCTCGTGGTCCAGTGCCCGCAGAGCGGGGGACACCCAGCGGAAATGCCGCTTCTTGAAGAATGTGCTGCCCTCGGCGACACGCTTGGTGATTCCGGCGATCACGAAGGACGCCAGCAGCCACACGGCGACGCCGATCCCCAGGGCTATCAGGGCGCCCGGCAGATTGACGGCGGCGATTTCTTGAGCGGTGATTGGTTCGATGGTGGTCAGGCTGATCATCGGTGGGGGAAAACTCCTTGTTGCTTCGTCCCCGGCTGCCGCCAGCGGGGCTGGGCATCCGGATAGGCGGCCGGCGTTCGCCGGGCGCATAACACTCTGGTCTACGTCAACATTAGCGCCGTAGCGTGGCCCCATGCGCATCCTGGTCCTTGGCGGCACCGCCTTCCTCTCAGCCGAAATAGCCCGGCAGGCCTTGGCCGCCAGCCACGACGTCACCTGTCTCGCGCGTGGCACGGCCTCCGCACCGCCCGACGGCGCCGCCTGGCTGCGCGCGGACCGCACGCAGGGAAAGGCCGCCTACGAGGGGGCCGCCGGCAGCGGCGCGTGGGACGCCGTCGTCGACGTTTCGCGGGACCCTGACCAGGCGCGGGAGGCGCTAGAGGCGCTGGCCGGCTCGGCCCGGCACTGGACCTTCATCTCCAGCTGCTCGGTCTACGCGGACCATTCTGTGGCCGGCGCCGCCGAAGACGCTGAGCTGCTCCCAGCGCTGGCTCCGGGCACGGAACTGACGATGGACAACTACGGGGAAGCCAAGTCCGCGATCGAGCACTGGACCCGGGAACTGGCAGGGGACACGGCGCACCTCTGCCGCGCCGGCCTGATCGGCGGACCCGGGGACGGCTCCGACCGTTACGGGTACTGGCCGGCCCGTTTTGCCCGGGACGACGATCCTGTCCTGGTTCCGGACATCCCCGCCAACGCCACCCAGATCATCGACGTCCGCGACCTCGCGTCCTGGATCCTCACCGCCGCCGAAAACGGCACCACCGGGGCGCTGAACGCCGTCGGCGAGCCGGTTCCCTTTGCCGCCTACCTGGAGGAAACGCGTCAACTCGCCGACGCCGAGTCGGAGGCGGTTGTCGCCCCCGGGGACTGGCTGGCGTCCCACGGCGCGAACTACTGGGCCGGTCCGGACTCGCTGCCGCTGTGGCTGCCGCCAGGCCACGAGGGCTTCGCGGCCCGCAGTAATGACGCTGCCCGGGCGGCCGGACTGCACATCCGGCCCTGGATGGACACCCTGCGGGACACGCTGGAGGACGAACGCCGCCGCGGGCTCGGCCGCGAACGCAAAGCCGGGATGAGCCCGGAGACGGAACGCCGGATCGTGGCCGAGTACAGAGCAGAGGCCTCAGCCGGGCCCGGCCGACGCGGCTGACGGGCCCGGCGGAACGTGTTCAGGCGGAACGTGGTCAGGCGGAACGTGGTCAGTCCGCCTGGCCCTCCACCACGGCCGTGGGCTGGTGCAGTACCGGGAAATTGACGCTGCGGGCGATGAAACAGACCTTGTTGGCCTCGACGTGAAGCTCCTCCAGGAGATCCGGGGCCGCCGGTCCCGCCAGGGTCACCCTGGGCTTCAGCGTGACGGATTCGAACTGCCCGCTGCCGTCCCGGTTGGTCCGCATCAGGGCCTCGGCGCGGTCCTCATAGGCCGTCACCACCACCCCGTGCTTCACGGCCACGTGCAGGAAGGAGAGCATGTGGCACTGCGAGAGCGCGGCCAGGAGCAGCTGTTCGGGGTTGTAGCGCTCCCGGTCCCCGTGGAAGGTCGGATCGGCGGAGCCGCGCAACACCGGCAGCCCGGGGATCTCGACGTCGTGGTCGCGTGAGTAGCCGCGGTACGTGGAGGTCCCGGCCCCGAGGTTCCCGGTCCAGCGGACGGTCAGTGCGTAGCGGTGTTCGTCAAGGCTCATGACTCCAGCCTAGAACGCCGGAACCCCGGCGCCGCACGGGGGCGGCGCCGGGGTTCCAGGATTGCCGGGGCAACGGTGACTTTCCTAGTCGACGTCGGCCTGGCGGGCCCGCAGGGAGCGTTCCACGCCGTCGCGGTTCTCCAGCATCATCCGGCGCAGCGCCGAGCTGTCCTCCGGAAGCGAGGCCAGGAAATCATCCGTCCGGTCCACGGTGGCCTGCGTGGTCAGCTGGGCCGGGTAGAGCCCGACGACGATCTGCGAGGCGAGCGCGTGGGTGCGGTTGGCCATGATGCCCGGGACGGCTTCGAAGTATTTCTCGGCGTACGGCTCCAGCAGGGACGTGTCCAGGACCCGGGTGAAACCGGCCACCGCGGAGCCCTGCAGGGCGTTGGACAGATCGCCCTTGACCACAATCGACTCCCAGGCTTCGGCCTTGGCTTCCGGAGTGGGGATGGCGGCCTTGGCCAGGGCCGCCGCGTTCTGGCCGTTGGAGGTGTTGTCGTGCCCCAGTTCCTCGTCGATCCGTTCCTGCCCGGCGCGGCCGCCTGCCACGAGGGACGCCAGCAGCTCCCAGCGCAGGTCCTGGTCCACGCTCAGCCCGTCGAGGGTGAGCGAGCCGTCCAGCAGCCCGGACACCGTGTCCAGCTGGCCAGCGCTGCGGGCCAGCAGGGCGTAGGACTTCACGAACTGCAGCTGGGCGTCCGAACCTGCCGGCACGGACGAGGCGAGATCCCAGAGCCTATCGGTGGCGGCCACGGCCGTGGCCTCCTTGTGCTCCTCGGCCACATAGAAGGTCAGCGTGGTGGCCAGTTGCCGGAGCTGGACCAGGATCACGGAGGAATCGGATTCCTCGGCAATGTTGGCCAGGATCAGGTCCACGTACCCGCGGGCCGGGGATTCGCCGTCGCGCGCCGCGTCCCAGGCCGATCCCCAGACAAGGGTGCGGGGGAGGCTCTGGCTGAAGTCCTTCAGGTGGGCCGTCGCGGTGGCGAGCGACTTCGGATCCAGGCGGACCTTGGCGTAGGCGAGGTCGTCGTCGTTGAGCAGGACCAGGTCCGGCTGGGCCAGGCCGGCCAGGGCCGGGACGTCGGTGCGCTCGCCGTCGACGTCGAGCTCCACCCGGTGCACGCGCTCCAGCTTGCCGGCCCCGTTGAGGTTGTAGAAGCCGACGGCCAGGCGGTGTGGGCGCAGCGTCGGCTCGCTCTCGATCGCCGACTGCACGATGGCGAAGGAGCCGATGGTGCCGTCCGCGTTGGCCGAGATCTCCGGCGTCAGGGTGTTGACGCCGGCGGTCTCCAGCCAGAGCTGCCCCCACTTTTCGAGGTCACGGCCGCTGGCCTTCTCGAGTTCGGCCATGAGGTCGCTGAGCTCGGTGTTCTGCCAGGCGTGCTTGCTGAAGTACTCGCGCACCCCGGACATGAATTCCTCCGGGCCCACCCAGGCCACGAGCTGGCGCAGCACCGAGGCGCCCTTGGCGTACGTGATGCCGTCGAAGTTCACCTCGACATCCTGGAGGTCGTTGATCTCGGCGAAAATCGGGTGGGTGGTGGGCAGCTGGTCCTGCCGGTACGCCCAGGACTTCTCCACGGAGGCGAAGGTGGTCCAGGCGTGGTCGAACTCGGTGTTCTCCACGGCGGCCAGGTGGGACATGTACTCGGCGAAGGACTCGTTGAGCCAGAGGTCATTCCACCAGCGCATCGTCACGAGGTCACCGAACCACATGTGCGCGAGCTCGTGCAGCACGGTGATGGCGCGGCGTTCCACCTGGGCGTCGGTGACCTTGCCGCGGAAGACGTAGCCTTCCAGGATGGTGACCGCCCCGGCGTTTTCCATGGCACCGGCGTTGAACTCGGGCACGAAGAGCTGGTCATACTTCTCGAACGGGTACGGGCAGCCGAACTGGGCCTCGAAGAATTCGAAGCCCTGCCGGGTGAGCTCGAAGATGTTCTCGGCATCGAGGTACTGCATGAGCGACTTGCGGGCGAAGATGCCCAAGGGAGTGACCCGGCCTTCCGCCGAGGTGACCTCGCTGCGCACCGACTGGTACGGCCCGGCGATCAGGGCGGTGACATAGGAGGAGAGCCGCGGAGTGGGGGTGAACTCCCAGACGGAGCGGGCGCCCCCGTCCTCGCCGGGGAGGGTCGGAACCGGCACCGGGGTGGGGGAGTTGGAGACGAGATCCCAGTGCGAGGGGGCGGTGACGGTGAACGTGAAGCTGGCCTTGAGGTCGGGCTGTTCGAAGACGGCGAACATGCGCCGCGAGTCCGGGACCTCGAACTGGGTGTACAGGTAGACCTCGTTGTCCACAGGATCCACGAAGCGGTGCAGGCCTTCGCCGGTGTTCATGTAGGGCGCGTCGGCAACCACGAGCAGGTGGTTCTCGGCCGCCAGGTCCGGGAGCTGGATGCGGATCCCGTCGGAGACCTCGGCCGGGTCCAGTTCGCGGCCGTTGAGGCTCACGCTGTGCACGGCGTGGGTCACTGCGTCGATGAAGGTCGACGAGCCCGGCTTGGCCCGGAACTTCACGGCAGTGGTGGAGCCGAACACTTTATCGCCGCGCGTCAGGTCAAGGCTGACCTCATAGGAGTCGACGTCGATCAGGGCGGCGCGCTCGCGGGCTTCGGCGCGGGTCAGGTTCATACCGGGCAAAGGGGCCTCCAGAAGAAGATGGATACTGCCGGCCGGCCGCAGCCGCCGACGATACTGTGAAATTATTCTTTCACGTCAGCGGCCCGTGGCAAGTTAGCCCGCTCCCTTTGTCCTTGAACGGTGCCTTGAGCGTCGCGTCCCGGAATCCGCGCTGAGGCACCGGGTCGGACCCTGGCCTGCGCCGATACCTCCCGTCGCGGCAGGCGCGGCCGGGGTAGCGTTGGAGTATGGGAAAGCTTCGGGACTCGGTCGATGTCAGGGCCATGCGTTTTGCCATCGGGTTCCCCATGGTGCTGGCGGCCGGATTCGTGGTGTGCGCGCTTCTGCTGCGCCCTGAGCTGCCCGAGCCGCTGGCCGTCCGCTGGACCGACGCCGGCGCCGTGGACTTCGCGCCGTTCGGCGTCTTCGTGGGCGCCAGCGCCGCGCTGATCGTAGTGGTGGGCTGGGCCGTGCTGCTGCAGGCCGTGCCGCTGTCCAGGCCTGTGATGATGCGCCGGATCATGATGGGCGCCGGGTTTGCCTTGAGCCTCTTCGTCACCACCGTCCTCGCCGCCGCCCTCGTGGGCCAGCTGGGACTGCCCGACGCGCGGGGCTCCCATGTGGACGCCTCGGTCCTGGCCCTGGGAAGCGGTGCAGCCCTCGCCATGGGCTTCGTCATGGGCATGGTCTTCAAGGCAGACGAACGCTGGTCTGTCGATGACGACCTCGGCATGCGCCAGGCCCTCGAACGCGAACAGGATCCGGAACTGGCCAGGGACCGGGTAAGCCTCTGGGTCCACGCCCGCAGCTCGATCTTCGTCATGCTGGGCATCGCGACGCTGCTGCCTGCCGCCCTTTTCACCATTGCCGTGCCGTGGCTGTCCGTACTCCTGGTGGCTGCGGCCCTGGTGGTGGCGGCGTTCCTGGTGGCCAGGATCCGGGTGGACCGCAGCGGCCTGCACGTCTTCGCAGCAGGGTTCGTCCGGGTGATGGATGTTCCGGCCGCGGCCATCGACGCCGCCACGCCCAGGGACGTCACCGCGGCGGACTATGGCGGGTGGGGATACCGGATCCACGGCAACACCACGGCGATGCTGGTCAGCAGCGGCCCCGCGGTGGTCATCGACCGCTCGGACGGGCGCCGGCTGGCGGTGAGCGGCGGAAGCGCCACCGCGGCGGACAACATTGCCCAAACGCTGTCCCGGGTGGCGGACCGGGCCCGGCGGAACGGCGAGACGCCCGCCGTGTAGCCCGCCGGCAGCCAGTACCGCACGGCTAGTACTGAAGGAAGCCGCTTTGAACAGCCTGCAAGTCGGCCGCCAGGGCGTCCATGCCCGGGGTCGGCTGGCCCGGTGGCTCTGAAGGGTCACCGAACCACTTGTGCCAGACTGCGGCCACAGCCTCCGGCGTAATCGCCCCGCCGGCCGTTATCAGCGCGGCGAAGTCCTCCATCTCCGGGTCGTACTCTGTGTCCGGAGCCCCGTGGGCTATGACGCCGGCCAGGTCGTGGGCGTTGAGGAGTTCAGTGACGGCGCTGCGGAGCCGGGCGTATGCCGGTGTGACGGGATCCATTGGCGCCATTCTAGGAGCAATCGGGGCGGTGCGGCAGAGGGACGGCCGCATCGGCGCCCGGTTGGCAAGAACAGGCCTCTGTGTAACACGATAGTCCGGTGAGGCCTCCGACCAGCGGGAGCACCGTCCCGGAAGACTCGGCCTAGTACGCTTGGATCAGACCCCAACCCGCCCCCGGCCGCCGTCTGGCGCCGCAACTGAACGGAACAGCCGTGACCAATTCTGACTTCCCCCGCGTGCACATTGCCACCGATCACGCCGGCATGGAGCTCAGCGCCCACCTTGTCAGCCACCTCAGCGCCAAGGGCTACGAGGTGGTGGACCACGGACCCAAGGTCTACGACGCCCTGGATGACTACCCCTCGTTCTGCATCAACGCCGCCCTCGCTGTTGTCGCGGACCAGGAAGCCGGAACCCATGCCCTGGGCATCGTCCTCGGCGGCTCGGGCAACGGCGAGCAGATCGCAGCAAACAAGGTCAAGGGCGTCCGCGCCGCGCTGGCATGGAACCTGTCCACGGCGCAGCTCGCCCGGGAACACAACGACGCCAACGTCGTCGCCGTCGGCGGCCGCCAGCACAGCGTCGAAGAGGCCACTGACATCATCGAGGCCTTCCTGACGGAGCCGTTCAGCAACGACGAGCGCCACGTCCGCAGGATCGGCAAGATCGCCACGTACGAGCGCACCGGCGAGGTCGTCGACTAGTGCCGGAAGGGCATTCCGTCCACCGGCTGGCGCGCCAGTTCGGTGACGTTTTCGCGGGGGAGAGGCTGAGGGTCTCGAGCCCGCAGGGGCGGTTCGCCCCGGGCGCCGCCTTGCTGGACGGCCACGTCATGACCTCCGCGACCGCGCACGGCAAGCACCTCTTCCTCGAGTTCGAGCACGGGCTTCTCCTGCATGTCCACCTGGGCCTCTACGGCGCCTGGGATTTCGGCGGCGACGCCAGCTTCCGCGGCGCCTCCAGCATCGGTGCGCCCCGGAAGGTGGGGGAGCGGGAGGTCTACGACGACGGCGGCCCGGCTGAACCGGTCGGTGTTGCGGCTGCGTCGTCTGCATACGAAGGGCCGCCGGAACCGGTTGGCGCCGTCCGCGTCCGGCTGGTGGGCGGACACGGCTGGGCGGATCTGCGCGGTGCCACCACGTGCGAGGCGATCACGGAGGCGGAGGCGGCGGCGGTGCTGGCGCGGCTCGGCCCTGACCCGCTGCGTAACCGGATAGACAACCGGGACACATTCATCGCCACGGTGGCGGCCAAACGCACACCGGTCGCGGGGCTGCTCATGGACCAAAAGGTGATTGCCGGCGTCGGGAACGTCTACCGGGCCGAACTGTTGTTCCGGCAGCGGCTCAACCCCTGGCTGCCCGGGGCCGAACTGTCACCGGCCGCGGCCCGCCGGCTCTGGGACGATACCGCGGCGATGATGTCCGACGGCGTCCGGGACGGCCGGATCATCACCACGCCGCCGCGGTACTGGAACGGGGCCGCGCTGCCGGACCCGGACCACGCGCACTTCGTCTACCGGCGACACGGGCTGGACTGCCGTGACTGCGGCACGCCCGTGGCGCTCACGGAATTGGCTGCGCGGAAACTGTACTGGTGTCCGCGGTGCCAGCAGGCTTGACCCGGCACCCCGTCGCCGCGGCTCGCCGCCCGGGGCGCCTTTGGACACGATTCCGGCCCTCGGGTCCGGTGTCCTGCGGCCCTCTCTGCGCGGCGTGAAGCCGACACGAAAAAAGCCCCTCCGCAGAGGGGCTTTTTTCGTCATATTTCCGAGGGGACGACGGGAATCGAACCCGCGTAATCAGTTTGGAAGACTGAGGCTTTACCATTAAGCTACGTCCCCGGGAACTTACTGGAACTCCAGCAAAACTTCCGGTCGGCTGTTCAAGCCGGATACAACTAAACCCAATTCAGGGCCCCGGTGTCAAATGTGCAAATCGGCTCAGTATGACCGTAGACTGTTCTGTGCACTTACGGGGTGTAGCTCAGCTTGGCTAGAGCGCCTGCTTTGGGAGCAGGAAGTCGCAGGTTCAAATCCTGTCACCCCGACTCTGCAAGCACTGCCAGCACGTGGCAATGCAGAACCCCATACCCCCCACACCAGGAGTACTTAGACTGTGAAGAGCGCTGTCGAGAACCTCACCCCCACGCGGGTCAAGCTCAATGTTGAGGTCCCCTTTGAGGAATTGAAGCCCAGCATCGCAGAGGCATACAAGACTGTTGCTTCGCAGATCCAGGTCCCCGGTTTCCGCAAGGGCAAGGTCCCCTCCAAGCTCATTGACCAGCGCGTTGGCCGCGGCTACGTCCTGGAGACGGCCATCAACGAAGGCCTCAACGGCTGGTACCAGGCCGCGGTGCAGGAAACCGGCATCCGCCCCCTGAGCCGTCCCGAGGTCGAGATCACCGAGGTGCCGGACCCGTCCGCCACCGATGGCGAACTCAAGTTCCACGCCGAGGTTGACATCCGCCCCGAGATCGAACTGCCGGAGTACGCCGGCATCAAGGTTGAGGTCGCCGCCGCCGAGTCCTCGGACACCGACGTCGACAAGGCCCTGGACGAGCTCCGCGGCCGCTTCGGCACGCTGAAGTCTGTGGACCGTCCGGCCGCCGATGGCGACTTCCTGACGATCGACATCGCAGCCTCGATCGACGGCGCCGACGTTGACTCCGCCTCCGGCCTGTCCTACCAGGTTGGCGCCGGCACCATGCTCGAAGGCCTCGACGAGGCCGTCACAGGCCTCAGCGCCGACGAGGACGCCATTTTCGACACCACGCTGGTCGGCGGCGAGCACGCCGGCGAGTCCGCCCAGGTCAAGGTCACCGTCAAGGCCGTCAAGGAGCGCGAGCTCCCCGTCGCCGACGACGACTTCGCCCAGCTCGCCAGCGAATTCGACACCCTGGCCGAACTCCGTGAGGACCTCGCCAAGCAGGCCGCCGAGTCCAAGGTTGTTGAACAGGGCGTCGAGGCCCGCGACAAGGTCCTGGACAAGCTCGTTGAGCTCGTCGAGGTTCCCGTCCCGGCATCGATCGTCGAAGAGCAGCTTGAGCAGCACTTCAACGCTGAAAACGCCCACGGCGAAGGCGAGCACGACACCGAGGAGCACCGCGCCGAGGTCAAGGCCAACACCGAGCGTGCCTTCCAGAACGAGGTCATCCTTGACGCCATCGCCGAGAAGGAAGAAGTCAACGTCAGCCAGAACGAGCTGATCGACTACATCGTGACCACCGCCAGCCAGTACGGCATGGACCCGAACCAGTTCGCCCAGATCATCGATCAGAGCGGCCAGGTTCCCATGATGGTTTCCGAGGTCCGGCGCCGTAAGGCACTGGCCGTCGTTCTGGGCCAGGCCGAGGTTACGGACTCCGAGGGCAACAAGGTTGACCTGAGCGACTTCGTCCGCCCCGGCGACGAGGCAGCCCCGGCCGCCGAGTCCGTTGAGGAAGAGGCCAGCGCAGAAGAAGCTGCCACCGAGGCCACGCCCAGCGATGACCCCGCAGCAGTGAAGTTCTAGCATTCGCGCTGACGGCCCCCGGATCACCGATCCGGGGGCCGTTCGTTTTAAGCCCGCGACTGCCGGCCGGGCCCTGCTGCCATGGTCGGATGAAAGCCGCGGAGGCGGCGCATCAGCGACCCCGCTTCTGCGGTCCCGGCAATCGTGCGCCGTCAGCGAACAGCCCCGCGCCAGCGAACAAAGCGGGCGTGAAAACGGTTAGTGTCGCTGTAGGAAAGTTCAGTGATGTCGTCCAGTGGCGTCACCGTCGCCAGCGAGAGGTAAGTACATATGTCACAGCAAGCAGGGGCACCCAGGATGGCTACTGTCGATCCGGCAGCCCAGGATAACTACATTTACAACCGCCTGCTGAAAGAGCGCATCATCTGGCTCGGCTCCGAGGTCCGCGACGATAACGCCAACGCGATCTGCTCCCAGCTGCTGCTGCTCTCGGCGGAGAATCCTGAAAGGGACATCTACCTTTACATCAACTCACCCGGCGGCTCCGTCACCGCCGGCATGGCCATCTACGACACCATGCAGTTCATCCCGAACGATGTTGTCACGGTTGCCACCGGCCTCGCCGCGTCCATGGGCCAGTTCCTGCTCTCCTCCGGCACCAAGGGCAAGCGTTACGCCACCCCCAACGCCCGCATCCTCATGCACCAGCCCTCCGGCGGCATCGGCGGCACGGCGTCGGACATCAAGATCCAGGCCGAACTGATCCTGCACATGAAGAAGGTCATGGCCGAACTGACCGCTGACCAGACCGGCCAGAGTGTGGACACCATCCTCAAGGACAACGACCGCGACAAGTGGTTCACGGCCTCGGAAGCCCTGGAATACGGCTTCTTCGACAAGATCGCGGCGCACGCCGGATCTGTGGCTGGCGGCGGCGGAACCAACGCCAACGGCTCCGGCAGCAGCGGCGGCGCTGCCACGGCCACCGAGAACTGACCGGCAGGTAGACAGCAATGAATTCAGGAGCAATGAACATGAACTACAACTTCGGTTCGACTGCCGGCAACCTGCCGAGCAGCCGCTACGTGCTGCCCCAGTTCGAAGAGCGCACCCCCTACGGCTTCAAGCGCCAGGACCCGTACACCAAGCTGTTCGAGGACCGCATCATCTTCCTCGGCGTCCAGGTTGACGACGCGTCGGCGGACGACGTGATGGCCCAGCTGCTGGTGCTCGAGTCCACCGACCCGGACCGCGACATCACCCTCTACATCAACTCCCCGGGCGGCTCCTTCACTGCCATGACCGCGATCTACGACACCATGACGTACATCCGGCCGGAGATCCAGACCGTCTGCCTCGGCCAGGCGGCCAGCGCCGCCGCTGTGCTGCTTGCGGCCGGCACGCCGGGCAAGCGCCTCGCGCTGCCGAACGCCCGCGTCCTGATCCACCAGCCCTCACTGTCCGGCGGACAGGGCGGGCAGGCCTCGGACCTGGAGATCCAGGCCGCCGAGGTCATGCGCATGCGGTCCTGGCTGGAGGACACGCTGGCCAAGCACTCCGGCCGTACCCCGGAGCAGGTCAACAACGACATCGAGCGGGACAAGATCCTTACGGCCGCCGAGGCCATGCAGTACGGCCTCATTGACCAGGTCCTCGATTCCCGCAAGATCAAGCCCCAGGCAATCTCGCGCTAATCAGCAATTCGCGACGCCGGTGCGGCACTTTTACTTGGCCGCACCGGCGTCAGCTTTCCACCCAACGGGCCCAAAGTGACCTAGAGTGGAACATGTCACAGGCAGCAGCAAGCTACTAAAGGGGTTCACACATGGCTCGGATTGGCGAGAGCACTGATCTGCTGAAGTGTTCTTTCTGCGGAAAGAGCCAGAAGCAGGTTCGCAAGCTCATTGCCGGGCCCGGCGTCTACATCTGCGACGAGTGCATCGAACTCTGCAACGAGATCATCGAAGAGGAACTCGCGGAAGTAGCTGACCTGGGCAGTTTCGAGCTGCCCAAGCCCCGCGAAATCTTTGATTTCCTGCAGGAATACGTGATTGGCCAGGAACCGGCCAAACGGTCGCTCGCCGTCGCGGTGTACAACCACTACAAGCGGATCCAGGCTGGCCACGCGCCCAAGAGCGGCAGCCTCGCCGACGGCGTGCACCACGACGACGTCGAGATCGCCAAGTCGAACATCCTGCTGATCGGCCCCACCGGCTGCGGCAAGACCTATCTGGCCCAAACCCTGGCCCGCCGCCTCAACGTGCCGTTCGCCGTGGCCGACGCTACGGCCCTGACGGAGGCCGGCTACGTCGGCGAGGACGTTGAGAACATCCTCCTCAAGCTCATCCAGGCCGCCGACTATGACGTCAAGAAGGCCGAACAGGGCATCATCTACATCGATGAGATCGACAAGATCTCCCGCAAGAGCGAAAACCCCTCCATCACCCGGGACGTCTCGGGCGAAGGTGTGCAGCAGGCGCTCCTGAAAATTCTCGAAGGCACTGTGGCCTCGGTCCCGCCGCAGGGCGGACGCAAACACCCGCACCAGGAATTCATCCAGATCGACACCACGAACGTGCTGTTCATCGTGGCCGGCGCGTTCGCCGGGCTCGAGGACATCATCGGTTCGCGTTCCGGACGCAAGGGCATCGGCTTCGGCGCCCCGCTCAACGAGGTCAAGAACACCACGGATTCCTACGGTGAGGTCATGCCGGAAGACCTCCTCAAGTTCGGACTGATCCCGGAATTCATCGGCCGGCTGCCGGTCATCACGACCGTCTCGAACCTGGACCGTGCCGCGCTCATCCAGATCTTGTCCACACCGAAGAATGCCCTCGTCAAGCAGTACCAGAAGATGTTCCAGCTCGACGGCGTCGAGCTCATCTTCGAAGACGAGGCCCTCAACACCATTGCCGACCAGGCTCTGGAGCGTGGCACCGGCGCCCGCGGGCTCCGCGCCATCATGGAGGAAGTCCTGCTGCCGGTCATGTTCGATCTCCCCAGCCGCGACGACGTCGCGAGCGTCGTGATCACGGAAGAGGTCGTGACAAAGAAGGCGGCGCCCACGATGATCGCCCACGACGTCAAGCGCCGCAAGTCCGCCTGACCACTTGCTTCACTCGAACTAAATTCCTTCGGAATAAATCAGCCGTACCCGTCGCTGTCATTCTTAGCGTGCCGTGCATGTGATCCACCGCAGCGCGCTTCCCGCAGACTTCCTTAAGGAGAACACCTGTGCCTGAAACCATGACCAATAAAGCTGACTTCTGGTTCGACCCGATGTGCCCGTTCGCCTGGGTCACCTCCCGCTGGATCGGCGAAGTGGAAGAAGTCCGCGACATCAAGACCGAGTGGCATGTGATGAGCCTCGCCGTGCTCAATGAGGGCCGGGAGGAGCTGCCCGAGCAGTACCGGGAGTTCATGAAGAAGGCGTGGGCCCCTGTCCGCGTCATCACTGCCGCCGCTGAAAAGCACGGTGCGCAGTACATCAAGCCGCTCTACGACTCCATGGGCACCAAGATCCACAACGAGGGCAACAAGGACATCGACGAGGTCATCGCCAAGTCCCTGGCCGAGGCGGGCCTGCCGGCCGAACTTGCGGCCGCCGGCCAGAGCGACGAATTCGATGCGCAGCTCCGCACCAGCCACGACGCAGGCATCTCCCTGGTCGGTCAGGATGTGGGCACACCCGTCGTCGCCTTCAACGGCACCGCCTTCTTCGGCCCGGTCCTGACCCGCATCCCGCGCGGCGAGGAAGCCGGACAGATCTGGGACGCCACAGTGACACTGGCATCCTTCCCCTACTTCTTCGAAATCAAGCGCAGCCGGACTGAAAGCCCGGTCTTCAACTAGGCTGGAAAACGCCGCCCGGGCACTCTTACCGGGCGCCAACAGCCCCGGTAGAACTACTCCGATGTAGTTCTACCGGGGCTCTTGTGCATGCCAAACCGGGGGACAACAATAGAACTTACCCACTTCGAAGGAAGAGGGACGCAGGAACCAAAGATTCAGTGACACTCATCCGACGCAGCCTTCGGCAAAGTCAGATGATGGCTACCAGTGACGAGGTAGGAAGACCTGAAAGTCTAAGGATCCCGCCAGATTGTCTAAGACGTCACGTGACAATCGAAAAGTCGAAGCCCCACCAACGGCTAACGCTGATGGGGCTTCCCCTTTGCCCAAAAACTGGTCAGAGTATGCCAATGAATAGTGTCCAGGGCAGTGAACCCATTGCGGACTATGCCCTCCTGTCCGACTGCTGCTCCGGCGCGCTGGTCAGTGCGGCCGGCTCGGTGGACTGGCTCTGCTTCCCCCGCTTCGACAGCCCGTCGGTGTTCGGCCGGCTCCTCGGCCCGGAGGCGGGATTCTGGTCGATCCAGCCCGCCGCCGCCCACTCCTCAGCCCGGCGCTACCTCGGACCCACGATGGTGCTGGAAACCACCCACACCACCTCCGAAGGGCGGGTGACGGTCACGGATGCGCTCGCCCTCGGGGAGGGCCGGCGCGGCCACGAGCTCGGGGCGGACTCCCCGGGCACCCTCTTGCGCCAGGTGTCCTGCACGCAGGGCTCCGTCGACGTCGACATCGTCCTCAGCGCCCGGCCCGACTACGGCCTCGCCACGCCCCTTCTCAGCTGGGCCGACGGCGGCATCCTGGTTCGCGCCGGAGATGAGGTTTTGTCGATTTCGACGCCGGCGGCGTTCCGGCTGAGCACGGGCCCCGGCACGGAAACCGGAGCCAGCACTGGCACTGGCACCGTGCACGCACGCCTGAGCCTCAGTGCCGGCGACGTTGCCGGCTTTGCCCTCCACTCCAGGTCCGGAGATCCCAGTAGCGGCGGGAGCGGCGCCCCGGTGTTCTGGAGCCAGACGGAGATCACCCACAGGCTGGAGGACACCGTGCAGGGCTGGGCCAGCTGGTCCGCGATCCACCAGAACTACCGCGGCCCATGGCAGGAGCTCGTGGCCGGCAGCGGGAGAATTCTGCAGGCGCTGAGCTATTTCCCGAGCGGCGCGATCGTGGCCGCCCCCACCACGTCGCTGCCGGAGGTGGCCGGCGGCACGCGCAACTGGGACTACCGCTTCAGCTGGATCCGGGACGCCAGCATGACCTTGCAGGCCCTCTGGGTGGCGGCCTGCCCGGATGAGGCCGGGAAGTTCTTCCAGTTCCTGGCCACCGCGGCCGCCAGCCAGCTGGCCGCCGGCGAGGATCTGCAGATCATGTTCGGCATCGGCGGGGAGCGGGAACTGCCCGAACACGAGCTGGACCATCTGCCGGGCTGGCGCGCCAGCGCCCCGGTCCGGGTGGGCAACGGCGCCTGGAACCAGCGCCAGCTGGACGTCTACGGCGAGCTCCTCGACGCCGCCGCTACCTTGCCGGAGTATCTCGCGGAGCTGGCACCGGAGACGCGGAAGTTCCTCGCCGACGCCGCGGACACGGCCGCCGCGCGCTGGCGGTCCGCTGATCAGGGCATCTGGGAAGTCCGCGGCGAGCCGCGCCACTACCTGCATTCCAAGCTGATGTGCTGGGTGGCCGTGGACCGCGCCATATCGCTGGCCGCGATCCTGCAGTCAACCGAAAAGGTCCCGCACTGGACCGAGGCGCGGGACGCGATTGCGGCGTCCATCCGCACCGAGGGGTGGAGCGGGATGGCGAACGCCTACACCCAGGCCTACGGGTCCGAGGACCTCGATGCGTCGGCCCTGATGCTCGCCATCGTCGGATTCCTGCCGGCCGACGATCCCGGCATGATCGCAACGATTGAGGCGATCGAGGAGCGGCTCACGGATTCGCGCGGCCTCGTGTACCGCTACCTGGCCGATGACGGCATGGCAGGGGAGGAGGGCACGTTCCTGCTGTGCACCTTCTGGCTGGCGCACGCCCTTGCCCTGGCCGGACGCACGGAACGTGCCCGGGCCGTCTTCGAGCGGGCGGCCGCGTTCGCCACGGACCTTGGCCTGATGGCCGAAGAGGTCGCGCCGGACAGCATCGAACTGCTGGGCAACTTCCCGCAGGCGTTCAGCCACATCGGCCTCGTCAACGCGGCCTGGGCGATCAGCGAGGCGGAACGGCAAAGCCGGCGCTCCGGCGCCTAGCTGAGGAACAAGGCAGGCGGATCAGGGCCGAAGGAACAAGCCCGGTTGCACCACTGTTGCTTCCAATGGCAGGGCAGCGGTCCCGGTGCCGTGATGTCCAGACATCCTGCCCGGTTGTGTCCTGTGTCCTTTTGCCCACCTGCGAACATTGGAGCGCCATGCCCATCACAGCCCACCTTGACCTGAACCTTAAAGCGGAATCCCTGCCCACGGCGCCTGCCGTGCTCCGCGACATCCTCTCCGGTACCCGGGCGTTTGACGGCTGCCTCGGTGTCCATGTGCTGGTCGATAGCAATGATCCGGCGCACATTCTTGTGGTTGAACAGTGGGCATCGCTGGAGCACGACTCCGCCTACCGCGCCTGGCGGGCAGGTGACGGCGCGAGCGGGCTGGGAGAGCTCCTGGCCGCCCCACCGGTGCTGACGCGCTTCGAGACTTCCTTCGAGATCTGAGGCGCCCGAAAAGCAAAGACCCGATAAACAAAACGAGGGCCCTCCGCCCGGCCTGAGCCGGGCGGAGGGCCCTAGTCCTGATATTCGATATGCCCGCAGGCCTTACGCCTGGGCGGCCGGCTCGGCCGGAGCCAGTACGACGTCGCTCACGGCCAGTTCGCCCTCGCCGGCCACAAGCGCCAGTTCACGCGCATTGGCCGCGGCCTTGAGGTCGCCGAGCCCGGCCTTTAGCTGCGTCGTGAGGGATTCCGAGGCCGTGATCGTCGCGGACAGCACCTCGGTGCGCTGCTTGACCTTCGCCTCGGACTTGGCCTTGCGGATGCCGCTGAGCGCTGTGCCGACCGTCGCCAGGAGGGTCGTGTCGCCGTCGACCGCGACGGCGGACGGCCACTGGGCGCGGTGTACGGAACCGGTGCGCCACCAGCTCCAGACCTCCTCCGTGGCGAACGGCAGGAACGGCGCGAAGAGCCGCAGGAGCGTGTCCAGGCTGGTCGCGAGCGCGGCCAGAACGGACGCCTGCTGCTCCTCGCCGGCCGCGCCGTAGGCACGGTCCTTGATGAGCTCCACGTAATCGTCCGTGAAGTTCCAGAAGAAGCTCTCGGTGATCTGCAGGGCCCGGGCGTAGTCGTAGCCCTCGAACGCCTTGGTGGCCTGCTGGACGACGTCGGCGAGCTGGGCCAGGACAGCCCGGTCCAGCGGGTTGCTCAGCACTGACAGGTCGCCGGAAACCACCGAGTCCTCGGTGGCGCCCAGGTTCAGGACAAACTTGGAGGCGTTGAGCAATTTGATGGCCAGCCGGCGGCCGATCTTCATCTGCGCGATCTCGTAGGCGGTGTCCGCGCCGAGTTTGGCCGAGGCCGCCCAGTAGCGCACCGCGTCCGAGCCGTACTCCTCGAGGACATCCGTGGGCACAATGACGTTGCCCTTGGACTTGGACATCTTCTTCCGGTCCGGGTCCAGGATCCAGCCGGAGATGGCCGCGTGCTTCCACGGGGCGGACTTCTGCAGCGCGTCCGCGCGGACGGCGGAGGAGAAGAGCCAGGTCCGGATGATGTCGTGCCCCTGCGGGCGGACGTCGAACGGGTAGACCTTGGCGAAGAGCGCCTCGTCCGTGCTCCAGCCGCCCACAATCTGCGGGGTCAGGGAGGACGTGGCCCAGGTGTCGAGGACGTCGGCGTCGCCGGTGAAGCCGCCCGGCACATCGCGCTGGGCTTCCTCGTAGCCGGGGGCGGCGTCCGCCGCGGGGTCCACGGGGAGCTGGGCGTCGGACGGGACGATCGGCGCGTCGTATTCGGGGTTGCCGTCGGCATCGAGGGGGTACCAGACCGGCACCGGCACGCCGAAGAAGCGTTGGCGGGACACGAGCCAATCGCCGTTGAGCCCCGAGATCCAGTTCTCGTAGCGGGAGCGCATGAAGGCGGGGTGGAACTCGATCTCGTTGCCACGGCCGATCAGGCGTTCGCGGCGGTCCTCGTCGCGGCCGCCGTTGCGGATGTACCACTGGCGGGAGGTGACGACCTCGAGGGGCTTGTCGCCCTTCTCGAAGAAGTTCACCGGGTGCATGATCTTCTTGGGCTCGCCGTCGAGCAGGTCCGCGGCGGCCAGGAGCTCCACCACGCCTTCCTTGGCGCTGAACACGGTCTTGCCGGCGATGGCCGCGAAGTTGGCGCGGCCTTCCTCGGTGGTGATCCATTCCGGGGTCTCGCCCATGATGCGGCCGTCGCGACCCACGATCGCGCGGGTGGGCAGCTGCAGTTCGCGCCACCAGGTGACGTCGGTGAGGTCGCCGAAGGTGCAGACCATGGCGGCGCCGGAGCCCTTGTCCGCCTTGGCGAGCGGGTGGGCCCTGACCTCTACCTCGACACCGAACAGGGGAGAGGTGACCTTCTTGCCGAACAGCGGCTTGTAGCGCTCGTCGTCGGGGTTAGCCACCAGCGCGGCGCAGGCGGCCAGCAGCTCGGGGCGGGTGGTTTCAATGTAAATCTTCTCGCCGTCCTCGGTGAAGAACGGGTAGCGGTAGTAGGCGCCAGCGACTTCGCGGTCCTCAAGCTCCGCCTGGGCCACCGCGGTGCGGAAGGTGACATCCCACAGGGTGGGCGCCTCGGCCATGTACGCGTCGCCGGCAGCCAGGTTGGCCAGGAAGGCGCGCTGCGAGATGGCCCGGGACTTGTCATCGATGGTCCGGTAGGTCAGGTCCCAGTCCACGGACAGGCCCAGGGTCCGGAAGAGGTGCTCGAAGACCTTCTCGTCCTCGACCGCGAGCTCTTCGCACAGCTCGATGAAGTTCCGGCGGGAGACGACGTCGAAGTCGCGCTGGTTCTTGGCGGGCTCGGCCGGGGGGCGGTAGCCGGCGTCGTACGTGGTGGTGGGGTCGCAGCGCACGCCGTAGTAGTTCTGCACGCGGCGCTCGGTGGGCAGGCCGTTGTCGTCCCAGCCCATGGGGTAGAAGACGTTTTTGCCGGTCATGCGCTGGTAGCGCGCCAGGACGTCGGTCTGCGTGTAGGAGAACATGTGCCCGACATGGAGGGATCCCGACGCCGTGGGCGGGGGAGTGTCGATCGAGTAGACCTGCTCCCGGGTGGTGTCCTGGTTGAACTTGTAGGTCCCTTCGTCAAGCCAGCGCTGCGTGAGCGCTTCTTCCAGCCCCTCCAGGGCGGGCTTGTCCGGAACGTTGATGGGGGCGGTGGTGGGCGTGTCTGTACCCTGCGTGTCTTCAGCCATGGGCTCAATTCTTCCATTTATTACCCCAAAATGTACTTTCGACAGGTTGTTTTGGGGTATCGGCGCTGCTGGCTGCCCTGCAGTAGCATGCGCAGATGGGCAATTCTCAGGGAAGTTCAGCCGGGATCTTCGCGATCAAGCGCATCTACGAAGACCCTTCCGACGACGACGGCTGCCGGGTCCTGGTGGACCGGCTCTGGCCGCGCGGAGTCAGCAAGGAACGGGCGCAGCTGGCGCTTTGGCTCAAGGACGTGGCGCCGTCCGAGGCGCTGCGCAAGGAATTCGGGCATATGCAGGAACGCTTCGCGGACTTCAGGGCGGCCTACGAAGCTGAGCTTGAAATCAACCCCGCTGTGCAGACGCTACATGGACTCGCGGCGGAGCACGGGAAAGTGACGCTGCTGTTCGGCGCCAAGAATCCGGAGACCAACCATGCCGTGGTGCTGAAGGAGTTCCTGGCGGGCTGATTCACGCGGGTTCATCCAGCAGGTGCCCGGCGCGGAGTCCGTGGCGTTGCCGTTAGGGTGGTGCCATGACTGAGGGAATCCACAACGCAGGAACTGCAAATACAGCGGCAGCAGCCGAATCAAAAACAGCCAAAGCAGCAGTAGTCACCGGCGCCAGCACGGGGATCGGCGAGGCCACGGTGCGTGCACTGCGCAAAGAAGGCTGGACCGTGTTCGCCGTCGCCCGCCGTGCAGACCGGCTCGAAGCGCTCGCTGCCGAAACCGGCGCCGTCGCCCTTCCCGCCGACGTGACCGACGACGCCGATGTGGCACGGCTGCTCGACGAGGTGACCCGGGCCGGCGGCATCGACACGCTGATCAACATCGCCGGCGGCGCCCGCGGCGCCGACAAGGTTGCCGGGGCCAAGACCGAGGACTGGGAATGGATGTTCCAGGTCAACGTACTGGGCAGCATGAAGCTGATCCGCGCGTTCCTGCCCATGCTGCGTGCCGGCGGCGAGGGCACCGTGCTGAACCTGACCTCCACCGCCGGGCTCTCGGCCTACGAGGGCGGCGGCGGCTACAACGCGGCCAAGTTCGCCCAGCACGCCCTGACCGGCGCCCTGCGGCTCGAAGAGGCAGAACACAACCTCCGCGTGATCGAGGTAGCCCCCGGCCTGGTGCAGACCGAGGAGTTCGCGCTGAACCGCCTCGGCGACCAGGACGCGGCGGCCAAGGTGTACCAGGGAGTCGAGAAGCCGCTGACGGCCGCCGACGTCGCCGATGTGGTCCGCTACGCCGTCGTGGCGCCGCACCACATCAACCTGGACCAGATCGTGATCCGCCCGGTAGCGCAGGCGGCCAACTACAAGCTGATCCGCAAGAGCCAGTAAGGCCCGGACCCGGGCTAAGGGCTCTGGGCTCCGGTCCAGGCCTTGTCCAGGGCCAGGGCCAGGCACGACGGCGGGCGTCCGGCGGCGACGCCGGACGTTCACCGTGGCGTGGCGCGGTGGTCAGGCTGCGCTGGTCCGGCGTTCGCCGCGGCGGGGCAAGGTGGCCCGTGCAACTGCACACCACCAGAGTGGAGAACTTTCCCATGCGAACCCCGACGAAGCTCGGCGCTGCCGTACTCAGCGCAGCCCTGCTCCTCGCAGCCCCAATCCAGGCAAACGCAGCCCAGGCAAACGCGGCCGACACCAACACCAACGCCAACGGCCAGAAAAACCACTTCGATCTCCAGGCACACCGCGGCGGCATCGGTTTGACCGTCGAGTCAACGCTGGCTTCCTTCGCCAAGGGGATCGAGACCGGCGTCTCCACCCTCGAACTTGACCTCCAGATCACCAAGGACGGCCGCGAGGTCATCACCCACGACCGCAAGATCAGCGGCCAGAAGTGCCTGGACACAGCTCCAGTCACGCCGAACGACCCCGAGTTCCCCTACGTCGGCAAGTACGTCAAGGACCTGACGTTCGCGCAGGTCCGCAGCCTGGACTGCGGCAGCCTCACGCTGCCCCAATTCCCGGGCCAGGCGGCCTCGCCGGGCGCAAAGATGCCCACACTGGCCGAGGTCTTCGCGTTGGCGGACTCGCACCGCGCCCGCCAGGTGAAGTTCAACATCGAAACCAAGGTGGAGGCAGGCGCGCCGCAGGAAACCGCGCCGCGCGAGCAGTTCGTCGACGTCGCACTCCGCGAAATCAAGGCCGCCCACATGCAGAGCCGAGTCTCGATTGAGAGCTTCGATTGGGGTTCACTGCGCCTGGTTCAACAGCGCGATCCCCAGATCCGCACCGTGGCACTGACCAACAAGGACTTCCTCCAGGCAGGCCAGCCCGGCAAGTCGCCGTGGCTGGGCGGAATCGACGCCGATGACTTCGGCGGTGACCTGGTCGCCGCAGCATCCTCCCTTGGCTTCGACGCCATCTCTCCGGTGCACGGCACGCCGCAGAACGGCGCCGTCACGGATCCGGACTATGTTCCCTACGTCACCGCCGACATGGTCCGCCGTGCCCATGCGGCAGGCATGCAGGTCATTCCGTGGACCGTCGATGACAAGCCCACCATGCGCGCGCTCATCGGAGCCGGAGTGGATGGACTGATCACGGATTACCCGGACCGGCTCCGGGATGTGATGGCCGAGTCCGGCATGAAACTGCCGCGCAGCTAGTCCTCCGCCGGCACGGACAGCGTGGCCAGCACTGCCGCATGGTCCGATGCCGCCACCGGCAGCACGGAATAGTCTCGGCTGGGCACCTGCGGGCCCGTCACGATGTGGTCGATCACCACGCCCGGCAGCGGCGGGCCCGCCATGGGCCACGTTGGAACCAGCCGGGCCAGACCCGCGGCCCCGGCGTCGACGAGGGGACCGCCGGATCCGGTTCCGCCTGTTCCTGCCCCGGCGGACCCCTCCAGCATCTGGCGGAACTCGGCGTGGTCGAGGGTGGCGTTGAAGTCGCCCAGCATGAGCACGTTGCCGGGACGGGCGGCCAGGCGGCCCAGGGTGGCCAGTTCGCTCCGCCACTGCCCGGCCCGGCCCCACACCGGAGCCTTGGTGTGCACGTTGGTCACGGTGAGGGAGGCCGGCCGGCCGCCGGCGTCGAGCTCCACCTGCACCGTGGGCATGTGGAAGGCGGAACCGTCTACGGAGTCCACGGGAACGAGCGGGCGGGAAGAGTACACGGCTCCGCCGCCCGCGCCATCCCTCGAGCGGCTGATCCGGTGCGGAAGCAGCCCGCCCAGCCCCTCCGCGTCCAGCCGTCTTTCCAGGGCCGGCGAGAGTTCCTGGACGGCAAGGAGGCCGACGCCGTTGTCGCGGACCAGCCGGACCACTTCCGCGGCATCCGCCTGGCCCTTCCAGGCGTTGAGGGTCATGACCTTCAGTTCGGCCGCCGGCCGCTGTGTGTCCTGTTCCTGCCCCTGCAACGGATCCGCTAGCCGGCCCAGAAACCGGTCCGCCACGCGGTCCGGCGGGAACAGCCAGAGCAGCTGGAGGGCCAGCAGGGCACCGGCCGGGAGGGCCGCCCAGGGACGCCGTGCCGGCAGCGCCAGCACCAGCGCCGCTCCGGCGGGGACCACGAGCCAGGGAGTGAACGCCACCAGCTGGACAACCGGGGCCGGCCACGGCGCCGGGACCGCCCGGAACACGGACACCACCGCCACGGGCAGCGCGCAGAGGGCAGAGGACAAGTGCCAACGGCGGCTTGAGCTGCCGCTCATCACGGGTCGGCCCGAAGCAGCCGGGGGACGGTCATGGCAGAAGTCTATGCAGTCGGGCCGCCTGCGTCGCCCCTGCTGGCGGAGTTTGCCGCGCTGTGAAACGCCGTAAATTCTCCGGTACCATCGAACTAGCAGCTTTGACCCGGCCATCACCGGTGAGCTTCCGGAAGAACACCCCGCATGCGGTGGAGACTCAGTCGCCACCGGGCGTGCCCGGGCCAGTAGAACCGGACGGGTAAGCCCGTCACAGCAGTAATGAGCGGCCGACGCCGGCGCAGACCCTTTCTCGGAAGGGTGGGAACCGGTGGCGGTAAGTGAGGTGGTACCGCGGAGCCGGTGTTGTCGAAAGACAGCGCAGGGGCCGTCCTCGCATCCTGAATGAATACACGTGTTCACCGCTCAACCCAGGATGTCGAGATGACTTACTACCCCAAGGCCTCCGCCGCACCAGCAGGCGCCGGTTCCACCAACTCTGCGTCCAACGCCGCAGGCGTATCCGCCTCCGTGAAGTTCCCGGAGATCGAAGAGCGCATCCTCAAGTACTGGGGCCAGGACGGCACCTTCCAGGCCAGCATCGACCAGCGGGATGCCGGCAAAGACGGCAGCAACGAATTCGTTTTCTACGACGGCCCGCCCTTCGCCAATGGCCTGCCGCACTACGGCCACCTCCTGACCGGCTACGCCAAAGACCTCGTGGGCCGCTACCAGACCCAGCGCGGGCGCCGGGTGGAGCGTCGCTTCGGCTGGGACACGCACGGCCTTCCCGCCGAGCTCGAAGCCATGAAGCAGCTGGGCATGACGGACAAGACCCAGATCGAGGCCATGGGCATCGACAAGTTCAACGACGCCTGCCGCGCCTCCGTCATGAAGTACGCCGACGAGTGGAAGAGCTACGTCACCCGCCAGGCGCGCTGGGTGGACTTCGAGAACGACTACAAGACGCTCAACGTCGAGTACATGGAGTCCGTGCTGTGGGCCTTCAAGCAGCTGCACGAAAAAGGCCTGACCTACAACGGCTACCGTGTCCTGCCGTACTGCTGGAAGGACGAAACGCCGCTGTCCAACCATGAGCTCCGCATGGACGACGACGTCTACAAGAACCGCCAGGACCAGACCGTCACGGTCACCTTCCCCATCACGGCAGGGGAGTCAGAGCTGTCCAGGCAGCTCGCAGGGGTGCAGGCGCTCGCCTGGACCACCACGCCGTGGACGCTGCCCACCAACCTGGCGCTCGCCGTCGGGCCCGCCATCACCTACGTGGTCCTCCCGGCCGGCCCTCACGGGATCAAGGCCGCGTCGGCCGAGGCCCCCGTCACGGGCAGTTTTCTGCTCGCCGCTGACCTCCTGGGCGCCTACGCCAAGGACCTCGGGTACGGCGACGGGGCTGAGGGCGCCGCCGCCGCGGAGGCCGCCATCACCTCCCGCCACACCGGCGCCGAGCTCGATGGCCTGAGCTACGAACCGCTCTGGGACTACTTCCACGACGCCGAAAAGTACGGCACTGAGAACGCCTGGCGTTTCCTCGAAGCCGACTACGTCACCACCACCGACGGCACCGGCATCGTCCACCAGGCCCCGGCCTACGGCGAAGACGACCAGAAAATCTGTGAAGAAGCCGGCATCCCGGTGGTCCTCTCGGTCGACGAGGGCGCAAAGTTCCTGCCGCTCTTTGGCCACGGCGACCTCGCAGAAATCGCCGGACTGCAGGTTTTCGAGGCCAACAAGCCCATCACCCAGGTGCTCCGCGCCCAGGGCCGCCTGGTCCGCCAGGCCAGCTACGAGCACAGCTACCCGCACTGCTGGCGCTGCCGTAACCCGCTGATCTACCGCGCCGTGTCCTCCTGGTACGTCGAGGTCACCAAGTTCAAGGACCGCATGTCCGAGCTCAACCAGGAGATCAACTGGATCCCTGGCAACGTCAAGGACGGCCAGTTCGGCAAGTGGCTCGCCAATGCCCGCGACTGGTCCATCAGCCGGAACCGCTACTGGGGCAGCCCCATCCCGGTCTGGCAGTCCACGGACCCGGACTACCCGCGCACCGACGTCTACGGCTCCCTGGCCGAGATCGAGGCCGATTTCGGCCGCCTGCCGCTGAACAACGACGGCCAGGTGGACCTGCACCGGCCGTTCATCGATGAGCTCACGCGCCCGAACCCGGATGACCCCCGCACCCCGGAAGCGGGCCAGTCCGTCATGCGCCGGGTGGAGGACGTCCTGGACGTCTGGTTCGACTCCGGTTCCATGCCGTACGGCCAGGTGCACTACCCGTTCCAGAACGAGGAATGGTTCGACACCCACAACCCGGCGGACTTCATCGTCGAGTACATCGGCCAGACCCGCGGCTGGTTCTACATGCTGCACATCCTCTCTACGGCGCTGTTCGACCGCCCGGCCTTCCGCAACGTCATCAGCCACGGCATCGTGCTGGGCTCGGACGGGCAGAAGATGTCCAAGAGCCTGCAGAACTACCCGGACGTCTCCGAGGTCTTGGACCGTGATGGCTCCGACGCCATGCGCTGGTTCCTCATGTCCAGCCCCATCCTCCGCGGCGGCAACCTCGTGGTCACCGAACAGGGAATCCGCGACGGCGTCCGCCAAGTCATCTTGCCGCTGTGGAACGTGTACAGCTTCTTCACGCTGTACACGAACGCTGCCGATGGCGGGAACGGGTATGACGCGAAGCTGCGCTACGACGGCTACGCCGACACCCTGGACCAGTACCTGATGGCCAACACCGGGGACCTCGTCCGGAACATGACCGCCCAGCTGGACAGCTATGACATCTCCGGCGCCTGCGACGAGCTCCGCAGCTACCTGGACATGCTCACCAACTGGTACGTCCGCCGCAGCCGCCAGCGCTTCTTCGACGAGAACGTTGACGCCTTCGACGCGCTCTACACCGCGCTGGAAACCGTCACCCGCGTGGCCGCGTCCCTGCTGCCGCTGGTCTCCGAGGAAATCTGGCGCGGCCTCACAGGCGGGCGCTCCGTGCACCTTGCCGACTGGCCGGACGCCGGACTCTTCCCGGCCAACCCCGGACTGGTCGAGGCGATGGACCGCGTGCAGCAGATCTGCTCCACCGGCTCCTCGTTGCGCAAGGCCGCGAACCTGCGCGTGCGCCTGCCGCTGCAGGAGCTCACGGTCGTGGCACCCGGCGCGGACGCGCTGGGAGGCTTCGCCGCCGTCGTCGCCGATGAACTGAACCTTCGCTCGGTCCGCCTGCTCGACGCCGAGGCCGCCTCCCCTGAGGAGTTCGGCATCGAGCAGAAGCTCGTGGTCAACGCCCGGGCCGCCGGCCCGCGGCTGGGCAAGAACGTCCAGCAGGCCATCAAGGGCTCCAAGTCCGGGGACTGGTCGGTCAACGACGCCGGAGTGGTCACTGCCGGCGGCCTCGAACTCGAGCCGCAGGAATACACCCTGGAAACCGTCGTAGCCGAAGCCGCAGAGGGTGAGGGATCCCGCGCCGCGGCCGTCCTGCCCGGCGGCGGGTTCGTGGTCCTCAACACCGAGGTCACCCCCGAACTGGAGGCCGAGGGAATGGCGCGCGACATGGTCCGCGCCATCCAGCAGGCCCGCAAGGACGCCGGACTCAATGTCAGCGACCGGATCAGCACCTCCGTCACGGCCAAGCCGGACGTCGTCGAGGCCCTGCTGGCCAACGCGGAGCTGGTCAAGACCGAAACCCTGACCATCGAGCTGGAAACCTTGGCGGCCGACGTCAAGGAACCACAGGTCAGTGTCGCTAAGAAAGTTGGAGCCTAAGCCATGACCGACGAATTCTCCGTAGAGAGCGTCTACGCCGAGCTGCTGGGCCGGGCCCCGGAAAACAAGATGGAGCCCCGGCTCGCGCCGCTGCACCGTGCCATGGAAATCTTGGGGGAGCCGAACAAGGCCTTCCCGATCATCCACGTCACGGGCACCAACGGCAAGACGTCCACGGCCCGGATGATCGAGGCCGGACTGCGCGCCCACGGCCTGAGCACCGGCCGGTACACGAGCCCGCACCTGTCCAAGGTCACCGAACGGATCAGCATCGACGGCGCCCCGGTGCCGGATGAGACCTTCGTCCGGATCTGGGACGAAATCCGGCCCTACCTGCAGATCGTGGACGGCGAACTCGAAGAAACGGGCCAGCCCCGGCTAACCTACTTCGAGTGCCTGACCATCCTGGGCTTCGCGGTCTTCGCCGACCAGCCGGTCAATGTCGCGGTCATGGAAGTGGGCCTGGGCGGCATCACCGACGCCACGAACGTGGGCGATGGCCAGGTGGCCGTGATCACCCCGATTTCCCTGGACCACACCGAACTGCTGGGCGACACCACGGGGGACATCGCCTACGAGAAGGCCGGCATCATCAAGCCCGGCGGCTTCCTCATCAGCGCGGCGCAGCCCGTCGACGCGGCCCAGGTCCTGCTGGAGAAGGCCAAGGAGGTCGGCGTGCCGTTCCGCTTCGAGGGCGTGGAGTTCGGCGTCGAATCCCGCACCGTCGCGGTGGGCGGCCAGATGGTCACCATCCAGGGCATCGCCGGCCGCTACGAGGACCTGCTGGTGCCGCTGCACGGCGCGCACCAGGCCGAGAACGCCGCCGTCGCGATTGCCGCGCTGGAAGCATTCTTCGGCGGGGAAAAGGCGATCGACGCCGAAATCCTGCAGGAGGCCTTCGCCTCCGTCACCTCCCCAGGGCGGCTCGAGGTGGTCCGCACCGCGCCGACCATCATTGTGGACGCGGCCCACAACCCGGAAGGCATCCGGGTCTCCGCCGAGGCGATCCACGAGGCCTTCAACTTCACCAAGCTGGTAGTGGTGGTGGGGGTGCTGCGGGAAAAGGACGCCGAGGAAATCCTGCGCCAGCTCAAGGAATCCCTGGGCGGACTGGCCACCGAATACTGCTTCACCGAGTCCAACTCGCCCCGCGCCGTCCCGGCCGAGGACCTGGCCGAGACCGCCCTTGACCTCGGCTTCGGTGAGGACAACATCCACGTCGCCGCAAAGCTCGACGACGCCCTTGAATGGGCCGTGGAACGCGCCGAGGCCGATGACGAGCTCGCCGGCGGGGTCCTGGTGACCGGTTCCATCACGCTCGTTGCGGACGCCCGGATCCTGCTCGGAAAGGCGGACGCGTAAGCAATGGCGAAACTCACCAAAGCCCAGCGCGAGTGGCGCCCGGGCATGCCCAAGAAGCGGCGTTCCACGAAGGTCATGTTCGCCTCCACGGTCCTGTTGCTGGAGGCCTTCGTGGTGCTCTTCGGGACACTGGCCGTCTTTGGCCTGCACCGGAACGAATATCCTGCGGGCCTGGTCTTCGCGGTGGGGATCGGCCTGTGCCTGGTCTACGTGTTCACCTGCGCGGTCCTCTCGAAGCCGTGGGGAGTGGCCCTGGGCTGGGTCCTGCAGCTCGTCCTGATCCTGGGCGGCCTCGTGGAACCTGCCATGTACCTCGTCGGCGCGCTCTTCGCCGTGGCCTGGTGGTACGGGATCCGCACCGGCATCCGGATTGACCAGGAAGCCGCGCAGCGGGAGCGCGAGCAGGCTGACTGGGATGCGGCCCACCCCCAGGGACCCGCACCCACAAACGGCGCCTGAACCTGCGCCGAAACCTGAGCCTGAATTTGCGCCTGTACCTGCGCCAGGCGCGTTAGCCCGCACCCCGTAGACTTGACCCGAACCCCACCCCAACACATTGGAGCAGCTGTGAGCATTGAGCGCACCCTCGTCCTGATCAAGCCCGACGGCGTCGCCCGCAACCTGTCCGGCGCCATCTTGAGCCGGATCGAAGCCAAGGGCTACACCCTGGCCGAGCTCAAGAAGGTCCATGCCAACCGCGAGCTGCTGGAGCAGCACTACGAGGAGCACGTCGGCAAGCCGTTCTACGAGCCGCTGGTTGAGTTCATGCTCAGCGGCCCGGTGGTCGCCGCGATCTTCGAGGGCCACCGAGTGATTGAGGGCTTCCGTATCCTCGCCGGCACCACGGACCCCACGACGGCGGCGCCCGGCACCATCCGCGGCGACTTCGGCCGTGACTGGGGCCTGAAGGTGCAGCAGAACCTGGTCCACGGCTCGGATTCGGTGGAATCGGCCGAGCGCGAGATCAAGATCTGGTTCTAGGGGAACCCCTGACGCGGACCTCACCATGTGAGAGACCGAGACGACAGAAAAGGCCAATGAACGCGAGCGAACATTGGCCTTTTCTGTCGTCTCGCGGCGTTTTGGAGCGCTTAGTAGCCGGAGGTCCCGATGAAAACCTGGATGAAGGCGAAGAAGATGGTCGCGATGACGGCGATGTACAGCAGTGCCGTGAGGATCCAGCCGGAGTCGCCGATGATCTTGGTGGGACCGGCGGGCAGCGCGATCACACCGTGGGAGATGTTGCGGACGCTCACCCAGACGAACAACGGGATCATCACGGCCCAGACGATCATGCAGAACGGGCAGAGGATGTGGATGGCGTACAGGGCCTGGGACCAGAGCCAGACCACGAACGCGAAGCCCAGCGTCACCCCTGCCTGAAGCCCCAGCCAGTACCACCGGGCGAATTTCGCGCCCGCCAGGATACCCATGGCTGTGGTGATGATCACCGCGAAGGCGACGATCCCGATGAACATGTTGGGGAAGCCGAACACGGAACTCTGCGGCGTCTGCATGACCTGGCCGCAGGAGATCCACGGGTTCACGTCGCAGACCGTGACGTGGTTGGGGTCCTTGAGGACCTCCAGCTTCTCCAGCACCAGGGCCCCGGAAGCGAGCCAGCCAATGACGCCGGTGATCAGGAGGAGCCAGGCGAACGGGCGGTCGCGGGTCATCGTGGGAAGGGACCGGTCCGCGGGAGCCGGGCCGGAACCCGGTTGGTGTACGGTCGCGTCGCCGGCAGTGCTGGAGATGCTGGGCATGGAATATGAGTCCTTTTGATCGTGTGCTTCTGGCCCCGATTGTAACGCCGCAGGCTGGGCGGCGCCGCAGAACAGCCCCTGCCCGTGCCCGCCCTGCCGCACCTGTTGCGCTCCGGGGCCCCGCCTACGCCAGCTTTGGCGGCTCCTGTGAGACAATGATCGTGGCTGGAACCCGATCCACATCCGGATTCCGGTCCGGCGATTTTGTTTCAAGACCGCCAATGATGAGCAGGGAGCTGCGGATCCTCTGATTCCAGCTGTCCCGCAATGCCATTGGACGGCACCTGGTTGTGGCATGTAGGTCAACGGGTTCCAAAACAATCTCGCCGGCCCTCCAGGGCTGCCGCACCCCACTGCCGGTGCGAACCTGAGGGTATCCAATTGACTTCTGTCAATGCCTGCGGGTGTTGACGCATATTTGCCCCAACGGGCGCCGAATGTGGCGGCGCATCAGGGGCAGGAGTGTCGCCACATATGGATAATGACCAGGTTGTAGCCGGTAACGAAGAACTAGTCGCCGGGGAAGCAGTAACTGCGGAAGCAGAGGCTCCGGTAGCGCCGAAGAGGGCCGTCCGGACGCGCCGGAAGGCGCCCGTCGCAAAGGTTAACGCTGCGGCCGCCGCGGAGGCTGTGGCTGAAGCCGCGGCCCTGGCGGACGCAGCCGGCTCGGACGAGCCCGTCGCCGGCCGCCGCAAAGCAGCCGGCGTTAAAACCGCCCCCGAAGCAGCTGTACCCGAAACTGCGGCGCCCGACGCCGCCGAAACGCCGGCAAAGGCGCCCGCTCGGCGCACCCGTGCCCGCAAGGCTGTTGCCGCGCCGGAACCGCTCCCTGCCTTCGCCGGAGAGCCCGAAGCCAACGCCTCCGCCGCGGCAGAGGCTCCCGAGGCAGCCGCTGCTTCCGACGAAGCCGCCGTCACAGAGACGGTCGCCGAGAAGCCGGTCCGCCGCCGCGCCAGCCGCGCCAAGGCCGCTCCGAAAGCCGAGGACGTACCCGCAGTAGCCGTCCCGGCCGAGCAGGCCGAACCGGAGGAAGCCGCTGCAGCCCAGCCCGTGGACGCGCCCGCCGCGGACGCCCAGCCCGCCCAGGCCCGGATCGAAGAAGCCCAGCCCGAAGAGCCCGAAGCCCGGCCCGAGGACAGCCCGGCCGCCTCGCTGTTCATGGAACCCGGTGCCCTCACTTCCGTGATCTTCCAGGCCCCCGACCTCAGCACCGTGGTGCGTTCGGTCCCCGTTGCCGCCGCAGCAGCAGCGGAGCCTGCGGAAGAAGAAGGCGACGAGGACGAGGACGCCGGAAAC
Organism: Arthrobacter sp. 05L421; assembly: GCF_056397785.1. Lineage (NCBI taxonomy): Bacteria > Bacillati > Actinomycetota > Actinomycetes > Micrococcales > Micrococcaceae > Arthrobacter > Arthrobacter sp. 05L421. Next base: position 38,880 of record NZ_JBFTOC010000015.1, read on the forward strand.
CGCCGTCGGCGCCGCAGCCGCGGCCGTCGCGGGCGTACGCGCACGTCCGCCGATTCCGACACCGAGACCGAAGGCATTGCCGAGGGCTCTGAGGAAGAGGGCGACGAACGCTCCGAAGGCACCCTTGAAGACGGCGTGACCTCGCGCCGCCGCCGTCGCCGTCGCCGCGGTGACCAGGACCTGGAACTGACCGGCGGGGAAGGCGACGACCCGCCCAACACGGTGACCCGCGTCCGGGCGCCCCGGGCCATGGCCGAGGCGCCGGTCAACAACCGCGTCACGTCCGTCAAGGGCTCCACCCGCCTGGAAGCCAAGAAGCAGCGCCGCCGCGAATCCCGCGACACCGGCCGCCGCCGCACCGTCATCACCGAGGCCGAGTTCCTGGCCCGCCGCGAGTCCGTGGACCGCCAGATGATCGTCCGCCAGCGCGACGACAGAATCCAGATCGGTGTCCTCGAAGACGGCGTCCTGGCCGAGCACTTCGTGTCCAAGACCCAGCAGGATTCCCTGATCGGCAACGTCTACCTGGGCAAGGTCCAGAACGTGCTGCCCTCCATGGAAGCCGCATTCGTGGACATCGGCCGCGGCCGCAACGCCGTGCTCTACGCCGGCGAAGTGAACTGGGAGTCCGTCAACCTCGAGGGCAAGCAGCGCCGGATCGAGAACGCGCTGAAGTCCGGCGATTCCGTGCTGGTCCAGGTCACCAAGGACCCGGTCGGCCACAAGGGCGCCCGCCTCACCAGCCAGATCTCGCTGCCCGGCCGCTACCTCGTGTACGTGCCCGGCGGTTCCATGACCGGCATCTCCCGCAAGCTGCCCGACGTCGAACGCAACCGCCTCAAGCGCATCCTCAAGGACCGCCTGCCCGAGGACGCGGGCGTCATTGTCCGCACCGCGGCCGAGGGTGCCTCCGAGGAAGAGCTGACGCACGACATCAACCGCCTCCGCGCACAGTGGGAGGGCATCGAGAGCCAGTCGACGTCCACCAAGATCCTCGCTCCCGAGCTGCTCTACGGCGAACCTGACCTGACCATCAAGGTGGTCCGCGACGTCTTCAACGAGGACTTCTCCAAGCTGATCGTCTCCGGCGAGGAAGCCTGGGACACCATCGAGGCCTACGTCACCTACGTGGCACCGGACCTCGTGGGCCGGCTCGAGAAGTGGACCAAGGATACGGACATCTTCGCTGCCTGGCGCATCGACGAGCAGATCCACAAGGCCCTGGACCGGAAGGTCTTCCTGCCCTCCGGCGGCTCCCTCGTGATCGACCGCACCGAAGCCATGACCGTGGTGGACGTCAACACCGGCAAGTTCACCGGCTCCGGCGGCAACCTCGAGGAAACCGTCACCAAGAACAACCTGGAAGCCGCCGAGGAAGTGGTCCGGCAGCTGCGCCTGCGCGACATTGGCGGCATCATCGTGATCGACTTCATCGACATGGTGCTCGAATCCAACCGCGACCTCGTGCTGCGCCGCATGGTGGAGTGCCTGGGCCGGGACCGGACCAAGCACCAGGTGGCCGAGGTGACCTCGCTGGGCCTCGTGCAGATGACCCGCAAGCGGATGGGCACCGGGCTGCTGGAGGTCTTTGGCGAACAGTGCGAAACCTGCGCGGGCCGCGGCATCGTCACGCACGACGAGCCCGTGGAACACCGCCGCGCCAACACGGTTGCCGCGGAGCACTACGTGCCGCGCACCGAGGCTCAGCCGGTTGCCCGTACGGAGCGCAAGAGCCGTCGCCGCGGCAGGGGAGCCCAGGGCCCGGAGACCGCTCCGGCCACGCCCGCCGCCGTCCACGCCGAGCCCACCGAGGCCGAACGCCACGCCAAGGCTGAAGCCACCCGTGCCGCTCTGGCGAACATCGCCGCCGCTGCGCACGCCGCGCATCTGCACGACGGTGAGGCAGCCGCTGCCAGCGACGCCGGGGCCCGCCAGGCCGCCGTCGACGCCGTCACACAGCTTGCTGCCGCGGAAGAGGCAGCCGGACGCCCCGCGACCGTGCTGACGTTCGGCGGCGAACAGGTGGCCCTGCCCTTCGTCGAGCACGCCGAGGACGCGCCGGAACCGGCCCTGACCCTGGACCTGCTGACCGAGGCCTTCGCCAACCTGGGCGACGCCGAGGCCGGCAAGCAGGCCGCTAGGCAGGACGAGTTGCAGGCCCCGGCCACCGAAGCACCCGAGGCGCCCGCAACCGTGCGCGCTGCGGAGGCTCCGGCTTCACGGGCAGCGGACACCACCACCCGTGGCCGTCGCGGGCGCCGCAACCGGAGCGCCAGCCGCGCCCAGGGCGCTGCGAACGAGACCTCCGTGGAGCACCGCGAGGCCACACGGCCTGCAGCGGCAGGATCTGTTCACGAGGCCAAGGCACCCGCAGCGGCCAGGCCGGCCTCCGTCCCGGCCGGTAACGAGCCGATCATCCTCGGCGTCGGCGTACCGGCGTCGGAGCTCTAGTCCTCCGCGACTCATCGCTTCCCCGGCCGGTCACTTCGACCGGTCGGGCTGCGGGCCCGGGCCCGAGCGGGCGTAACATACGTCCGCTCCGGCCCGGGCCCGCTGCTGCGTTAACGGGCCAGCCCGGCGGCAACGGCTAGGCTGGGACACTGACACGGGGTGCCGCGCATCGGGCCGGCTGAGATCCAGACCCGTTGAACCTGTCCGGTTAGCACCGGCGAAGGGATGTCTGACTTGTCCGCGAGATCGAATCCGTCCGAGTTTCCGCCCAGCGAGTTTCTGCTCCCCCAGTCCTCACCGCCGTCCCCGTCCGCGCCGCTGCGCATTCCCCGCGTGCTCGCCATCGCCGGCTCCGACCCGTCCGGCGGGGCCGGGATCCAGGCCGACCTGAAGAGCATCGCAGCCAACGGCGGCTACGGCATGGCCGCCATCACGGCCCTGACAGCACAAAATACCCAGGGCGTGCGCGCCGTCCACGTGCCCCCGGCCGCGTTCCTCACCGCCCAGCTGGACGCCATCAGCGACGACATCGGCATCGATGCCGTCAAGATCGGCATGCTCGGCGACGCCGCAGTGATCCACGCCGTCCGCGTCTGGCTGGAGAAGGTGCGGCCCGCCGTCGTCGTCCTGGACCCGGTAATGGTCGCCACCAGCGGCGACCGGCTGCTCCAGGAGTCGGCCGAGGCCGCCCTGCAGGCCCTCCTGCCGCTGGCGGACCTCATCACGCCGAACCTGGCCGAACTCGCTATCCTGCTCAAAGAGCCCGCCGCGGCCGACTGGGCCGAGGCCCTGGCCCAGGGCAAGCGGCTGGCCGCCCTGACCGGCACCACTGTGCTGGTCAAGGGCGGTCATCTCCAGGGCGGACAACCCGGGAACGGGCCCGGCCCTGACTGCGATGACGGCGACGTCGCGCAGGGCGGGAACGGCGCCGACGGCGGCTGCCCGGATGCGCTGGTCAACACCGGTGGCCTGCTCGGCACCGAAACGGTGGTGGTGCCGGGGGAGCGGATCGCCACGCGCAACAGCCACGGCACCGGCTGCTCCCTGTCCTCGGCCATGGCCACCGTGCAGGCCCGGGTGGGGGACTGGGAAGCGGCGTTGCGGGAGGTGAAGCCGTGGCTGCTGGGTGCGCTCCGTGAAGCCGCGGTCCTGGACGTCGGTTCCGGGAACGGCCCGGTCCACCACTTCCACCACGTGCAGCACCTCGCGAACGGCCAGCACGGCCAGGTCAGCCAGGCAAGCCACGTACACGGTCCGGCCGAAGGCGAGTTCGCCGCAGCCCTGCGCGAAGGGGCTTCTGGCGATCTTGACGCCATCTACGCCCTGGACTTCATCCGCGGACTGGCCGACGGAACCCTGCCCGAGCACGAGTTCGCCTACTACCTCGCCCAGGACGCCATCTACCTCAACGGCTACTCCCGGGTCCTGGCCCGAGCTGCCGCGATCGCCCCCACCGAGGCCGAACAGCTGTTCTGGGCCCGTTCGGCGCAGACCTGCCTGGAGGTCGAGTCCGAGCTGCACCGGTCCTGGCTTAGCACCCGCCCCACGGCGCCCACCCTGGGCCCAGTGACGAAGTCCTACGTGGACCACCTGCTGGCCGCCTCGGTGTCCGGCAGCTACGGGGTCCTCGTGGCGGCAGCCCTGCCGTGCTTCTGGCTCTACGCCGAGGTCGGTTCCACCCTGCACCGAGAGTTCCTGGCCGGCGGCGCCTCCGTGGCACACCCGTACGCCGACTGGCTGCGGACGTACGCCGATGAGGACTTCGCCGCCGCCACCCGGCAGGCCATCGCGTACACGGACACTGCGGCAAGACGGGCATCCGGGAGCGAGCGGGAGGCCATGGCACTGGCTTTCCGCCAGTCATCGGGGTACGAAGTGGCCTTCTTCGACGCGCCGCGGCTGTACGCCTGACACAACCTGCCGCGCACAGCCGGTACGATAGTGGGGCACGGTTCCGGAAGTCGTTGCGGAATCACAGCATCTAGACGGTCGAGATCAAGGTCAAGAACATTGACATGATCTTTGCTTCAAGACGTTGTGGCGCCTATCACGGACTATCCGCCGGAACCAGCCTCATTTGCGGCCGAAGGCAAAATTAGCGTATTCTAGATCTTCGGTGCTTACGCCAACACTTGGGTTACGACCCTGTGAACAGCCTGCTTGGAATTCCAAGTGGATTTGTTCCGGGGGTAGCTCATGGGTTCCCCCGGGGAACCCACCGGCGTTGAGGCACAGCGTGAACCGGTCCATAAAATTTGGTTCCAGGTTCCGCACGCAAATCTAGTAATAAACGTCGAGAGAAGTGAGTTCCCCAGTGGTGTACGCGATTGTCCGCGCAGGCGGCCGCCAAGAGAAGGTTTCCGTTGGAGACTTCGTTACCCTGAACCGCGTCCCCGGTGGAGCCGGCAGCACCTTTGAGTTGCCCGCACTGCTCCTGGTGGACGGTGACAAAGTCACGTCTGCCGCTGCGGACCTGGCCAAGGTAACGGTTACGGCTGAGATCCTCGAAGACCTTCGTGGTCCGAAGATCGTCATCCAGAAGTTCAAGAACAAGACCGGTTACAAGAAGCGCCAGGGTCACCGTCAGGAATTGACCAAGGTCAAGATCACCGGTATCAAGTAACTCTTCGTTACCGTTCAGGTTCCAGCAGATTCCCCAGAATTTTTGAAGGCAGGCATTCCAAATGGCACATAAAAAAGGCGCGAGTTCCACTCGCAACGGTCGTGACTCCAACGCCCAGTACCTTGGCGTCAAGCGCTTCGGTGGCCAGGTAGTTTCCGCAGGCGAGATCATCGTCCGCCAGCGTGGCACCCACTTCCACCCGGGCGCCGGCGTCGGCCGCGGCGGCGATGACACCCTGTTCGCACTGGCCCCCGGTGCTGTCGAGTTCGGCACCCGCCGTGGTCGCCGCGTTGTGAACATCGTGGCTGCTGCAGCTGCAGAGTAGCAATAAGTTCTAAATCGGTGGGGCGGGCCATTAGGTCCGCTCCACCGGTGTTTTAACCGCATTACAATCATCTTGGGCCCCTTTGTGGGTCCGGGGAACAGCACTGAGGAGATCCACGTGGCGAGCTTTGTAGACCGGGTAGTACTGCACGTATCCGGCGGTACCGGCGGCCACGGCTGTGTCTCCGTTCACCGCGAGAAGTTCAAGCCCCTCGGCGGTCCCGACGGCGGCAACGGCGGCAACGGCGGCGACGTCATCCTGCGCGTCGACCCCCAGACCACCACCTTGCTCGACTACCACCACGCGCCCCACCGGCACGCCACCAACGGCGGCCCCGGCATGGGCGACTGGCGCGGCGGCAAGAACGGCGAAACCTTGATCCTTCCGGTGCCCGTGGGCACCGTGGTGAAGTCCAAGTCCGGCGAAGTCATCGCCGACCTCGTGGCCGAAGGCGACGAATACATCGCCGCCGCCGGCGGCATCGGAGGCCTCGGCAACGCGTCCCTGTCCTCCCAGAAGCGCCGGGCCCCCGGCTTCGCGCTGCTCGGCATCGAGGGCGAATCCAGCGACGTCGTCCTGGAACTGAAGTCCATCGCGGACATCGCCCTGGTCGGCTTCCCCTCCGCCGGCAAATCCAGCCTGATCGCCGCCATGTCGGCCGCCCGGCCCAAGATCGCCGACTACCCCTTCACCACCCTCATCCCGAACCTGGGCGTCGTCCAGGCCGGTGAAGTCCGCTTCACCATCGCCGACGTTCCCGGCCTGATCGAAGGCGCCAGCGAAGGCAAGGGCCTCGGCCACCACTTCCTGCGCCACGTCGAACGCTGCGCCGCCCTGGTCCACGTCCTGGACTGCGGCACGCTCGAATCCGACCGCGATCCGCTCTCCGACCTCGCCATCATCGAGGCCGAGCTGGAGAAGTACGCCGTGGACTTGAGCTACAGCGGATCCGACGGCGAAGTGGTTCCGCTGAACCACCGCCCCCGCCTGGTGGCCCTGAACAAGGTGGACCTGCCCGACGGCAAGGACATGGCCGAGTTCGTCCGCCCCGAACTGGAATCCCGCGGCTACAAGGTCTTCGAAATCTCCGCGACAAGCCACGAAGGCCTCCGCCAGCTCGGCTTCGCCATGGCCGAAATCGTCCAGGCCGCCCGTGACGCCGTCGCCGCGGCCCCGCCGAAGGTGGCGGCCCCCGTGCTGCGCCCCCGCGCCGTCAACGAGAGCGGCTTCACAATCCGCCGCGAAGAGAAGAACCTCGAGCCGCTCTTCCGCGTCCTTGGCGACAAGCCCGTGCGCTGGGTCAAGCAGACCGACTTCACCAACGAGGAAGCCATCGGCTACCTCGCAGACCGCCTGGCCAAGCTCGGCGTGGAAAACGAACTGTTCAAGCAGGGTGCCGTGCCGGGCGACACGGTGGTCATCGGCGAGGACGACGGCGTCGTCTTCGACTGGGAGCCGACCATGATGGCCGGCGCCGAGCTGCTCGCCTCGCCGCGCGGCACCGACGTGCGCTTCGCCGACATCGGCGACCGCCCGACGCGTGGCCAGAAGCGCGACGAACAGCAGGAACGCCGCGACGCCAAGGCCGCCGCCCGCGCTGAACTCGAAGCAGAACGCAAGGCCGGCATCTGGACCGAGTCCGTCAGCGGACGCCGGGCGCGGCCGCTCAAGGAGAGTGGACTGGGCGCAACAGATGACGAGTAAGACCGTCATCGAGCACCGGTCGCAGCCCCTCAAGGCCCAGACCCTCAACGCCCCGGACCGCACCGCGCTGTCCGGGGCGCGCCGGATTGTCGTCAAGGTGGGCTCGTCCTCGCTGACGTCCATCAAGGGCGGGATCTCCGAAGAGGCCCTGACCGCCCTCGCCGACGCCCTGGCGCACAAGCGCAACGCCGGCACGGAGATCATTCTGGTGTCCTCCGGCGCCATCGCCGCCGGGCTCGCCCCACTGGGACTTGAGAAGCGTCCCCGGGACCTCGCCACGCAGCAGGCCGCAGCCAGTGTGGGCCAGGGCCTGCTGATGGCCCGGTACACCCATGCCTTCGGGGCACACGGGGTCACCGTCAGCCAGGTGCTGCTGACCGCGGAAGACCTCGTGCGCCGCAGCCAGCACACCAACGCGTTCCGCGCGCTGAACCGGCTAATGAACCTCGGCGTCGTCCCCGTGGTCAACGAAAACGACACCGTGGCCACCCACGAAATCCGCTTTGGCGACAACGACCGGCTCGCGGCCCTGGTGGCCCACCTGGTCCGCGCCGACGCACTCCTGCTGCTCTCCGACGTCGACTCCCTGTACGACGGCCCGCCTTCGCACGGCGCCAAACGGATTGCGCACGTCTCCGGCCCCCACGACCTCGATGGCGTGTCGATTGGCAGTACCGGCAAGGCCGGCGTGGGCACGGGCGGCATGGCCACCAAGGTCGAAGCCGCCAGCATGGCCGCCGGTTCCGGCATCCATGCCTTGGTCACCTCCACGCCCAATGCGGCTGCCGCACTGGCCGGCGAGGACGTGGGCACCTGGTTCTCCGTCAATGGTGCGCGCAAGCCGATCCGGCTTCTGTGGCTGGCCCACCTCGCGTCGGTGCAGGGCACTCTGGTGCTCGACGACGGTGCGGTCAAGGCCGTCCGCGACCGCCGCACCTCGCTGTTGCCGGCCGGGATCGCCGCGGTGAAGGGCCACTTCGAGGCCGGCGACGCCGTGGAGATGGTGTCTGTCGACAACACATTGATCGCCCGCGGGCTGGTCAACTATTCCGCCGCTGAGCTGCCCCAAATGCTGGGCCGCTCCACGCGGGAACTGGGCGAGGCGCTGGGCCGCGGATATGACCGCGAAGTTGTTCATGTTGACGACTTGGTGCTGGTCTAGGTCCACTGGACGCCTAAACTGGGAGCATGACTGAGGCCCTGACTTCCGCTGCCGTGCCCGCCAACGCCGCCCCGGCTGAGCCCGCCACCTCTGGCACTCCCGTTCCCGCACAGGGTTACGCCGGGGAGCCGGATCCGGCTGGAACGCCGGCCACGGCAGCGGACATCGAAGCCGCCGTCCACGCGATCGCCGACCGCTCACGCCACGCCGCCCGCAAGATGGCGCACGCCAACCGGGCCTGGAAGGACCGGGGCCTGCGCGCCATCGGCAAGGCGCTGGTGGAACACAAGCACCAGATCCTGGCCGCCAACGTCAAGGACGTCGCGGCCGGCCGGTCCGGTGGCACCAGCGTTGCCCTGCTGGACCGCCTGACGCTGACCGAGTCACGCATCACGGCCCTGGCCGCCGCCCTGGAAAACCTCGCCACCTTGCCCGATCCCGTAGGAAACGTGGTGCGTGGCCAGACCCTCCCCAACGGGCTGCGCCTGCGCCAAATCAACGTGCCCATGGGGGTGGTGGCCGCGATCTACGAGGCCCGCCCGAACGTCACGGTCGACATCGCCGGCCTGGCCCTCAAGAGCGGCAACGCCGTCATCCTGCGCGGCGGATCAGCCGCCGCTGCCACCAACGCCGCCCTGATCACCATCCTGAGGGATGCGTTGGAATCGGTGGGCCTGCCCGCCGACGCCGTCCAGACCGTGGACCAGTACGGCCGCGACGGCGCCAACGCCCTCATGCGGGCGCGCGGCCGCGTGGACGTGCTCATTCCCCGCGGCGGGCGCGAGCTGATCCAGGCCGTAGTGACGAACTCCTCCGTACCGGTCATAGAGACCGGTGAGGGAAACGTCCACATCTACCTGGACGCTTCCGCCGGCGAGGAAATGGCCGTAGACATCCTCTTGAACGCCAAGACCCAGCGCCCCAGCGTCTGCAACACCGTCGAAACGCTCCTGGTGCACTCCAAGTCCACAGTCCTTCCCGCCGTCGCCGCGGCACTGCGGGCAGCGGGGGTCACCCTCCATGTGGACCAGCGGATCCGCGCCGCGCTGCCCGCGTCGATCCCCACCGTTCCGGCCACGGAGGAAGACTGGGCCACTGAATACATGGACCTGGACTTGGCGGTGGCCATGGTGGACAGCCTGGACGAGGCCGTCAACCACATCCGGAAGTGGACCACGGGCCACACCGAGGCGATCCTGACCAACGACCTCGCCAACGCCGAGCGCTTCATCGCCGAGGTCGATTCGGCCGCCGTGATCGTGAACGCCTCCACCCGCTTTACCGACGGCGGCGAGCTCGGCCTCGGCGCCGAGGTGGGGATTTCCACCCAAAAACTGCATGCCCGAGGCCCCATGGGACTGACGGAGCTGACCACCACGAAGTGGATCGTGCAGGGCGAGGGCCAGATCCGGGGCTAGCAACGCTGTAACATGGAACGGAAGACCGGAACGGCGGGCACCTCCGCCGTCGTCAAATTTTAAACTCACTAGGGGAGAACATGCTGTCGCAGCAGATCGCCACTTTCGTCGCCGCCGTCGGCGAATCGGGCCACGAGGAACTCGCACCGCTCATCGCACCGCCGTTTGTCATTGGCGGTTCCATGTTCCTGATTCTGGTAACCCTGCTGCTGATCACGCTGTCCTACTCCAACCTGGGCAGGCGCCACGTGGCCGTCGAGGAGCACGCGGATCCGCACCGCCAGCACCCGAACAAGCACGATCACGGCCAAGGTCACTAATATTTCCGCCACCATGAGGCAGCGCGGCGCCCAGCGCCGCCTGCGTCTGGGTGTGATGGGCGGCACGTTCGATCCCATCCACCACGGCCACCTTGTCGCGGCCAGTGAGGTCGCGGCCAAGTTCGACCTCGACGAGGTCGTGTTTGTGCCCACCGGCCAGCCCTGGCAGAAGAATGCCAAGAAGGTCAGCGAAGCCGAGCACCGGTATCTCATGACGGTCATCGCCACGGCCTCGAACCCGCGCTTCACTGTGAGCCGGGTTGACGTTGACCGTCCGGGGCCGACCTACACGATCGACACCCTGCGTGACCTGCACACCCTGCGGCCGGAAGCCGATCTGTTCTTCATCACCGGCGCGGACGCCCTGGCCCAGATTTTGTCCTGGAAAGACATCGACGAACTCTGGTCCCTGGCACACTTCGTGGGCGTGACCCGGCCAGGCCACGTCCTGGACGGCATGGGCCGCAAAGACGTCAGCCTCCTGGAGGTCCCGGCCATGGCCATCTCCTCCACGGACTGCCGCACGAGGGTGGCCGAAGGCAACCCTGTCTGGTATCTCGTTCCGGACGGGGTGGTCCAGTACATCGCCAAGTACGGCCTGTACCACAGCAGCACCGACCCGCTTCGCGCCGATGCCGAACACGCCGAGGCCACCAATACCGGAAACGGCAGCACAGGGGTTGACCCCGCACAGCACGATCCCACCTTCGAGATAACCCAACCAGCCAGCACTGAATGAGTTTGCCATGAGTCAGGAACAGCCTCCCATCCGCAGCCGCCGCGAACTGCGGCAGGCCAGAGATGAACGTCTGGACACTCCGGGACCCGGCGAGCCGACCGAGGCCGAAATCACCGGCCGGCGTCGCGTCGCTGACGCTCCGGTGGACTCTGTGCCTGGCGCTGCCGAGCGGTCATCCCAGGTCCGGGCACGGGACCGTGCCGCGCTGCGCACCATCAAGGAACTCGCCGAGAAGGAAGGCCAGCTGGCGCAGGGAGGGCCACCCACACGGCGCCAGCTCCGGCTCCTGGAACTGGCCACCGAGACCGCCCCCGCCACCCAGGCCAACACGATCGTGCCGGTGTCGCCGCGGACCCGCGCCACTCCGGTGGTTTCCCCGGCTCAGAAGAACGCTGCTCAGAAGAACGCGGCTCAGAAGGACGCTGGTCAGAAGGACGCCGCCCCGAAGGATGCCGCCCCGAAGGATGCCGCCCCGTCAGCCGCCCCGGCGCCCAAGGTTCCGGCGGCCGGCGGCGCAGGACCCGGCGGGAAGACGTCAGAGGGCCTGACCGTGGAGCAGGCGCTGGCCGCCCGGGAACTCCTCGCGGAGCAGGCCAAGAACCAAGTGGCCAAGATGGAGCACATCGCGGCCACGGATCCCGACGCCGTCGACCCTGCCGTCCTGGCCGAGCAGATCGCCTTGGCGGAGCGCGCCGCGGTGCTGAACCGCCGCGCCGCCGCCAAGCAGAAGCTCGCAGAGCAAAACAGCCAGCCGGCAGCTCCCCGCAACGATCCGACCACGGCCAACAACCTGGCCATGGTCACCCCCTTGGAATTTGAGAAGGTTCCCGGCGTGGAGCGGCCCGTCATGAAGCGCCCTGCCACGTCGTACGTTCCGGTGGTCACCAACCCGGGTCCCCGGCTGGATACACCACGGAAACCCGGCCTGCGGCGGCCAAGCTTGTCCCGCCAGCGGCCCGCAGCTCCGGCTACGGGTTCTGCCGCTGGCAGGGCAGGCGTCCTGGCCCGGGCAGAAGCTGCCGCCAAGGCCGGACCGGCACGGCCGGCAAGCGCCGCGGCGAATACCGCCGGGGAGAACGACGAGCGCTTGGTGGGCGGGGAGCCCGTGGCCGCGAATTCGGCCTACGGACTGGAACCCCTGGATGCCGCTACCGCCGGGCTGGGCCGGGCGCGGCGCCTGCGCATGCTGCAGTTCGGCGTCCTGGCCTTGGGGATCGTTGCCCTCATCGCCGGCATCACGCTGATCGTCACCGGGCTGGCCCGCTAGGCCGGCGGCCGTCCACGTCATTAAGAAACGGCACCGCGGCGATTCGGCCCTATTTTCACCGCAGCGTTCGCCCCGCAGTTTTCGTTCCAAGAATTTTCATCACCATAGATTTTCATCACTACAAGGAGTCCCGTGACTGCAACCGATTCATCCATCACTACCGCCCGCCACGCAGCCCGCGCTGCCTCGGAGAAGCTTGCCGAGGACATCGTGGCCCTGGATGTCAGCGAACGGCTGGCCCTGGCTGACGTCTTCCTGATCGCCTCGGCCCCGAGCGAACGCCAGGTCAATGCGATCGTGGACGGCATCGAGGACGAGCTCGCCAAGTTCGACCAGAAGCCCGTCCGCCGCGAGGGCCGCTCCGGCGGTCGCTGGGTCCTGCTGGACTACTCCAACGTCGTCATCCACGTCCAGCACGAGGAAGACCGCATCTTCTACGCCCTCGAACGCCTGTGGAAGGACTGCCCCGTCGTCGATCTGCAGCTGGGCGACGACGCCTCCGCCAAGGCCTCCGCCGGTACCGACACGGAGTAACAATCCGCGCACCGGCCACGCGCCGGCGGCGCTAAACAGAGGCGAATATGCCCGATTTGGAATTTTCCGAAGGGCTGGTCTAAGATATTTGAGTTGCTTCGGAGAGATCCGGACAAAGAACCGGAGCTTTGCAGGTCAGTAGACGTGCTCGGAGCAGCGAAAATTCGGGGCTGTGGCGCAGCTGGTAGCGCACCTGCATGGCATGCAGGGGGTCAGGGGTTCGAGTCCCCTCAGCTCCACCGGGTAATCCGCCGGAATCGAAAGATTCCGGCGGATTTTTTTCTGCCCGGATCCAGGATGGGGACCGCACCCGGGGCAGCTCACTCGTCCAGTTTCACCGGCCGGCGAGCCGATTAGCGTGAACGCGATTTGTGGTTTAAGCTAATCAGGTTGCTTGCGGGACGTTGATTCGTCCTCAGGAAATTCGGGGCTGTGGCGCAGCTGGTAGCGCACCTGCATGGCATGCAGGGGGTCAGGGGTTCGAGTCCCCTCAGCTCCACCAGAAAGGGAATTACCGTCAGGCGGTGGTTCCCTTTTTCGTATCCTGCGCAGGTGTGCCGCACGTCAAAACGTCCATCAGTCAAGACCGTCTCATGGCCGGACGTCACAAACTGTCATTTAAGCTCTCCACCCTGAGCAGGACCTTGCTATCGTCGCTAGGAGACAGGCCGCCACGCGGCTCAGCTGGAAGGCCATTTCCGGCTCGACGACTAAGGACCATCATGAAGCGCACACGACTTTCAGTTATCGGCCTCATTGCTGCAGCAGGGCTCGCCCTGGCGGGGTGCGGCTCCGCGTCCACCACTCCGGCCAGCTCGGCGCCGGCAGCCGGCGCGGACACGTCCCTGAGCGACGTCAAGAGCGCGGGCGTGCTCAAGGTCGGCACGGAAGGCACCTATAAGCCGTTCACGTTCCACGCCAACGGCAGCGGTGAACTGACCGGCTACGACGTGGAGATCATCAACGCCGTCGCCGCGAAGCTGGGCGTCAAGCCGGCCTTCCAGGAGACGCAGTTCGACGCCATCTTCGCCGGCCTGGACGCCAAACGGTTCGACGTCGTCGCCAACCAGGTTTCCATCACGGACGAACGCAAGGCGAAGTACGATTTCTCCACTCCTTACACGGTGAGCACCGGCGTCATCGTCACCAAGTCTGACAACCACGACATCACCTCCTTCGACAGCCTGAAGGGCAAGACCACGGCGCAGTCCCTGACCAGCAACTGGTACAAACTGGCGCAGCAGAGCGGCGCGAACGTCGAGGCCGTGGAGGGCTGGGCACAGGCCATCACGCTGCTCAAGCAGGGCCGTGTCGATGCCACCATCAACGACAAGCTGACCTACCTGGACTCCCAGAAGACCGACCACGACGCCGCCATCAAGATTGCCGCCGAGACCACTGACAAGTCGCTGAGCGCCTTCGCCCTGCGCAAGGGATCGACCAGCCTGACCGACGCCATCAACAAGGCCCTCGGCGAGCTGGCGGCCGACGGCACCCTGACGAAGATCTCCCAGAAGTACTTCGACGCCGACGTCTCAAAGTAGGCCTGTGAAAGCCGCAGAGAAACGCCGAGTCCGGGCATGAACATCAACTGGGAACTCGTGTGGTCATCGCTGGGCCCCCTCCTGATCGGGGCAATCACCGGCACTATTCCCTTGGCGCTGGCCTCGTTCAGCCTCGGCCTGCTGCTGGCCCTGGTGGTCGCCCTCATGCGGCTGAGCCGCAATCGCGCGCTCTCCGCGGTGGCACGGACCTACATTTCCGTCATCCGCGGAACCCCGCTCCTGGTCCAGCTGTTCGTCATCTTCTACGGACTGCCGTCCGTCGGAATCACCATCAGCCCCTGGCCCAGCGCCATCATCGCGTTCTCCCTGAACGTCGGGGGGTATGCCGCGGAGGTCATCCGCGCGGCCATCCTGTCTGTCCCCAAGGGGCAGTGGGAGGCCGGCCACACCATCGGGATGTCGCGCCACCAGACCCTGGTGCGGATCATTTTGCCGCAGGCCGCGCGGGTCTCGGTCCCCCCGCTGTCCAACACCTTCATCAGCCTGGTCAAAGACACCTCGCTGGCGTCGCTGATCCTCGTCACCGAACTGTTCCGCGTGGCGCAGCAGGTGGCCGCTTTCAGCCAGGAATTCATGCTGCTGTACCTGGAGGCGGCCGTGATCTACTGGATCATCTGCCTCGTCCTCGCCAGCGGACAGTCCGCCCTGGAGAAGAGATTGGACCGCTATGTCGCCCACTGAACTCCCGCCCCCTGAACGGCACCCTTCCGGCCCCCTTGAACCGCCGCCCGTTGGGGTTCCGGTCCCGGACGCCGCCCTCCCGGAGGCCGCCCTGCTGACCGTCACTGGCCTGCGCAAGGCGTTCGGCCAGCACGAAGTGCTGAAATCCATCGACCTTGAGGTCCGCCGCGGCGAAGTGGTCACGTTGATCGGGCCGTCCGGATCAGGCAAGACGACGGTCCTCCGGTGCCTGAACGGCCTCGAAATGCCCGACGCCGGCGTCGCTGAGTTCGCGGGGCAACTGACCGTCGACTTCTCCAATCCGGTGGCGAAGAAGCAGGTGCTCGCCTTGCGCGACCGCAGCGCCATGGTGTTCCAGCACTACAACCTCTTCCCGCACAAGACCGTCCTGGAGAACGTGATCGAAGGCCCCGTCCAGGTGCAGAAGCGGCCCAAAGCCGAGGCGATCCAGGCGGCCCGGGAGCTGCTGGCCCGCGTTGGCCTGGCCGGCAAGGAGGACAGCTATCCCTTTGAGCTCTCCGGCGGCCAGCAGCAGCGTGTCGGCATTGTGCGTGCCCTCGCCCTGCGCCCGCAACTGCTGCTCTTCGACGAGCCCACCTCGGCGCTGGACCCGGAACTCGTGGGCGAGGTCCTGACCGTCATCAAGGAACTCGCGGACGAGGGCTGGACCATGGTGGTGGTCACTCACGAGCTCGCGTTCGCCCGCCAGGTGGCCGACGAAGTCATCTTCATGGACGGCGGCGTGGTGGTCGAACGCGGCCACCCCGACACTGTGCTGCGGGACCCGCGGGAAGAACGCACGCGGCAGTTCGTGGACCGCCTTCTGAACCCGTTCTAAGGCGTTCCAGGCGGTGACGGGCGAGCAACGGCGACTAAACTTGGACGGGTGAACGACTCCCTGCCCCCGTGTCCCGAATGTTCCAGCGAATACACTTATGTCAAGGACCTGAAAATCAAGGGCAGCTCCACGGTCATCAAGGTCGGCACAAAGGTCCGCGGTATCCGCCTGGTCAACGGTGTTGGCGACCACGACATCGACTGCAAGGTGGACGGCGTGGGCCCCATGCAGCTCAAGTCCAGCGTCGTCAAAAAGATCTGACCGGGGCCGGATCTTGACTGGCCCGATCTTGACTGGCCCGATCTTGACTGCGGAGACAGCGCGCCTGGCCGACGTCGTCGTGGTCGGCGCGGGGCAGGCGGGGCTGTCGGCGGCCTACCACCTTCAGCGCCGTGGATTTGTCCCGGCGGGCTTCGTCGCGGCCGGCTCGGGAGGCGGGGCCGGCTCGGGAGGGGCCGCAGAAGGAGGACCGGCAGCAGGGGAGGGCCCGCCGGCGGGGACGTACATCGTGCTCGACGCCGAGGACGGGCCAGGCGGCGCCTGGCGGCACCGCTGGAAGAGCCTGCTGATGGCCACGGTGAACGGCATCAGCGACCTCCCGGGAATCCCGCAGCCCGACGTGGATCCCGCCGAGGCCAGCTCCAGCTTCCTCACCCGCTATTTCGGCGGGTACGAACACGACCTCGGCCTCGCGATCGAGCGGCCCGTGAAAGTGCAGTCGGTGACCCGGGAAGACGATGATCCCGCCGGACGGCTGACCGTCACTACCTCCCGCGGCAGGTTCTCTGCCCGCGCCGTGATCAACGCGACCGGCACCTGGACCCGGCCGTTCTGGCCCATCTATCCGGGCAAGGCCAGCTTCCGCGGCCGCCAATTGCACGTCGCCGACTACGTCTCCGCCGACGACTTCCGCGGCCAGCACGTCATCGTGGTCGGCGGCGGGATCTCGGCCGTCGGGCTGCTCGATGAGATCGCCAAGGTCACCAGCACCACATGGTTCACGCGCCGGGTACCCCTCTGGCGCGAGGCTGCCTTCGACCGGCAGGCAGGCCACGACGCCGTCGCCCTCGTTGAGGAGCGGGTGCGCCAGGGCCTCCCGCCGCAGAGCGTTGTCTCCGTGACCGGCCTCATTTGGACTCCGGCCCTGCGCGCCGCCGCAGCGCGCGGCGTCCTGGACCGGCACCCCATGTTCACGGCGATCGAGCCCGACGGCGTCCGGATGGCAGACGGCAGCTTCCTGGCCGCCGGGGTCATCCTGTGGGCCACGGGATTCCGGGCCGAACTCGAACACCTCGCACCGTTGCACCTGCGCGGACCCGGCGGCGGCATCGCGATGGACGGCACCCAGGTTGCCGCCGAGCCCCGGGTGCACCTCGTCGGTTACGGGCCGTCCTCGTCCACCATCGGCGCCAACCGTGCCGGCAGGGCTGCCGTGGCCGGAATCGTCACACTGCTGGCCCGTTCGGGATAACGCAAAGCGCCCCAGCGCAGCACCCGGAGAGCGGACCCCGGCCAATGGCCGGTGCCGGGTAGAAACGGTGGCGCAACCCACGTAGTACCGGGACCTCCTTGTACGCCATTCAGGTGGCGGCCGCGTGGCAGTTGCCAAAACTCGAGTATTGGCTACGCGTGTGCTGGAGCGTCCCGGCCTTTAGGGTCATGGTCATTACTAGTTGCCTGGTACAACTTGGCGGTCGGAAGCGGGTCTCAAATGTGCCATCAAGCCATTCCTTGATTCCAGACGCACACCGTCATGGCGCGGCGCAGCCGCCCGGTGAATCAGCGTGAGGACTTCCTTCGGCGTAACGCCCTGTTGCGGGGCTGGGCGTGGGAGCCGCACGCCACCCGCTATTCAGCATCGGAGATGGCGCCGCCTGCATCCCGGGAGCTGAACAACAGATCAAGATGTGGGAGGGCAGATCAATGAGAAGGATTTTTCGACTGCTTCTGGCAATTGCGCTCGGCATACCGCTGGCGGGTTCGATCGCCTTCGATGGAGTGTCGGCTGTGGCGGCCCCCGCGGCCTGCACATCGGGCACCCCGGCGCCCGCAGACCCTTATCCCGGGACGAAGGCGGCTGCCACGAACTTTGAGTCGGGCGCCCTGTCGCCGTTCATCCCCTTCACCGCGGTCACGGGTACCGTGTCGGTCTCCTCGACGTTTTCGCACTCCAAGGGTTGCTCGGCACATCTCCATGCAACCCTGGACCATGGCTCAATCGCCAAAATGTCCGTGGGGCTGGCTTCCGGGATGAAGGAAGCTTACGCGGACGGTTGGTTCAACATCACCACGCAGGGCGTATCGGGGAACGACGTCCCATATTTCCGCTTCTTTTCCAGCGGCATCAGGTTTGTCGACGTCTTCCGGAGCAATGTCACCAATGAGCTGGTGCTCCGGACCACTGGCGCGAAGGCATTCGTTTACACCACTCTGGTGCCAACTGTTGCCTTAGGCACCTGGCATCATCTGGTAGTGCACGTCGTACCCAAGGGTGCGGCAACCGGGGTGCAGATCTGGTGGGACAACAAGTCTGTTTTTGCCCAAACGATCAACATCAGTGCGACAGCATTCGACACAGTACAGCTCGGGGCCGAACACGATCAGCAGATGGGCGACATTTACGCCGACGATGTGATCATCAACAGCGGCTCCGAAACTCCTGGACCGGTGCCGGGTACGCTCCCCGGCGGAGGCGGAGGCGGAGGCGGCGGAGGCGGGACCGTCCCGCCGGCTGCCACCACCGCGATCAAAGCAGCGGCGGCCGCGAAGCCGGCCCTCGGACCGTCGACGTCGCCAATCATCTGCGGTCTGGTCAAGGGCGGCTGCTACCAGAGGTTCCAATCCGGCACYATCCATTACGCCCCGGGCGTCGGAGCRTTCGCCACGTGGGGCGGTATCCGGGCCGCTTGGGGCAAAGTGGGCWACGAAAAAGGCAAACTCGGGTACCCGGTCAGCAAGGAAATCTGCGGGCTGGTCAAGGGCGGCTGCTACCAGGGCTTCCAGGGCGGCACTATCCATTACGCCCCGGGCGTCGGAGCGTTCGCCACGTGGGGCGGTATCCGGGCCGCTTGGGGCGCTCAAGGCTACGAACACGGACGGCTGGGCTACCCCACCACCAACGAATTCCCCATCGGCGGCGGCAGCGTCGCCCAGAACTATCAGGGAGGACGGATCTCCTGGTCACCGGTCACCGGCACCAGGATCACGTAATTCACAGGCACGGGGAACACCCATGCGTTGTCCCAGACCCCGGGCCCTAGCCGTGCCCGGCCGGGGCGCCGTCACGGGAAGCGTCACGCCGGCGGCCGAATCGGGATAACGTAAGGCGTTGCAGTGCAGCATCCGGGGACTGGCCACGCCGGCCTCACAACCGGTCTCGCACCCCTTGCTCATTACCCAAGCCTGAGAAGAAACGGCGGCACAACGCGCGTGGCGGACACCAGCATCGAATCCCTCTTTGCCCGGCTGAGAAGGTTCCCGGACGTCGAGGCCGCTAACCTGCAGGCCTGGGACGCCACCGACAAACTCCTGCTGGACACTGCCCTTGAGCTGCACGCGGCCGGCCTGCTGCCGCCTGGGCACCGGCTCACGGTTATGGGGGACCGGTACGGTGCCCTGACCCTGGGGGCTCTGAGCCTCGAAGCACTGACCGGGGCCGCGCCGGCCGGGGGAGCGCCCATCATCCGGGTCCACCAGGACCTCATCACCGGTGAACGGGCACTCCGGTCCAACGCCGCGGCGCTGGGGATCCAGGCCGGCTTCGAACACCTCCCGCTGGGCGCGGAGCTCCTGGCTGACGCCTCCCTGGTATTGCTCCAATTGCCCCGGTCCCTGGCGGAACTCGAGGAAATCGCCGACGCCGTAGCCCGCTACTCGGCGCCCGACGTCGTGCTGCTGGCGGGCGGGCGCGTCAAGCACATGAGCCTGGGCATGAACGCCGTGCTAGCGCGCTACTTCGGCGACGTCCAGCCCCAACTGGCCCGGCAGAAATCACGGCTGCTGCTGGCGCGGGGCCCCAAGCCGGTCCCGGCCGCGCTGCCCTTCCCGGTCACTGAGGTGAATGACGAACTGGGCATCACCGTCTGCGCACGCGGCGCCGTCTTTGCCGGCACCGGCCTGGACATCGGGACCAGGTTCCTGCTGGACTTCCTGTCCAAGATGCCGCACGCCGCCCACGCCGTCGACCTGGGCTGCGGCACCGGAATCCTCGCGGCGATGTACGCCCGCGCCAACCCCGGCGCCCGCGTCACCGCCACCGACCGGTCCGCGGCCGCCGTCGACTCTGCCCTCGCCACCGCCCGCGCGAACGGCCTGGACGGCCGGATCGACGTGCTCCAGGACGACGCCATGAGCTCCCTGCCCGACGCCAGCGCCGACCTCGTCATGCTCAACCCGCCGTTCCATCTGGAAGCGGCCGTTCACTCCGGCGCGGGGATCAAGCTGATCGAAGCGGCCGGCCGGGTGCTCGCTCCGGACGGGGAACTCTGGACCGTGTTCAACAGCCACCTGCACTACCGGCCGGCCCTCGAACGCCTGATCGGGCCCACCCGCGAGGTCGGCAGGAATCCGAAATTCACCGTGACGGCAAGCACCCGCCGGCCGTAGCGGGAGAAACATTGTGTCTGAAAAGCGCAAGTGTGGGCGCACGCCTGCACGTAACGTACGATTCTGACAACTGCTGTGCGTGGCCAAAGACGTTTAGAGGTAACAGTGACCGAGTTCCGGCAACCCTCTCCGAGGCGAGGGACCAACCTACCGAAGATGGGCGACTTCAACCTCACGGTCATCCTGGACGCCATCCGCCGCGCCCCGGGCGGCATGAGCCGGGTGGAGCTCGCCCAGATCGTCGGACTCTCGCCGCAGACCATCTCCAACATTTCCCGCCGCCTGCTGGATCAGCACCTGATCGTCGAGGCAGGCAAGGAAGGCACCGGACCGGGCAAACCCAGGACCATGCTCCGGCTCAATCCCGCCGGAATGTATGCGGTAGGCGTCCACCTGGACCCGGCCGTACTCACGTTCGTGGTGCTTGACCTGCTCGGCGCCGTCGTCAGGCACTCACGGATCAGCACCCCGCCCGGCACCGACCCCCGGGCCGTCATCGACACCATCTCGGACGAAATCAAGCGGCTCATCCGGGACTCCGGGGTGGACCCGGAACGGATCGCCGGGCTGGGGGTTGCCTCGCCGGGCCCCATCGACCTCAACGAGGGCGCCGTCGTTGACCCGCCGCTGCTGCCGGGCTGGGACCACGTGGGACTACGGGACGCCCTGGCCGAAGCCACGGGCCTGTCCACGCTGATGGACAAGGACGTGACCGCCGCCGCCGTGGCCGAAACCTGGGCCGGCGGCCCCAGCGGCGAGGGCAGCTTTCTCTTTATGTACATGGGGACCGGGATCGGCTGCGGGATCGTCCTCAACGACGAAGTGGTCCGCGGGACCTCGGGCAACGCCGGGGAAATCGGGCACATCATCGTGGATCCGGGCGGCGCCCTCTGCGACTGCGGACAGCACGGCTGCGTGAAGTCCTCCGCCATCCCGCAGGTGCTCGTGGCGCAGGCCGAGGCGGCCGGGGTGCTGGATGGCTCGCTCCAGGACAAGAGCGCGCCGGCGGTCCAGGAACGTTTCGCGGAATTGTGCGCGATCGCCGACGCCGGCAACGAAGAGGCCAGGGAAATCATCCGCCGGTCCGCCGTGCTCGTGGCCCGTGCCGTCTCGGCGCTCACCAACGCCCTGGACGTGGACCGCGTGGTGTTCGGGGGCCCGTTCTGGACGTGCCTGTCAGCGGCTTACTTGGAGCAGATCCCTGCCCTGGTTGACGCGAACAGCGCCACCCGGAAGATCCACGGGATCGAAGTGGTGGGCACGGGAGTGGGCGAGGACGTCGGCGCCGTCGGTGCCGCCTGCCTGGTGCTGGAACACACGCTGGCCCCGCGCTCCCAGCGGCTCCTGCTTGAGGGATGATCGGGCTCGAGGGATGGACGCGCTCGAAGGATAGGCGCCGCTGGTGGGCTGACCGGGCGTCAGTCGATGTCCTCAACCACCGTGCCATAGGGGATAGTGTCGTCCAGATGCGCCTGATGGCCGTGCGGAAGCACGAGAACCCGGACGCCGTGCGACTTTTCTGCCGCCGACTGCATGAGGACGGGCCGGACCGTGTTGATGAAGCTCTCGCTCTTGCCGGCGAGGTATTCCTTGTAGCTGGCTGGAAGCTGAATCATGGCAACAGGATAGTCCTGACCACGGGCGATGGGGAGAGCCGCAGGCGCCGGCCGGAAAGGGCCTCGGCGGCGAACATTATTCTGCCCGGCCCCGCAAACGGCCGTAAAGATGCGTCTTAATTCGGACGCCGACTTGAAGGGCCCCGCGGCCGGGCCTAGAGTTCTATACAAGTTACCTCAGTAACGTGTCAGCGATCCTCCGCTGAAGGCCGTCCCCAGGGCGGTCCAGGAGGGTGTGGGTGCCCCCATGTGGGCCTGACATTTGCTCACGGACAACTTCGTTTCAGGCGTACCAGTCGCGGCTGCGCCCTGCTGAAGTTCCCTCCGTGTTCCCCAAACTCCATTCACTGACGGCGGTTCCGTTTCCGGTCATCCGGGTTACCGGTCTTCTGTCGGCAGTGTTCACAGCCAAGGACGCAAATGTCACCACCAAGCCTGATCGATACCCATCCCAATCTTGCCGGCGCGGCCCCTGTCGCGCTGTCCTACGAGCTGTTCCCGCCGCGGTCGCCCGCGGCCGCCGAATCCCTCTGGACCACCATCGGCGAATTGGAAGCCACGGACCCGGACTACGTGTCCGTGACCTACGGGTCCAACGGGTCCAACCACGGCACCGCCCTGGACCTGATCAACCGGCTCGTGCAGGAAACCACGCTGCGGCCCCTGGCCCACCTGACCTGCGTCGGTAACTCCCCGCAGGAACTGGCGGAGATCATCGGCGACCTGCTCGACGTCGGCGTCCGCGGCATCCTCGCCCTGCGCGGTGACCGGCCCAAGGACGGCGCCACCCCGCCGCCGGGATCGCTCCGCTACGCCCAGGACCTGATCGAACTGATCCGCCGGGTGGAGCAGCGCCGCTCGGCGCTGCTGTGCGCCGGCAAGGTCGCGGTCGGCGTCGCCGCCTACCCGACCCGGCACCCGGAATCCCCAAGCGAGGCGCACGACGTCGAGGTGCTGCTGGCCAAGCAACGCTCCGGCGCCGACTTCGCCATCACCCAGGTCTTCTTCCACACCGAGCAGTACGCCGACCTCCTGACCCGGGCACGCCGGGCCGGGGTGACCATCCCGATCATTCCCGGGGTCATGCCGCTGACCAGCCTCCGGCGGCTCGCCCGGCTGGGCGAACTGACCGGCGTGGAACCGGCGCCCGAACTCATCGATCGCCTCGCGGCCGCCGACACCGATGCCGAGCGGACCCGGATCGGCGTCAGCGCCACGGTTGACCTCGCCAACGCGGCCCTGGCCGCTGGTGCCCCCGGCATCCACCTGTACACGTTCAATGAACACGCCGCGGCCCTGGACGTGCTGGACAAACTCGCCCTGCCCCGGCCGCACCGCGGGAACGGGCACGGCGCCGGCCGTGCCAATGCCTCCCGGCGTGCCGCCAGCGCCCAGCTCGCCAGCTGAGCACCCCACCTTCGTCATCTGTCAACGACAACTTCAAGGACTTCCCATGACTGACCTTCCCATCACGCCCTTCCCGTCCGCCTCGATCCTCGGCTACCCCCGCATCGGCCGCCGCCGCGAGCTCAAGAAAGCCGTCGAGGCCTACTGGGCCGGCAAGATCGACGCCGCAGCCCTGGACGCCGCCGCCAAGGAAATCCAGATCGGCACCGCCAAGCGCCTCCAGGGCCTGGGCCTGACCGAAGCCGCGGCCGTCCCCGGCACCTTCTCCTACTACGACCAGGTGCTCGACGCCGCCGCCCACCTCGGCGCCGTGCCGGCCCGCTTCGGGAACCTCCTCAACGCTGAGGGACAGCTCGGCATCGACGGCTACTTCACCCTGGCCCGCGGCAACAAGGAA
The DNA here is from genome assembly GCF_056397785.1 of Arthrobacter sp. 05L421. NCBI lineage: Bacteria > Bacillati > Actinomycetota > Actinomycetes > Micrococcales > Micrococcaceae > Arthrobacter > Arthrobacter sp. 05L421. The sequence continues at coordinate 62,532 of NZ_JBFTOC010000015.1, forward strand.
CAGCAGCCACTGGAAATGACCAAGTGGTTCGACACCAACTACCACTACCTCGTGCCGGAAATCGGCCCGGAGACCAACTTCGCGCTGACCTCCAACCGGATAGTCGAGGAATTCGAGTACGCCCTCGCCAACGGTGTGGAAACCCGCCCGTACATCGTCGGCCCGGTCACGTTCCTCCTGCTGAGCAAGGCCTCCGACGACGCCCCGGCCGGCTTCAGCCCGCTGTCCCGCCTCGAGGACATCCTCCCCGTCTACACCGCACTGCTTCAGAAGCTCGCCGCCGCCGGCGCCAGCTGGGTCCAGCTCGACGAGCCCGCCCTCGTGGTGGACCAGGACACCCCGGCCGTGGAAGTCCAGGCCGCCGTCGCCCGCTCCTACGAGGCCCTCGCCGCCGCGGCGCAGCGCCCGCAGCTGTTCGTCTCCACCCCGTACGGCGCGCTCAACGGCCAGCTCGGCACGCTCGCCGCCACCGGCATCGACGCCCTGCACGTGGACGTCTTCAAGGGCGAGGTCCCGTCCGCCGCGGCCCTCGCCGCGCTGGGCAACAAAACCCTCGTTGCCGGCGTCGTGGACGGCCACAACATCTGGCGCAACGATCTTGCCGGCTCCGCCAAGAAGATCGCCGAACTGAAGAAGTCGGTGGCCAAGCTGGCCGTCAGCACGTCCACTTCCACCCAGCACGTCCCGCACGACGTCGACGAGGAAGTCCAGCTGTCCGAGCAGCTGCGCAGCTGGCTGGCTTTCGCCGACCAGAAAGCCGTTGAAGTTGTCACCCTGGCCGGTCTGCTGACCGACGAGGCTGCCGTCCAGCCCGCCATCGACGAGGCCACCCGCGTCATCGCCTCCCGCGCCGAGGCCGAGGGCGTCCGCCGCGGCGACGTCCGGGCCCGCACCGCCGCCCTGACCGACGCCGACTTCAGCCGCTCCGCCTACGCCGTCCGCGAGGCAGCCCAGGAGAAGGCGCTGCACCTGCCGCCGCTGCCCACCACCACCATCGGCTCCTTCCCGCAGACCTCGGAAATCCGCACCGCCCGGGCCCGCGCCAACCGCGGCGACCTCACCACGGAGCAGTACGAGCAGCTGATGAAGGAAGAGATCAAGCGCGTCGTTGAGCTGCAGGAAGAGCTCGGCTTCGACGTCCTGGTCCACGGCGAGCCTGAGCGCAATGACATGGTCCAGTACTTCGCCGAGAACCTCGAAGGCTTCGACGTCACAGTGCACGGCTGGGTCCAGTCCTACGGCTCGCGCTGCACCCGCCCGTCCATCCTGTGGGGCGATGTCACCCGCAGCGCCCCGATCACGGTGGAATGGGCCAAGTACGCGCAGTCCCTGACCAACAAGCCGATGAAGGGCATGCTCACCGGCCCGGTCACCATCCTCGCCTGGTCCTTCGTCCGCGACGACCAGCCGCTCGGCGAGACCGCCAACCAGGTGGCCCTGGCCCTTCGCGACGAGATCGCCGACCTCGAAGCCGCCGGCATCAAGGTCATCCAGGTGGACGAGCCCGCCCTCCGCGAGCTCCTGCCGCTGCGCAAGGCCGACCAGGCCGTGTACCTGGACTGGTCCGTGAAGTCCTTCCGCCTGTCCACCGCCGGCGCCGCTGACGCCACCCAGGTCCACACCCACCTGTGCTACTCCGAGTTCGGCGCCATCATCGACGCGATCGACGGCCTCGACGCCGACGTCACCTCGATCGAGGCCGCCCGTTCCCGCATGGAGGTTGTGCACGACCTCGAGTCCCACGGCTTCGGCCGCGGCGTGGGCCCGGGCGTCTACGACATCCACTCGCCCCGCGTCCCGGGCGAGCAGGAAGTCACCGAGCTCCTGAGCACCGCGGTCAAGCACGTCCCGTCCCGCCAGCTCTGGGTCAACCCGGACTGCGGCCTGAAGACCCGCGGCTACGCCGAGACCGAAGAGTCCCTGCGCAACCTGGTCACGGCCACCAAGACGGTCCGCGCCGAACTGCTTCAATCCGCCAAGTAAGCAGCCGCCAAGTAAGCCCGCTCCACACACATACGACGCCGGCCGGTCACCTCACAAGGTGGCCGGCCGGCGTCGTACGTTCTTCGTCATCGATTGCTGAGTAGCCGCCGTTGTGAAGGCTCAAAAGGGCGCCTGCGGAGCACTCGATTCAGGATTCCCGATTCAGGATTCCCAGAGGATTTCGTCGTCGACGACGCCGTCCTCGTCCGCGGAGGCGACGAGGACCTCGTCGGTGAAGTGCTGGCCCAGCGTGAAGTCCAGGACGAAGTAGCGTTCCGGCTGGCCGGGGTAGATGCCCACGTGGCCCAGCTTGAGCGCCTTGAGGAAGACCTCGTCGGTGAGCTGGCTCTTGTTCTCGACGCCGAAGACCTTTTTGAGGTGTTCGTCCTTGATCGCGTTGCAATGGAAGTGGCGGTACTCCTGCGGGCTGGTGCCTTCCTGGTCCAGTTCCTCGGCGATCATTTCGCGGACCTGGTCCACGAGTTCGGGTAGGAAGCGCAAGCGGTAGTCAACTTTATGCATGGCCGCTTCGTCGAAATGGTCATGCGCGTTGACATTCAAGTCAAGTTCCACGGTCTGGCCCGCCAGCTCATGCGTGGCGGTGAGATTATGGTCCCTTCCGTGATTGAGCTCGACCTCGCCGAAGTGCTTGCTCGCTACCTTGTTCATATGTTCAACATAGTCCTGAAAACCGGACCATTCCAGCGTTGGAAGGGTTTTATCCGGTACCGGACCGGCGGACATCCGTGTGACTGTACATTGATCGGATGCAGCATGTAACCTCGCCCGTCGTCCGCGCCCGGGCCGTGTTCGACGCCGGGACCACCCGTCCGCTCACGTGGCGGCTGGAGCAGCTCCGCCAGCTGCGGCGCCTGCTGGCGGAACGGCACAGGGACTTCGCCGAGGCCCTCGCCACGGACGTGGGCAAGCACCGCACGGAGGCGCAACTGGCGGAGATTGGGTTCGTCGACGCCGAGGCGGCACATCTGGAACGGCACCTCGAAGGCTGGCTGCGGCCCCGCCGGGTGCCGGTGCCGCTCGCGGTGCAGCCGGCCCGAGCCTGGACCGAACTCACGCCGCTGGGCGTGGTGCTGGTGATCGGGCCGTGGAATTACCCGGTGCAGCTGCTGCTCGGTCCGCTCGCCGGCGCGTTGGCCGCGGGGAACACCGTGGTGCTCAAGCCGAGCGAACACGCCCCGGCCACGTCGGCCGTGCTGGCCCGGTGGATGCCCGAATACCTGGCCGGCGCCGTCGAGGTGGTTGAGGGCGGCATCCCGGAGACCACGGTGCTGCTGGCCGAACGCTTCGACCACATCTTCTTCACCGGGGGAGAGGCTGCTGCCAAGGTGGTGATGCGCGCGGCGGCCGAGCGCCTGACCCCCGTGACGCTGGAGCTCGGTGGCAAGTCCCCGGCCTATGTCGATGCGTCCACGGACCTGGCCACGGCAGCCAAGCGGATCGCCTGGGGCCGGTTCATGAATGCCGGGCAGACGTGCGTCGCCCCGGACTACGTCCTGGCCCGGGAGGAAGTCCTGGAGCCGCTTCAGGCCGAGCTGATCAGGGCCGTTGCGGCGCTCTTCGGGACGGACCCTTCGGCGAGCCCGTCCTACGGCCGGATTGTCGATGACCGCCACTTCGCACGGCTCGCTGCCCTCGCCGACGCCAGCACCGTGGTGCACGGCGGACAGCGCGACGCCGCCAGCCGCTACTTTGCGCCGACCTTGCTGCGCCCGGCGCCCGGCGACGCCGTCATGACGGAAGAAATCTTCGGACCGCTGCTGCCGCTGGTGCCCGTGCGCGGGCTGGACGGGGCTATCGAGGAGGTCAACGGCCGGCCCAAGCCGCTGGCCCTCTACGTCTTCAGCAAGGATCCGGCCACCCGCCGCGCCTTCGCCGGGCGGACCTCGTCCGGGGCGCTGTGCTTCGACGTTCCGGCGGCCCACCTGTCCGTTCCCGGGCTGCCCTTCGGCGGGGTCGGCGGCAGCGGTATGGGGGCCTACCACGGGGAACATTCGGTGCGGACGTTCTCGCATGAGCGCTCCACCTTGGACAAGCCGCTGCGGCCGGACACGCTGGAACTCATCTACCCGCCGTACACCCGGACCAGGCACCGGATCATCGACGCGCTGGTGGCGCCGGTCGGAAAGCGGATCAGGTCCTAGCCGGCTTCCACGCCGTCCCATTCGACCTCGACCCAGCGCGTCCCCTCGTCGTCCCAGGACTCCGAGTGGCCCAGCAGGGCTATGTCATCGAAGCTCACCTCGATGCCATGGCGCTTCAGGGTGTCCCGGAGTTCCTCGGTGGCGGCGCGGACGGCCGCGGCGATTACTTCGGGGTTGTCGGAGGCGACAGGCCGGGAGGCTGAATAGCTTTTGTTCATGGACCCCATCCTTCTCGATCGGGCTCCGCAGCGAAACCCTCTTTAGGCCCTTCAGCGCAGGCCTCTAAGCTGAGCCCGTTCGGCTCAGTCCTGTCGTGCGGCGCCGAGCCGGTGCATCGTCTCGGCCAGCAGTTCCACGAACAACTGGACCTGGGCGGTCCGCTTCTCGTTGAGCAGCAGGGCGAAAACGTTCCGGGCCAGCCGGATCTCCGGGACATCGAGGACCACCACGCCGGCCGGCCGGTGCCGCAGGGCGAGTTCGGGGACCAGCGCGGCGCCGAGCCCGGCGGCCGCCATCTCCAGGCTGGCGTGGAAGTCATCGCTGTAGGCCACCACGCGGGGGTGCAGGTTGCAGCTCGCGAAGAGGCGTTCGATCACCGTGGCGTCGGACGTGCCCGGGTGGTGCATGATCCACGGCATGTCCGAGAGATGCGGCGCGGCCACCTTGGAATCCGTGCCGATGCCCCAGGCCGCCGGCAGCACCACCCGGAAGTCGTCGTCGCCGATCCACTGCCGGTCCACGGTGTGCGGCCAGGCGAGGCCGGACTGTCCCACCTGGTACACCAGGGCCACGTCGAGTTCGCCGCCGGTCCGCAGCCCCTGGATGGTCTGGGCCGGTTCCGCGACCGAGACCCGCAGATCGATGCCGAGCTTCTTCCAGGCCGGGTTCTGCAGGATCGGCGGCAGCACATAGGTGGCGAGGCTCGGGAAGATGCCCAGCCGCAGCTCCTGGCTGGGGCTCTCCTGCGCCCGGGAGGCGGCGGCCATGAGCGTCTCGATGTCCGTCAGCACCTTGGCAGCGTGCCGCGTCATCACGACGGCGGCCTCCGTCGGCTGGATGCTGCGGGCCGCCCGCTGGAACAAGGTGACGCCGGTGTCGCGTTCCAGCGCCGACATCTGCTGGGAGACGGCCGAGGCCGTGTAGCCGAGCCGGGCCGCGGCGGCCGCAAACGATCCCAGCCGGATCACTTCCACGAGGGTCCGCAGATGGACGGGGTTGATCAAGGGCTGCCCTTCGCCTGGTAGCGGTCCACGGAGCCGGGACCGGAATTCCCGCTTCATTGTGGCATATCCGGCCGTCCCCGGGCCCCAGCCAGGCTTCGGATGCCGGCGCCACAGGCACCGCACTGAAAGCCGAACCGAAAAATGCGGAATTCATACTCATCCGGCCGCCCGGCAGCAACGAATTGCCCACAAGAGAGTTCGGGTTAGACAGCATCTCGCCCTAATCAACAGGCGCTAAACAACAGGAGCAGACCAGTGTCGCAAGCAGCAGGGATTCCGGCAGGCCGGCGCGTCGCCGTCATCGGCAGCGGAGTGGCGGGGCTGACCGCCGCGTACGTGCTGAACGGGCAGGACCGGGTAACCCTCTTCGAGGCGGACGACCGGCTCGGCGGCCACGCCCACACCCACGATGTGCCGCAGCAGGGCGGGCCCACTCTGGGCGTGGACACCGGCTTCATTGTCCACAACGAGCGGACCTACCCCACGCTCCTGCGTCTGTTCGCTGAGTTGGGTGTCGAAACACAGGACTCGGAAATGAGCATGTCCGTCCGCTGCGACGGCTGCGGCCTGGAATACGCCGGCGCACGGCCGAAGGGGAGCGGCATCATTCCCCGGCCGGCCACCTTGCTGCGCGGCCGCTACCTGCTGATGCTGCTGGAAGTCACCCGGTTCCACCGCCGGGCCCGCGCCCTGCTGGCGGAACCCGCCACAGGCGCCGGCATAGGCACCGGCACGGCAGCGGGAGACGAACTCACCCTGGGCGACTTCCTGGCCCGGGAGAAATTCAGCCGCTACTTCATCTCGCACTTCATGACCCCCGTGGTCAGCGCCGTCTGGTCCTGTGACCCCACCACCGCGCTGGCCTACCCGGCCCGCTACCTCTTCACCTTCCTGGGCCACCACGGGCTGCTCGGGGTCAAGGGCTCGCCGCAATGGCGGACAGTCACCGGCGGCTCGCGCAGCTACGTCGACAAGGTGGCCGAGACCCTGCCGGACATCCGGCTCGCCAGCCCCGTCACCACGGTGCACCGGCACGCCGACGGCGTGGACGTCACGTCCGCGCTGGGTGCCGGTACCGTGCGGGAGACCTTTGACGCCGTCGTCATCGCCACGCACCCGGCACAGGCCCTGCGCATGCTCACCGGCGCCTCGGCCGCCGAGCGGGCCGCCCTGGGCGGCATGCCGTACTCGGTGAACCAGACGGTCTTCCACCGCGACCAAGCCGTGCTGCCCGCCAGCCCCAACGCCCAGGCCTCCTGGAACTACCGGCTGCCGTCCTGCGACGCCCGGCCGGACAAGGTCCTGGTCAGCTACGACATGACCCGGCTGCAGCGGCTGGAGCCCGCGGACGGCGGCCGGTACATCGTCAGCCTCGGTGAATCCGAACTGATCGACGACGCCGCCGTCCTGGACCGGATGGTCTACGAGCACCCGCAGTACACCCCGGAGTCGCTGCAGGCGCAGCAGCGGATCCTCGGGCTCGGCGACGAGCGCCTGGCGTTCGCCGGCGCGTATCACGGCTGGGGATTCCACGAGGACGGCGCTTTGTCCGGCCTCAAGGCCGCCGCCCGGCTGGGCCGCGCCTGGGAGCCGCTCCCGGTCACTGTCCAGCCGGCCACAGCGGAGGCACCATGAGCGCGCAGGGCTCCAAGCATCAGGCGGCCATCTACCGCACGGTCATCTCGCATGTGCGGCGCACCCCGTTGCGCAACGCCTTCACCTACCGCAGCTACAGCTGGTATGTCGACGTCGACCACCTCCCGCAGCTCCCGCGCCTGCTCCGGCCGCTGGCCGGCTTCCGGGTTGAGGACCACCTGGGTGATCCGGGCGGCACCCTGCGCGGCAACGTGGAACGCTACCTTGCCACTCAGGGGATCGGGCCTGCGCAGGGGAACGGGCTCGACGGCGGACGGATCACCATGCTCGCCAGCGCACGGGTGCTCGGGCACGTCTTTAACCCGCTGAGCGTGTTCTGGTGCCATGACGCTGCCGGTGAGCTGCGCTGCGTCGTCGTCGAGGTCCACAACACGTATGGGGAGCGGCACTGCTACCTCCTCGAAACGGACGGCGCGGGCCGGGCGAGCGTCCCGAAGGGCTTTTACGTCTCGCCGTTCAATGACGTCGACGGCGAGTACCGCATGAAGCTCCCCGAACCCTGCGAACGGCTCGCCGTATCGATAGTCCTGGAACGGGAGGGCCAGCAGCCCTTCATCGCCACCATGGACGGCGTCCGCCACGAAGCCACCCTGCGGAACATCGCGTCCGCGGCGCTCGCGGTACCCCTGGCCCCGCTGCGTGTCGCGGCGCAGATCCGCTGGCAAGGCATCAGGCTGTGGGCGCGCCGCCTGCCCATCATCAAGAAACCACACCACCCTTCACAGGAGGCAGTTCAGTGACAATGACCGAAGCGACCGGATCCGGTACGGGTCGGGCACAGGGCACCACGCGCAGCAGCGCGGCAAACGGCACGGCCGTAAACGGTAGGGTGCCGTACACCGTTCCCCAGCCGCCCGTCACCATCGACGCCGCCGTCTGGCCCAGCATCGCGGCCGTGCCTTCGAGCCTCAAGGCCCGTGTGGCCGGCCGCGCTGCCGACGCCATCTTCAAGGCGGCCGTGCGCAGGCTGCCGCTGGAAGTCCGCTACCCGGACGGCACAGTGTTGGGCAAAGAAGGGTTGGGCACTGCCTACCCCGTCATGACCATCAACCGGCCGGAAGCCTTCGCCGCCCGGCTCGGCGACGGCGGCCTGATCGGCCTGGGGGAGTCCTTCATGGCGGGTGACTGGGACGCCGATGACCTCACCGCCGTCATGGAGGTGTTCGCCTCCCGCGTCGGCACGCTGGTGCCCGAGCCGCTGCAGAAACTGCGCGGACTCTACCTGCCGCACCAGCCACGCAGGGAGCGGAACACGGAGAAGAACACCCGCTCCAACATCTCGCGGCACTACGACCTCTCCAACGAGCTCTTCGCCTCGTTCCTGGACAGCACCATGACGTACTCCAGCGCCCTCTTCCCCGAAAGCGGCGACGCCCTGCGGAACGTGCCGTGGGACGGGCTGGCTGCCGCCCAGCAGGCCAAGATCGACCGTCTGCTGGACAAGGCCGGTGTGAAGGAAGGCACCCGCGTCCTGGAAATCGGGACCGGCTGGGGCGAGCTGGCCCTCCGAGCCGCCGCCCGCGGCGCCACGGTGTACTCCGTGACCCTCTCCAGCGAACAGCAGGAACTGGCCCGCCAGCGCGTGGCCGGGGCCGGCTACGCCGACGCCGTCACGATCGAGCTCAAGGACTACCGCGCGGTGGAGGGCGAGTACGACGCCGTCGTCTCGGTCGAAATGATCGAGGCCGTCGGCTTCGAATACTGGGCCACGTACTTCCAGACCATCGAGCGGGTCCTGGCCCCCGGCGGCAAGGTGGCCATCCAGGCCATCACGATCGCCCACGACCGTCTCATGGCCACCCGCACCAGTTACACCTGGGTGCACAAGTACATCTTCCCCGGCGGGGTCATTCCGTCCGTCCGCGCCATCGAAGAGATCACCGAGAAGCAGACCGGACTGCGGGTCCGCGAACGCCTCGCCATGGGCGAACACTATGCCCAGACCCTGCGGCTCTGGGAGGAGCGGTTCATGGCCCGCGCGGACGAGGTCGGGGCCATGGGCTTCGACGCCGTCTTCCAGCGGATGTGGCTGTTCTACCTGTGCTACTCCCGGGCAGGTTTTGAAACGGGCTACCTTGACGTGCAGCAGATCGTGCTCGACCACGCTTCTACGAAGAGTGCCGCCACCAAGGGCGCTATTTGACCGCGGGGTGTTAGAACAATCACGATCCGTTTGAGGCGGGCACCAGGGTGCCCGCCTCTTTCGTGTGCCCGGACACCAGATGTAGTGTCCGGCGCCACCGTGGTGCCTACTGGCGGAGGGGCGCGACACGCCGTCTCCGGTGCGACACGCGGGGGTGATTAATGTGAATAACTACTGCACAGGGTGTGGATTTCGTCCGCCAAAATGGCTGAAATCCGGACATTTGGAGGGCCTCCTCCTGTGGATTAAAGGTGGGTTAAATGACATACTTGTAATACATCATCTTGGGGTCCGCATGAGGCTCTTGCACTACATGTAGTATCGACATACAGTTCCAGCAGAGCATCAGGGCGGGACAGCCGGAGCCGGGATAGCGCTCCACGAAGACTTCAACAAAGGGGACAGGACCATGACCGTTACGGTTTACACGAAGCCGGCCTGCGTTCAGTGCAACGCGACCTACCGCGCGCTGGACAAGAAGGGCATCGCTTACCAGAGCGTCGACATCTCCCAGGATGCTGAGGCCCTTGAGCGCCTGAAATCCCTGGGCTACATGCAGGCCCCCGTCGTCGTCACCGACCAGGATCACTGGTCCGGTTTCCGTCCGGACAAGATCGAAGAACTGGCGCAGGCCGCCGCCGTCGCTGTAGCCTGAAACGCTCCGTAGCCTGAAATTCCCAATACTCTGAAACGCTCAGGGGCGCCGCTACCAGGCAAGAATTCACGGTAGATGAGGTGACCACCATGGTTGTAACAACAGATGATCGGGTGGCTGCCGCGGCTGACAGCGGGGAAGCGGTCAGCACAGCGGCTCCCGAGCTAACGCACTGCCGCCTCATCTACTTTTCCTCCACCTCCGAAAACACGGCACGCTTCGTTGCGAAGCTGGGCGTCGACGCCGCCAGGATCCCCCTCTACCTGCGGGACGCTCCACTGGTGGCCCGGGAGCCCTACGTGCTGGTGCTGCCGACCTACGGCGGCACCGGGGGAGAGGGATCTGTTCCAAAGCAGGTCATCAGGTTTTTGAACGACCCGGGCAACCGGAAGCTGATCCGCGGAGTGATCGGCGCAGGGAACACCAACTTCGGGGACAACTACTGCATGGCCGGCGACATCATCGCCGCCAAGTGCAAGGTCCCGCACCTATATCGCTTCGAACTCATGGGGACGCCGGAAGACGTCAACCGCGTACAACAAGGATTGGAAGAGTTTTGGACACGACTGTCGCAGACACAGCAGTAACTGAGGGCGCAGGCACCAACGCGGCCACCGCCACGGGCGCCGCCACCGCAGCTGAGAAGCAGGAAAAGCACGAGATGCCGGCCGCCTACAAGGGTCTGGGCTACCACGAGCTCAACGCCATGCTGAACCTCTACGGCCCCAACGGAGAGATCCAGTTCGAGGCCGACCGCGAGGCCGCGCACCAGTACTTCCTGCAGCACGTGAACAACAACACCGTGTTCTTCCACGACCTCGAGGAAAAGCTCGACTACCTCGTCAAGAACGAGTACTACGAGCGCGAAACCCTCGACCAGTACACGATGAACTTCATCCGCGAGCTCTACAACCGTGCGTACAAGAAGAAGTTCCGCTTCGAGACCTTCCTTGGCGCGTTCAAGTTTTACACCTCCTACACGCTGAAGACGTTCGACGGAAAGCGCTTCCTGGAGCGCTACGAGGACCGCGTCTGCATGGTGGCCCTGCACCTGGCCCGCGGCGACGAGAAGCTCGCCACCCAGATGGTGGACGAGATCATCGAAGGCCGCTTCCAGCCGGCCACCCCGACGTTCCTGAACGCCGGCAAGAAGCAGCGCGGCGAGCTGGTCTCCTGCTTCCTGCTCCGCATCGAAGACAACATGGAGTCGATCGGCCGCTCCATCAACTCCGCGCTGCAGCTCTCCAAGCGCGGCGGCGGCGTGGCCTTCGCGCTGACCAACATCCGCGAGGTCGGCGCGCCGATCAAGCAGATCGAGAACCAGTCCTCAGGCGTCATCCCCGTGATGAAGCTCCTCGAGGACAGCTTCTCCTACGCCAACCAGCTCGGTGCCCGCCAGGGTGCCGGCGCGGTGTACCTGCACGCACACCACCCTGACATCTACCGCTTCCTGGACACCAAGCGGGAGAACGCGGACGAGAAGATCCGCATCAAGACCCTCTCGCTCGGCGTCGTCATCCCGGACATCACCTTCGAGCTGGCCAAGCGGGACGAGGACATGTACCTGTTCTCCCCGTACGACGTCGAAAAGGTCTACGGCATGCCGTTCTCCGACGTCTCGGTCACCGAGAAGTACTACGAGATGGTGGACGATTCCCGGATCAAGAAGACCAAGATCAAGGCGCGCGAGTTCTTCCAGACCCTCGCCGAGATCCAGTTCGAATCCGGCTACCCGTACATCATGTTCGAGGACACCGTGAACCGGGAAAACCCGATCGACGGCAAGATCATCATGTCCAACCTGTGCTCCGAGATCCTCCAGGTCTCCCAGCCCACCACGTACCACGATGACCTGTCCTACGACCAGACCGGCAAGGACATCTCCTGCAACCTGGGCTCGCTGAACATCGCCAAGGCCATGGACTCACCGGACTTCGGCCTGACCATCGAGACGGCCATCCGGTCCCTCTCGGCCGTCTCGGACATGTCCAACATCACCTCGGTGCCCTCGATCGCCCGCGGCAACGACCAGAGCCACGCGATCGGCCTCGGCCAGATGAACCTGCACGGCTACCTGGCCCGCGAGCGGGTCCACTACGGCTCCGAAGAGGGCCTGGACTTCACCAACATCTACTTCTACTCGGTGGTGTTCCACGCGGTCCGTGCCTCCAACCTGTTGGCGATCCAGACCGGCCAGACCTTCGGTGGCTTCGAGAAGTCCAAGTATGCCTCCGGCGAGTTCTTCGACAAGTACACCAACCAGGAATGGGTCCCGCAGACCGAAAAGGTTGCCGAGCTGTTCAAGAACATCCACATCCCCACCCAGGATGACTGGCGCGAGCTGAAGGCCTCCGTCATGGAGCACGGCATCTACAACCAGAACCTGCAGGCTGTGCCGCCCACCGGCTCGATCTCCTACATCAACAACTCCACCTCCTCGATCCACCCGGTGGCGTCCAAGATCGAGATCCGCAAGGAAGGCAAGCTGGGCCGCGTGTACTACCCGGCGCCGTACCTGACGAACGACAACCTGGAGTACTACCAGGACGCGTACGAGATCGGCTACGAGAAGGTCATCGACACGTACGCTGCAGCCACGCAGCACGTGGACCAGGGCCTGTCCCTGACGCTGTTCTTCAAGGACACCGCCACCACCCGCGACATCAACAAGGCCCAGATCTACGCCTGGAAGAAGGGCATCAAGACCATCTACTACATCCGTCTCCGCCAGCTCGCGCTGGAAGGGACCGAGGTGGACGGCTGCGTCAGCTGCATGCTTTAATCTTCAACTAAATCTTGACAGTACGACGGCGGGCGCCCGCCCGCCGTCGTACGCTTAACTTCACGAACACCCAACTTTTAGGGGATGACATGACCGAGAAGGTCAAGCTGCTTAGCCACGTCGAGGCGATCAACTGGAACCGCATCCAGGACGACAAGGACGTGGACGTCTGGAACCGCCTGGTCAACAACTTCTGGCTGCCGGAGAAGATCCCGCTGTCCAACGACGTCCAGTCGTGGGCGACGCTGACCCCGGATGAGCAGCAGCTCACCATGCGCGTGTTCACCGGACTGACCCTGCTGGACACCATCCAGGGCACCGTCGGTGCCGTCTCGCTGATTCCGGACGCGATCACCCCGCATGAAGAGGCTGTCTACACAAACATCGCCTTCATGGAGTCCGTGCACGCCAAGAGCTACTCCTCCATCTTCTCCACTCTGGCCTCCACCAAGGAGATCGACGAGGCCTTCCGCTGGTCCACCGAGAACGTGAACCTTCAGAAGAAGGCCCAGATCGTCATGGACTACTACCAGGGCGAAGATCCCCTCAAGCGCAAGGTGGCCTCCACGCTGCTGGAGAGCTTCCTGTTCTACTCGGGCTTCTACCTGCCGATGTACTGGTCCTCGCGGGCCAAGCTGACGAACACGGCCGACCTCATCCGCCTGATCATCCGCGACGAGGCCGTGCACGGCTACTACATCGGCTACAAGTTCCAGAAGGGCCTCGAAGGCCTGTCCGAGGAGCGCAAGCAGGAAATCAAGGACTACACCTTCGAGCTGCTCTTCGAGCTGTACGAGAACGAAGTCCAGTACACGCACGACCTCTACGACTCCGTCGGCCTGGCCGAGGACGTCAAGAAGTTCCTGCACTACAACGCCAACAAGGCCCTGATGAACCTGGGCTACGAGGCCATGTTCCCGGCTTCTGTCACCGACGTGAACCCGGCCATCCTCTCGGCCCTGTCGCCGAACGCGGACGAGAACCACGACTTCTTCTCTGGCTCGGGTTCCTCTTATGTGATTGGCAAGGCTGTCAATACTGAGGATGACGACTGGGACTTCTAGGTCTTTGTGAGATGTCGACCTAATTGGAAGAATGGCACTCATTTTGGAAGAAGCGCATCGTCTAGTTGGAAGTCTTCCAAGTAGCTGTCGCTAAAGCGGGCCCTGCACGGTAAATCGTGCAGAGCCCGCTTTGTGAGCACTCAGCAGCCGATTGGCCATTCAAAGGGGTTCCGCACGCTTCAGCGTTCGGAACCCCTTTGAGTTTCAATGCACTCTTTACCCCAACTGCATTTTCGAGCTGTATTCGCTTTGGGATTGACAATTGTCCCCCGCAATTACGTCACCAGTAGCTAGCCGATCCTGGCGGGTCCGAGACTGGGCCGAGTGCTCGATCATCGCTGTCCGGCATTGCTTGAACGCCGATCGTTGTTGTGTTCCTTGGGCTCCGTGTAGCTAGTCGAAGAATTCAATGCGTGGCTCGCCTTGAACGCCACCGCGCTGCATCGCGTCCTTCAGATCGGCTCGGGCGAAGAACGCCTTGGCGTTCTCCACGCTGTCGAAATGATGGATGACAAGGACGTTGTCCGGGTCGTCGGCCATCCGGTGCACCGAGTCCTGGCTCACCCCGCTCTCCTTCAGCACGTCGGCAAATGAATCGTAGACCTTGCGCCATGCGTCGTAGTCGGCAACACGGTGGAGGACGATTGAAACGGCCATGATGCTTCTCCTTCCAAGGGTGCCGCGCTAAGCCTTCGGGCCAGCGCTCACAATCTCGTAATGGTCGCGAGCGCTGCCTTCCGGCGCGGGCACAATTATCTTTGGGCCACGGAGTGTATCGCCCAAGGCCGTGATACTCCCGCTTGGAGCAGGCTGTCAACGGGCTAAGTCGCCATCGATGGCGCCAGGCATCAGGATGACGCGGATTGATGCTGTCGCTTTCTCGAAGGCGCTGGGACTTAGTCGCGGCACATTTCAGAGATGAACTCCACACCAGCTACGACGCGCTTATCGGGCACAGTTCAGCGGCGCCCGGAGCGACGATGAATCAGGAGTGCCGCGGCCGAGCACACCAGAGCGGCGGCAATGACACCGGGGTAAGCGATGTTGAACTCCAACGCTTGGGTGCCGTTCTCGGTGACGCGCTGTGCGGTGAAAAACCACGGGACGTGCAGTTGCCCACCCTTGAAGAACACCACCAGACCGGCGACCAGGCAAACAATCCCGGCAGTGACAACACCACTTGCCAGTCCGTCGGCGGCCGCCCGGACGGCGCTTTTCGAATTCGTCATCGTGCCCCCTGCTTGGATGATGATGGGACCATCGTGCGGTCATCGCGGCCGGATGGCCAAATCAAGCGTCGAAGGCGTCCGCCATGTCACCGAGCACGAGGTAGTCGCCGGCGGCATCCTGGAGGCCATAGTCCGCCCAGTACCGGCGCAAGGCTTGCTTCGCCGCTGCGTGCTCCGGGCTGCCCTCCATGGGTCCGTCATCGGTGAGGACGGGGACCGCCTCCAGGATCACCAGGGCGGTGGCTCTGGCCACGGTGTTGATGATCGCCTTCAGGACCGCGTGCCCGAGCCTGTGGCCCGCGCATCTGAACGGCATTCAAAGTAAGCGACCGACCCTGCGGCCGCTGTCAGGGTTCGCCCCGTAACCGCAGGCACTGGTCTCCCTCCACTCGAGGGCGCCTCTCGATTCGATTCGCCGCAATGACACGAGGACCCCATGCAACGCACCACGCTGCTCCGCGTGGCCCCGGCCCCGATCTTCGCCGCCGCCCTGACCGGAACCGTCGCCCCACCGGCGCAGGCTGCCACCGTCCAGGCCCCCAAAATCGTGTCCGTCCCGATTCCCGGGACCATCGTTTCGGGCGCAGGCACCCTCACCCTCAAGGGCGCCGCCGCACTCCGGGCCTCCAACACCACGCTCAGTTGCCGGGCCGTCGGCGCCCAAGCGTTCACCCTCGCCACCGCGGAGTCCCCGTTCGTCGGTCACTACGACTTCCTGCCGCAGGATCCGTTCCGCCCCGGCGCACGGGCCTGGGCGGAACGCCCTCGGCCAGCTCAACGTGGACTACAAGGTGACCGTCAACGCGGGAGGAACATCACCGGGGCAACAGCCGTCGCCCTCGACTCCGAATAATCAACCACCCAGTTCCACGGCGGCCTAAGACCCCGAGTCAACAAAAGCCGGGGCAGTCCCCTTGACGTTTTCGCATATGCGCGTAGAGACGGAGTGATGCTCGTTGGGCCATGGACGCCCTGTGTGCGGACTCCTAATGTGAAAGTGCAGCCATGTTGTCCGCTTCGCGCATCACATCCACGAGTGCTTCACCCACCATCTCCACGAGTAAGGACGAAGCAATGCAAACGAAAATCACGCTGATCATCGATAACCCGTCCGCGCCGGAACTCTTCGAACAGGAAATGCCCACAATTCTTGACCGCGTCGCAGCGCTGGACGGGCTCGTCCGGTTCGAGTCCGCCAAAGTGTGGCCAAAGGAAGACGGCACAGCGACGCCTGCGTATCGCACGCTGGACCTCTATTTCGAAGACTACGACTCTGCCTCACAGGCTGTGGGAGCAGCTTCTGCGGGTGCGTTTTTCGAAGCGCTCGCTAAGGCAGGCGGCACCTTCACGGGACTGTTCTCCGAGGTGGAATCTCGCTAGGGCGAGGCCACAACCAGTTTGGGCTTGGCCGCGATTTCGTCGCGGAGAGCTTTGAGTGCGGCGACGTGGATCTCCGAAAACGTCGGGAACAGTTGGATGGTGTGTCGCTCAGGACATCGAGCGGGACATGGGCCCGCATCGCAGTGTTGCTTGCTGCAGCACTCACCTGCTTCCGGGCCGAAAGCGTAGGAGCCCGTCAGCCGTTCTCCGGCATAGGCGAGCGTATAGGTGGAGGTTCGGCAGTCCCGAAACCGGAGCCGTGGCGCTGGAGCGGCCTTCGACGGCGCCCATAGCCGCGGCTTGCGCATCCGTGGAGGCGGCGCGGGGAACGGCTTCGAATTTGACCGTTCGCCGTACATCGCCGAGGGCATCGCTCACCGAGTGTCCCACTCGTTCACCGGACTTAGCCTCGAGAGCGGCCCGACACGATCGGTAACTACAGTGCATACCGTGGATGTGCGGGACCTTGTCGGGCTGGACCGGGCACGGCCGTGGTCCATTTCGCCTGGCGGGTCTGCCGCCGGTCAGTTCACCGTTTCCGGCCGTCTCAGGCGGTGGCGAGTCGGGGGAAAGCACCTCTGCGCTACCGCGCTCGGTAGCGAAGGCCCGTCCGTCAGTAAACCCCTTGCGGCGCCACCTCTTCGGGCTTCTCGCCCACGCTAAGACCTGCCTGGATGAGTACGAGACTCTTGGGGACTTCGAGTTGCGGTCCACCATGGAACGTCTTTTCAAGAGCGTCAACCTTGCTGGTCGTGCATCAGGGAATTCCAAGTGGCAGGAAGCGAAGGACAAGTTTTGGTTCCCCACACTGTCCGGCCTCGCCATCAACGCTCCAACCACAATCATGACTGCGATGGCCTTGGCAGCGCCCGCAACCGGCGGCGCGGGCTAGTGAGTCTTTGGCCGAGACATCTGTCCTGGACGCGGCCAGCGAGGATGCCCCGGATCTTGGCGAAGTCGAACTTGCCGGACCTCTAGTCGAGTTCCAATTCGTACAGGGCCTGCTTGTTCCGGAGCTCCCGTCCGCACATTGGGTTGGACAGTGTCGGTCCCGGACTCCGTACCCGCGTTCCGGAGCGGAATTCTTCCTCGCTCGGAGTGGTTCCAGCAGTATGGCCCTTCCCCTTCCCCGGATTTCCATTCTCGACCGTGCCAACGCCCGGGACGGGTTTCCTGCTGCGGACGCCCTGAACCGGGTGCTGGAACGGGCCCAGCGGGCCGAGGAATGGGGTTACCACCGCTTCTGGGTCGCAGAGCACCACGCGGTGCCAGGCATTGCCGGTTCCGTTCCGGCCGTGCTGATGGCAGCCGTTGCTGCCCGGACGCACTCCATCCGGGTCGGTTCAGGAGGCATCATGCTTCCCAACCACCAGCCACTCGTGGTGGCCGAACAGGCGGCCACGCTGGAGGCTCTGCATCCCGGGCGGATCGACTTGGGCATTGGCCGGTCTGTCGGTTTCACCCCGGCAGTCCGGAGTGCGCTGCGCGCCGGGAAACAGGACGCGGAGCGGTTTGAAGACCAGCTGGCCCAACTGCTTGCTTACCTGTCCGGAGCCGCGCCCATCACTGCCCGGCCGCGGAACGATTCGGCTACACCGGTGTTCGTGCTGGCCACCGGTTCGGGAATCGATATTGCAGCCCGTGCCGGCCTGGCGGTGGTGCTGGGCGGGCCAGCCGTGTTCCGGACGGATCAGAACGGCACACTCCCGGCGCTGGAAAGGTACCGCGCACAGTTCCGTCCATCACGCTGGTTCGAGCGGCCCTTCATCCTGGTTTCCGCCAACGTAGCGGTGGCCGCGACCCGCCAGGCGGCGAGGGAACTGCTTCTGCCCGAAGCCGTCGCGCTGGCCCGCTCCAGGACCACCGGCGAATTCGCTGCCTTGGCGCCCGTGGGTCCGACCGAGTGGGCCGGGCTGACTCTCCGGGAAAAGGAAGCGGTCGAAAGGAGCCTGTCCACATCGCTCTACGGCACGGCCTCCGAGGTGCGGACCCAAGTCCAGCACCTGCTCGCGACCTCCGGAGCTAACGAGTTGCTGATCACGGGCGGAGCCTTCGACGTCGCGGCACAGGCGGAATCCGATCGGATCCTGGCCGGGCTCTTCCCCCAGGACGAGCGCCGCCGCATGGACGACCGCCGTGGATTCGCGGCATCCCAGTGACGCCCACCTGACTTGACGCCACCTGGCGCCCTCCCGGCGCGAGCAGCCATTCCGGCCTGGCCCGGTCCTATAAAGGGGCTGCGGTGGAGGAGCTACTGCTCGGCGCCGCCGTGCAGGGGGTCGTCGCTGGCGTCGCTGTCTGGTGTTGCGCCGAGGTCCTCCGGGGGCAGGTCGATGTTCCCGATCGCCTCGGACATATTGGGCATTCCGGGGACGCTGTAAGTATCCGGAAAGATGCCGTGGGCTTGTTCCTCGATCAGGGCTTCCTCTTCGCTGAAGCGGATCTCGTTCGCTTCGTCGCCGATGTCGCCCGGGACGTCCTCGCTGAACTTTGACGGGTTCGGAACTATAAAGCCGTTGAAGCTGTCTTCGCTGCTGCCGGTCATTGGTTCATCCTTTCCTAAAGCCCCAATCACCTCAGCGTATGCCCGGCAGCTCAGGTATGACCCGGATGCAACCGGGGGACTTTCAGGAGTGCCGGAGAGGGATAGGGCTGATGCGCACCCCGGCAGTGTTGCATTGGGATGTCCGGATGAGGGTGCGCATGGAGCCGTTTGCCAAGATCCGCTGAGACGCCCGCGTTGAGGGTTTGTCCATCCGTGGGCTGGCAAAGCGGTATCAGAGCGGCAGGGAAACCGTCCGGCAGGAATTGTCGGATCCTCTCCCGCCGGCGCGGAAGACTGCCGTGAGGTCGTCGCCCCGGCTGGAAGCGTTCAAATATGCGATCGATGCCATGTTGACGGAGGACACGACGGCGCCGAAGAAGCAGCGCATACCGCCCGCAGGATCCTGTCCGCTGTCCACAACCGGGGACAATTTTTATTCCTCTTACTGGGTGTCCCTATTTGGGTTGTGAGTGCACTCATCTGCCGATGATCGAGCCTCTACTGAAGTCGCCACGCGACAAGGAGCCCCGCGGCTGAGGGCAGGTTCGCCTCCACGTGGCCGCCTTTACACGTGGTCGAGCAGATGATCGCGCGGTGGGGTCCGGCTCGTAGGAGTGCGCCTTTCGTGGGTGATGACAGTGGCGGCTAGGGCGATGGTGAGGCCAATGACGGTCTCGAGGGCGCGCTCAGTCAGGAGGTTTCCGATCGGGGCTGGCAGCATGAGATCGCCGAGCAGAAGGGCCATCGGGGTGAAGAAGACCAGGCCGAGGCTGTAGTTGCGCCCGGTCGTCAGCTCGGTGCACGCCTGGAGCACGGCGATCACGATGATCGCGGCATAGCTGCTGGGGTGGGCGGCCAGGACGAGGGCTGCGACGCCGAGGCCGGCGGCGGTGCCGATCACCCGCTGGGCAGCGCGCGTGAGGCGGGCGTGCAGGTCGGGTGCCGACATGGGGACGGATGCCGTGACGAAGGTCCAGTAGGGGTGGCCGATGCCGCTGGTCGCGACGGCGAGGCCGGCGGCGGCGATACCGAGCAGATAGCGGGCGGCGTGGCGGCCCACCGGGTCGGACGGGCGTAGGGCGCGCCACGACAGCCGATACCGCACCGGGTCGCCGCCGTCGCGGGCGGTGCGACCCGGGAGGGCGAGCAGCAGCGCGAAGACGGCCGCGCCAGCCGCAGCGAGGGCGGCTGCGGGCACCGTGCTCAGCGCGATCGGGACCGTGGCCGAGGCTGTGAGGGCGAAGACCGGGTTGAGAGCTCCGGCCGGATGCCATCGGCCCAGCTCGGCTAGCACTACCGCGACGCCGGCCCAGGCGGCCGCGACCGGGACGAGCAGCCAGAGCCGGAACGGGACGGTCGCCACTAGGGCGCCGACGACGACGCCGACCACCAGCACCAGGCCCGCCTGCGCCTGCATGGCTAGGCGTACCCGAGCCGGCTCGTGTCGGCCGTACAGGGCGGTGAAGGCACCGATCGCCGCATACAGCAGCAGGTCGCCGCGACCGGACGCCAAGCAAGCCACCAGCGGCACGAAGATCGCCAGGCTTGCGCGCAGGGCGGTCCAATGGGCGCCGGCATGCGGGCCCAGGTCGAAGACGGTCGCCCACCAGGACCGCGTGGGGGTGGCCTGCGTCATTTTAACCTTCCGAGATGGTACAGGAATGAAGTACTTCAAGGTTACTACACCTATGAACTACTATTGTGGTTGACCGAGGCGACGGCCACGGGGGCGCGGAGGAGCCGGATGGATCAGGACGCAGAGGGCCTGCCCGCTCATGGCGACGTCGTGGACCGGATGCAGCGTGAGTGGGCACGGCTGCGCCCGGACCTGAGCTTCACCAGCCTCGGGGTGATCCAC
The DNA here is from genome assembly GCF_056397785.1 of Arthrobacter sp. 05L421. Taxonomy (NCBI): domain Bacteria; kingdom Bacillati; phylum Actinomycetota; class Actinomycetes; order Micrococcales; family Micrococcaceae; genus Arthrobacter; species Arthrobacter sp. 05L421. Next base: position 83,212 of record NZ_JBFTOC010000015.1, read on the forward strand.
CGCGTGCTGCGCGCTTCCCGCCTCATCCTCGAAGCCAGCGACGCCTTCCTCGCCGACTACGGGCTCACCCGCGGCGAGCTGGACGTGCTTTCCGCGCTGCGCCGTACGGGCGAACCTCTGAGCCCAACGACGCTGGCCCAGACGCTGCTTGCCCCGCGCTCCGCGATCACCATGCGGCTGAACGCCCTCCAGGCTCGGGGACTGCTGAGCCGGACGGCCAACCCGGCCGACGGCCGCTCGTCCCTGCTGGTCCTCACCGACACCGGCGCCGCGCTCGTGGACGAGGTGATTCCCGCCCAGCTCGCCCTCGAAGATGCCCTACTCGCCGAAGCCCCGGCCTGGGCCATCGAGGGCTTGGTCGAACCCCTGCGGGCACTGACCTCCGTGTGGGAGCAAGGACGCGGCCACCAAGCCGGGTCCAGCAAGGACCGGCGGTACGGCGCGATCGAGCCCTCCGGATGAGCCGCAGCAGCGCGCGCTTCGGGTGAGCATCAGCCGACGCGCTACCGCGTTCCGCGTGGTAGACCACCAACGGCGCTCTGCTCCAACCTGAGGACGAAGAACTACCGCGCGATGCGCGGTGGTCATTAGCCCTGCCGGCTCCCGACGCCGGCAGCTTGTTTGGAGGGACTATTTGCGCAACGCTGCCCAAGCTTGGAAACCGCCGATAAGGTCGGTCGCACGGGTCAGTCCCAGCCGTCGCAGGGTGTGTGCAGCGAGACTGGAGCTGTAGCCTTCATTGCAGACCACCACGATCCGCCGTGCGGGGTCGTCAGCGATCGGGAGCCGGTGGGGGCTGGAAGGGTCCAGCCGCCACTCGAGAACGTTTCGGTCAATAACGACCGCTCCCGGAAGATCACCGTCGCGGTCTCGCTGATCGACGGGCCGCGTGTCGACAACAAGGGCGCCCGCTGCCATCTCCCGCTCAAGATCCGAAGCGTGAACACGCTCGAGCCCCATGCGGCTCTCAAGTAGTAATTCGTTGATCGTAAGGGTCTCAGGGGAATCGCTCGGATCTAAGACCCGTTGGCAGATCGGAACGCCGTCATCGGAAATATCACACTGCTTCACGGTTTTCCTCGCTCTGCCTGCTGATCCGTCGGTCGTTCCACCCCCCGAGCGGAACCATGAGCTATTTCGGTCATCAATCCAAGGGTATGGAGGGAATCATGTCAATACACGTCAGCTACGCAATACGTGCCATGCCCGACCCTGTTGTCGGGCGGGCTCGCCCGCGCCGCGGGAGGAGGCGCGAGGCTGAGGCCCCGCGGGAATAAGAACCCCCGCCACCATGTTGGTTGTGGTGTGAAAAACATCGGATTCCTGTCCTTTGGCCATTGGACCGACCACCCGGAGTCCGGCACGCGCAGCGCGTCGGATGCGCTGTTGCAGGCGATCGACCTCGCGGTCGCGGCCGAGGAGTTGGGGGCGGACGGCGCCTACTTCCGCGTCCACCACTTCGCGCAGCAATACGCCTCCCCGTTCCCGCTGCTCGCTGCGATCGGGGCACGGACAAGCCGCATCGAGATCGGTACCGGCGTGATCGACATGCGCTACGAGAACCCGCTCTACATGGCGGAGGACGCCGGCGCGGCCGACCTGATCTCGGGCGGCCGGCTGCAGCTGGGCATCAGTAGGGGTTCACCCGAGCAGGTCATCGACGGGTGGCGTCACTTCGGCTTCGCACCCGCCGATGGCGAGTCGGACGCCGACATGGGCCGCAGACACACCGAGCGTCTGCTCGAGGTGCTCACTGGCGAGGGCTTCGCGGCGCCGAGCCCCCGACCGATGTTCCCGAACCCTCCGGGCCTGCTGCGCGTGGAGCCGCACTCGGAGGGCCTGCGCGAGCGCATCTGGTGGGGTTCCGGCTCGAACGCCACGGCCATCTGGGCGGCGAAGCTTGGCATGAACCTCCAGAGCTCCACGCTCAAGGATGACGAGAGCGGCAAGCCGTTCCATGTCCAGCAGGCCGAGCAGATCGAGCTCTACCGGCAGGCCTGGAAGGAAGCGGGGCACGAGCGGGAGCCGCGCGTCTCGGTCAGCCGCAGCATCTTCGCACTGACGGACGAGCGCGACTGGCAATACTTCGGCCGCGACCGCCACAGCTCCGACCAGGTGGGCAACATCGACGAGAAAACGCGCGCGGTCTTTGGCCGGTCCTACGCGGGTGCCCCGGACGAACTGGCCGCGAAGCTGGCCGAGGACGAGGCGATCGCTACGGCAGACACCCTACTGCTCACGGTCCCGAACCAGCTCGGTGTCGACTACAACGCCCACGTCATCGAATCGGTCCTGAAGTATGTGGCGCCGCAGCTCGGCTGGCGCTGACCCCGCGCGGCAGATTCCCCCTTGGAGACTGCTGAATTAGTGGCCTGGTTGGCCAACGCCTGGGTGGCTGAGGCGTGACGGGATGGGCTTAGCCTTCTTCCACCGGGGATCCGGAATCCGGTGCCAACGTGTCGTTGGCCAGGGCTTTACGCCGGCGGTAGATCTGGATGCCGATGGCTGCCGGTATCACGGCTAAGGCAGCCGCCCGCATCCAGGGCCGGTCCAGGACATGACCGGTGAGCGAGTCCAGGGAGAAGGGTCCGGGCCCTCCGATGGTGAACGATGCTGCCGCCAGGCCCAGCACCGCGGGGTACTCCAGGCCGCCCTCGGTGGCGAAGAAGCCGTTCGGGGCGTGGACGCTGGCCGCGACGCCCATCGTGGTGGCAGCGGCGGCGCCGGCGGCCGGAGTGGCCAGTCCCAGAGCCAGGGCAAGGCCGGCTCCTGCTTCACCCACGCCTGCGAGGATGGCACTGGGTTTTGCTGGGCGAAAGCCCATGGCGTGCATGCCCTTGCTGGTGCCTTCGATTCCTCCTCCGCCGAACCAGCCGAAGAGTTTCTGGGATCCGTGAGCGATGAGCACGCTTCCGAGGGCGACCCGGAACAGGGTCTGTGCGGCGGCGGCAGCCTCAGGGCTGGTCTTTGCGTGGCTCATAGGGGTCCTCCTTGGATGGGCTGTGGCGCTGCGCCGGCCGGCGCTCCTTGTCCAGCACGATTCTACGTCGGCGGGACGAACCGGTCACGGGAACGTCATCTCTGGGGTCAACGGGTGAATGCACATACCTTCGTTCTGCAGCTGCGAAGGCACCCTCCGGAGCTGCGACGGCGGCGGGGAACCACGCATTGGGGGACTGATATCCACTCGGCCAAGTCCAGCTACGAGTCGATGAAATCAAAGTACGACACGTTGGAGAACGGCATGACGGCCCGCGAAGCCAAGGCCGCCTCCGCAAAACAGAGGTCGGAAAGGCCGAAGCCTCTGTGAAGACCGCCGAAGCCGAGGTCAAGAAGCGCGAAGAAGCAGTAACCGGCGCCGAGAAGACGAAGGCGGCCAACACCATCGGCGATGGAACCTGGACCGTCGGTACGGACATCGAACCGGTAACCTACCGGGCCACAGCCGACGTCGGCTCCTCCTGCTACGGGGGCATCTACGCCACCGGGAGCAACGGCAGCATCATCATCGAGAGGCTAAGCGCCCAGGTCACCGCACCACGGTGCGGTGACCGGCATCCAGGCGCTGGGTCCAGCCGCGTGAGTCCAGATATTCAAGCAACGGAACCGCGACCCGTCGAGTTGTGCCGAGGGCTTGGCGTGCCTGGCTCGTGGTGAAGGGCTGCTCCAAGCGGGCCAGTTCACGCATCGCAAAGGCCGGTGCTGTAGGCAGCAGCACCACCCCATCACGCAACCGCAACAGCCGCCCGGCGCGCTCGGCGGCAGCGAGCTCCCGGGCGCCCAGGCCCAGCGTGGTCAGCTCATCGGCTTCCGGGGCATGGAAGGCGTCTGCAGTCAGCCTGCGCTCCAGCTCGGCGACCGCCGGCCCGACGGCGCCAAGGTTGCCTTGGGTGCCTGGCAGCCGGACGTGGCCGCCCTCCTGTTCGAGGCCTGCTTCGCTGATGACCGGGTCAAGTAGCCGCTCATCGGGCAGCTTGAGGAGGTCCCGGGCCGCGCCCCGGGAAAGGCCCGGGGCGAGGGGATCGCGCTCATGCAGTTCCGCGAGTGCCGTGCGCAGCCGACGCTGCCATGCCTCGAAGAGGGGAGCGTGCACCCACCAGTCGCCGAGTACCCGGACGCCGGGGGGCGCCGCCTCGTGCGCAGACAACAGCCCGAGCCGACGCAGGTGTTCTTCCTGCACGGCCCCGCGGCCTGCCACTTCCCCAAGCACGTCTCCGGCGGGGTCCATGCCTGCGAGCCGCTCAGCCCAGTGGACGCCGTCCCCGCGCCGCCGCAAGGCCGGCGGGTCGGCGTCGAGCACCTGCGCGCCACCCAGCACCGAGCGGGTCCCGGGGTCCCGCAGCACCAGACGGTCTCCGAGAACGAGCGGCAGGCGCCGGTCCAGGACAAGCCGCGCGTGGTCTGCACCGAAGGGGCGCAGCCGGGCCGGCACGGCAGCAGTGCCGGCATGCACCATGAGCTGCTCCGGTACGTCCGTATAGGCCACGCCGGTAGTGCGCTGGATGCCCAGGACGCCCGTGACGGGCCACGCGTCGGGGGTCAGCAGCGCGTCTCCCCGGCGGACGTCGGCGGCGGAAACATCGCGCAGGTTCAGCGCCACCCGGTTGACCGGCCCCAGCGAGGAGTACGACGTGTCGCGGCTTTGCAGGCCTCGGACCACCACGGACCGCGAACCATCGTGGCCAAGCAGCTGCAGCCGGTCACCTTGAGCGAGCGTCCCCGCTGCCAAAGTTCCGGTCACCACGGTTCCGGCACCCTTGATGGTAAACGAGCGGTCCACCCACAGCCGGAGCCGCCCTGTGGTGGCGGGGACGGGCACCCCGGCCAGAACGCCGTCGAGCGTGGCACGCAGTTCGGCCAGGCCGGTGCCCTCGACCGCAGACACAGCTACTGCGGGCGCATCCGCCAGGCCTGTCCCGGCCAGCTCTCTGCGGGTCCGGGCGAGCACTTCACCAATCTGCCCGGGCGCCCGGTCGGTGCGGCTGATGACCACGACGCCGTACTCGATGCCCAGGGCCGCGACGGCGTCCCGGTGGTCGCTTGACTGCGCCTGCCAGCCTTCATCGGCAGCGACGACGAAGCAGACGACGGGAGCGGGCCCGATTCCGGCGAGCATGTTCCCGAGGAATCGTTCGTGGCCCGGTACGTCCACGAAGGCAACATCCTGCCCGGAAGGCAGCGTAGTCCAGGCGTAGCCCAGGTCGATGGTCAGCCCGCGGCGCCGCTCTTCCTCCCAGCGGTCCGGTTCCATGCCGGTAAGCGCGCGCACCAGCGTGCTTTTGCCGCAATCGACGTGTCCGGCGGTGGCAACGACATGCACGGTTCAGCCCTCCCTGCCTGCATCCGAACCCGTGAGGGTTGCCAGCGCCTGGCACACCGCGTCGAGTATCCGGTCATCGTCCTCTTCGGGTACGCAGCGCAGATCGAGCAGGCAGGAACCGTCGTGGACGCGCGGGAGTACGGCCGGATCCCCGGTACGCAAGGGGCCCGCGAGCGCTTCGGGGAGCCGGAGCGCCCACCCCTGCAGGGCGACACCGGGTGCTCCGCCGCCGCCGGCACGGCCGTCGTGCGCCACGACCGGTACCCCGAGGGCCGCGGCGAGCCGGTCGGTACGGTTCCGCAACCACTCCGGGTCCGCGTGCAGGGCCCGGACAACCGGCGGTGCTTCGCCCGCGACCGTCGCCTCCAGCGCCGCGAGGGCAAGTTTGTCGGCCCGCACCGCTCGGGCGAGCGGGTGGCGCGCCAGCCGGGAGATGATCTCCGTCCGGCCGAGCAGCAAACCGGCCTGGGGTCCGCCCAGCAGTTTGTCCCCGCTGGCGATGACGACGTCGGCCCCGCTGGCCAGCGCGGTGGCAGCGTCCGGTTCTTCGGGAAGGTGCGGATCGGGCGCCAGCAGTCCACTCCCGAGATCGGCCACGAGGGCAACCCCGTGCGCGGCGGCCAGCGGGCTCAGTTCGTCCAACGGAACAGCGGAGGTGAATCCGTCCACCCGGAAGTTGCTCGGGTGGACCTTGAGTACGCAGCCGGTGGCCGGTCCGAGGGCGTCGGCGTAGTCCCGCAGGTGCGTCCGGTTGGTCGTGCCCACCTCGCGCAGCGTCGCGCCCGTTGATTCGATCAGGTCGGGCAGCCGGAAGCCGGCACCGATCTCAACCAGTTCGCCGCGGCTCACCACCACCTCCCGGCCGGCGGCGAGGGCCGTGGTGGCCAGCACCAGCGCCGCAGCCCCGTTGTTGACCACCAGCGCGTCCTCGGCAACGGGACAGGCGGCGAGCAATGCAGCCCGGGCACCGGCGCCGCGGCGGGCGCGGCTGCCGGTTGCCAGGTCGAGCTCCACGTCGACGTAGCCGCTGGCGGCGACAAGTGCTTCAACCGCGGCCGCAGACAGCGGGGCGCGGCCGAGGTTGGTGTGGATGACTACGCCGGTTGCGTTGAGTACCGGGCGCAGGGTGGTCGCTGTGCGGGCAGCGACGGCGGCCAGCAGGGCCGGTTCCACCTGGCCGGGATCGAGTTCACCGCGCCGCGCCTGCTCCTGGGTTTGCCGGACGAGTTCGCGGATGAGCCGTGCACTCAGGCGTTTCCGGGCCGCGCGGATGGCCGGCAGGGCCAGCAGATCGTCGGTGCGCGGAATCAGGCGGCGGGGATCGACCTGGTCCACAGTCCCTCTTCCTTCCGCGGCATTGCGTGCCGGTGGTTGGCGGAGGCGGACGGGAATCGAACCCGCCAGGCCGAGATACTCAGCCTCACCGGTTTTGAAGACCGGGGGGCCCACCAGGACCCGGACGCCTCCGGGATCAATCTAGCAGATCGCCCACGGGGGTAACCTAGGGGAGTGAAAGAGACCCAGACGTCTATTCCGCAGCTTAACGAGGACGGCGTCGGCGCAGTCCGGCTCACCGGCTATGCCCACGGGGGTGGCTGCGCGTGCAAGATTCCGCCCGGCGAGCTCGAAGAAGCGGTGCGCGGCCTTACCGGCCAGCCAGGCGCGGACGTGCTGGTCGGTCTTGACAGCGGCGACGACGCAGCAGCCGTCCTGGTGCGCGGCGACCTGGCGGTGCTGTCCACCGCCGACTTCTTCACTCCCGTGGTCGACGATGCCTTTGACTGGGGCCGGATCGCTGCCGCCAACGCGCTCTCGGACATTTACGCGATGGGCGGCCGCCCGATCATGGCGATCAACCTCGTCGGCTGGCCCCGCGGCGTGCTGCCGCTGGAGTTGATGACTGAAGTACTCTGCGGCGGCCTGAGCGTCGCCTCCGAGGCGGCGTGCCCGGTGATTGGCGGGCATTCGATTGACGATCCGGAGCCGAAGTACGGCATGGCGGTCACCGGCGTTGCTCATCCCGACCGGTTGCTGCGCAACGACGCCGCCCAGCCCGGCCTGCCGCTCACGCTCACCAAGCCGATCGGCGTCGGACTGCTCAATAACCGGCACAAGCAGACCGGCGAAGTGTTCGCGGAAGCGGTAGCGACGATGACGCGCCTGAACCGCGACGCCGCCGAGTCCGCGGTGGCGGCGGGCGTGCGTGCGGCCACGGACGTGACAGGCTTCGGCCTGCTTGGACATTTGTACAAGATGTGCCGCGCCTCCGGAGTGGGGGCAGTGATCGACCGGACGGCGGTGCCACTCGTCGAGGGCGCCCGGGAGGCGTTGCGGGACGGCTTTGTCTCCGGCGGGACGCGGCGCAACCTCGATTGGGTTCGACCGCACCTACGGCCCGCCGCGGGCGTCACCGAAGACGACCTGCTGCTGCTGGCCGATGCACAGACCTCCGGCGGCCTGCTCGTCGTCGGCGAGGTGCCCGGCTATCCAGTGATCGGGCATACCGTCATCGGCCAGGGCATCGAGATCCGCTGACCCCAGGATCCCCTGTACCACGGCAGACCCGTCAGCCGGCAGTAGTGATCGAGTCGCCGGTGATGCCGGCGGCGCGGCGGGCGGCGAGGCGGTTCTTCTGCGGTTCGATCGTGTAACGCGGGTCCCGAGCCGAGGACAGGCCGGCCTCGAACACGCCGAACCGGGTCAGCGCCGAGGCGGCCAGCAGTGCCAGTCCCGACGCCGCGGCCACCGCCCGGTTGCGTCCGCCCAGCAGTGTCCCCAGTCCGCCCGCAGCCGCCAACCGCTCGCTCCATTTCAGCATGACACCTGCCTTGCCCTGGTGCAGGGGCTCGGCCACCACCGGGTCCATCCGGTGCTCCATCACCCGCATGGCAACCACGTCACCCATCACGCCCAGCACAGCAAGTTTTCGGGCCGGACCCGCCTCTCGGACCGGAGTCGTTATCATCGCGAGCCCGGCAGAAGCGAGGGCCGCGGAACTCACGAAAACGAATGGCAATTCCTCGTGCGCGGCGTTCCAGGTGGGTGTGGCCGTGTCACCGAGCAGGACCGCCGTGTACGCCGCCAGCGGTCCGGCGAAAAGCGCGGCCTCGAAGCCCGCCGGTCCCTCGACCGCTTGCAGCAAGTTCCGCAACGGACCCAGCGGCAACCGCGCCCCGGTCATTCGATCGACTTCCGCTGCCGCCGAGACTGCCGTGCCGACGCTGAACGCGCTCAGAATCCACGAGCCCACACTCATCGGTGAGGTCAGCTTGATGGTCCGCAGCATGTTCAGGAAGCGCTCCGGCCTGCCCAGATCCTTCACCAGGGCAACAGCACCCAAGCTCACCGCCGTCAAGGCACTCAGCCGGGCATTCCGGCGCAGCGTCGGCCGCCCGGTCAGCTGGCCGCCGAGACCAAGCAGTGCGGAACCGGCTGCGACACCGCCAAGGAACAGGTAGGCGGCCACATCTTCGGTCCAGGGTGCCGGCTTGACCACCGGACGGCCGTAGTACGAGGTGAATTCCGGCTCCGGGACCATAGGCATTTCACGGGAACCGTCACCGGCGTCGCGGCGTCCGGTGCCGCGCTTGCCGCCAGCCCGGCGACGGCGGGCAGGCTCGGGCGGCCGAAAGCTGTCGAACTCAGAGTGGGTCACGCGCGCCCTCCCAGGAAAGCCAGAGCCGCAGCGGCGACCATGCCGGCGACGGCCATACCGGCCCGCCGGTACATCTGCGGCAGATCGGCTGTGGGCACTCTCGGATCGGGCGGAAGTCCATACACTTCCGGTTCGTCGAGCAGGAGGAAGACCGCTCCGGTTCCGCCGACGCCGTCGAGTTCGTTCGCACCATAGAGCCTGGCTTCCGTGAGTCCCTGCTCGTGCAGGGAGACCACCCGTTCCCGGGCCGTCTCCACCATGTCGTCGTGGTTGCCGAATTTGATGGATGTCGTCGGACAAGCTTTAGCGCAAGCGGGCGTCTCATCGTTGACCAGGCGGTCGTAGCACAGCGTGCACTTCTGGGCGACGCCGACGTTGGGGACGGCCGGATGCTTGGCGTGCTGCTCCTCCCGCTGGGCGGCCACCGCCACCATGCCGTCGCTGCGGCGCTCAATCACGCCGAACGGACACCCGGCGACGCAGGTTCCGCAGCCGTTGCACACGTCGTCCTGGACCACCACAGTGCCGAACTCCGTGCGGAAAAGCGCTCCGGTCGGGCAGACATCCAGGCACCCGGCGTGCGTGCAGTGCTTGCAGACATCGGAGGACATCAACCATCGGAAGTCTGCCGTGTCCGGCGGCGTCGTATCCACGTTCGCCAGGTCCGGCCCGGCGGACGCTGCCGTCGGCGGCGGGCCGATGCGGGGCATGCCGAGGTTGACCAGCGCGCGCCCGGACTCCCGCGCCTCGGTAATACGTTCCTGGCCCTGTTCAACGAAGGCGACATGCCGCCAGGTGCTGGCGCCGAGCCCTCCGGTGTTGTCATAGGAAGATTCCAGCAGCTCCAGGTTCCCGTCTTGGGGGTTGTGGTTCCACTCCTTGCAGGCCACTTCGCACGCCTTGCAGCCGATGCAGATGGAGGTGTCTGTGAAGAACCCCTTGCGGGGCTGCAGATCCTCCCACCGGGCATCGGCGGCGGGGTCGGTCGGTCCGGACAGCTGGCCCATCTAATCCTCCAACGTCGAGTCGGTATCCGGAACGCTGCCAGAGCGCACCGGCTGTGCAGGCGGAGCAGGCGGTGCATGGTGTGGCCCCGCCGGACCGGCAGTGAAGATGCCCATCATCCTGGTCGGCCGTCGGTGCGGCCATCCGCTCGGCGGCCCAGGTCCAGGCTTTCTGCGCCCGGATCGGTAACCAGTCGGTTCCCGGTCTCGGTCGTCGCTCCGGCCCGGGCCTGGTACTCAGCAACCAGGTCAAGGAGCTCCGCCCCGCGCGGCCGGCGGCCCGGGCGGATGTCACAGGAGGCGGCCTTGGATTCCTGGATCTGGACGTTGGGGTCCAGCGTCACGCCCAACAGGTCGTTGGCCGCGTCACCGCTGACGACAGCATCCGCTCCGACGCCCCAATGGTAGGGCAACCCGATCTGATGGACGGTGTGGCCGCCAACGGCCAGGGGTTTCATCCGTTGGGTGACGAGCACCTTCGCCTCGATGGCGGAGCGGGCCGAAATGATCGTGGCCCACCCGTAGGGCTCGAGTCCGCGCTCAGCGGCCAGCTCGGGAGAGACCTCGCAGAACATTTCCGGTTGCAGCTCCGAGAGGTACGGCAACCAGCGGCTCATTCCGCCGGCAGTGTGGTGTTCAGTGAGCCGGTACGTGGTGAAGACGTAGGGATAGACGTCCGCGCCACTGGTACCGGCGCTTGGTGCGCTGAGGTTGTCGGCGCGGGGGTACACCAGCCGGGCCGGATTTTGCTGCTGCGGGTAAAGCCCGTTGGCCACCGGCGATTCCTGCGGTTCGTAGTGGGTGGGAAGAGGACCGTCGACGACGCCCGAAGGCGCGAACAACCAGCCCTTGCCGTCTGCCTGCATGATGAAGGGGTCATCTCCGGTCAAGGCGGCCGGACCACCGAGATCGGGGTCGGGCTGGCTGCCCGGAGCACGGTCAACCGGGAAGTCGGGCACGTCGTCTCCGACCCACCGTCCCTGTTCCTGGTCCCACCAGATGTATTTCTTCCGCTCGCTCCACGGTTTACCGGCCGGGTCAGCCGACGCCCGGTTGTAGAGGATCCGGCGGTTGGCCGGCCACGCCCAGCCCCATTCCGAGGCGGCAGGTCCTTGCTCCTGGCCCGGTTTCCGGTTGGCGGCATGGTTGATGCCGTCGGCGTAGACGCCGGTGTAGATCCAGCAGCCCGCCGACGTGGAACCGTCGGCGCGCAGCTCCGTATACGCGGAGAGCGGTTTGCCCGCGTCCGGGCCACTGAGGTGGCGGCCGTTGATCTCGGCCAGCACCGCCTCGCCGTCGGGCTCGCCGTGCTCGTCGGTGGGGTAATCCCAGGTGAGGTCGAGCAGCGGACGGTCGCGTTCGTCCTCCGAACCCGCCAGTCTTTCGCGGATCCGCTGGCCCAGCTCGAAGAAGAACTGCAATTCACTTTGGCACTCACCAGGCGGTGCCACCGCCTGGTGCCGCCACTGCAGCAGCCGTTGGGTCTGCGTGAACGAGCCGGCCTTTTCCACGTGGCTTGCTGCAGGCAGGAAGAACACTTCGGTCTCGATGTCTTCGGTGCGCAGTTCCCCCGATTCGATCTCCGGGCCGTCCTTCCACCAGGTCGCCGACTCGATCAGATTCAAGTCGCGCACCACCAGCCACTTCAAATGCGACATGCCCAGACGTTGCATGCGGCCGTTGGACGAGCCCACGGCGGGGTTCTGTCCGAGCAGGAAGTAACCCTCCACCTTGTCCGCGAGCATGTCCATCACCGTCTGGTACGTGCCGTGCGCTCCGGTCAGCCTGGGAAGGTAATCGTAGGCCCAGTCGTTCTCCGCGGTCGCGGCCTCGCCCCACCAGGCCTTCAGCAGGCTGATGGTGTAGGAGTCGGCGTCCGCCCAGAAGCCCTTCTGCTTCTTCGACGCGACCGCATCCAGGTATTCGCTGAAGGTGTCATGGCGCCCGACGCTGGGCATTGGCAGGTACCCGGGCAGCAGGTTGAACAAGGTCGGAATGTCCGTGGAACCTTGGATGCTTGCATGGCCGCGCAGGGCCATGATTCCGCTGCCCGGGCGGCCCACATTGCCGAGCAGAAGTTGCAGGATGGCGGCGGCCCGGATGAACTGCGCTCCGAGCGAGTGCTGGGTCCAGCCGACAGCGTAGGCAAAGCACGTTGTCCGATCGCGCCCGGAATTTTCCGTGATGGCGTGGGCCAGATACTCAAAGTCCGCGACGTCGATGCCACACATGTCCTGGACCATCTCCGGGGTGTAACGGGCGTAGTGCCGCTTCAAGATCTGGAAAACGGTCCGGAGGTCCTGCAGGGTATCGTCACGCTGCACCTGGGCGTGTTCCAGGGCTGGACCGCCGCTGCCGAACTGGTCTCCCGCGGCACGATCCGACGCATGGGAGCCGTGCTCGGTGCCAGCCCCAGCGTCGTCGATAGTGCCTCCGCCCTGTTCCGCGTACGACCATGACGCCCTATCGTAAGCTCCCGTCTCCGGATCATAGCCGGAGAACAGTCCGCCCAGATCCTCGGCGTCGCGGTAATCGGCATGAACCAGCGTTGCCGCGTTGGTGTACGCGCTCACGTACTCCTTGAACCACAGGTCGTGCGTGATGACGTAGTTAATCAGCGCGCCCAGGAGGACGACGTCAGAGCCGGCCCGGATGGGAATGTGCTTGTCCGCGACGGCCGAGGTGCGCGTGAACCTGGGATCGATGTGGATGACCTTCGCTCCGCGGGCCTTGGCCTCTGCAACCCACTGATATCCCACAGGATGGCATTCGGCCATGTTGGAACCCTGAATGATGATGCAGTCGGCGTTGGCCATGTCTTGCAGTGATTGCGTTGCACCACCGCGTCCAAATGAGGCTCCCAAACTGGGAACCGTGGAAGAGTGTCAAATACGTGCTTGGTTCTCGATCTGCACTGCGCCGGCAGCCGTGAAGAGTTTCTTGATCAGGTAGTTCTCTTCGTTGTCCAGGGTTGCCCCGCCCAGTGAGGCTATGCCCATCGTGCGGCGAAGCAGCCGGCCTTCTTCGTCTTCCTGCTGCCACGTTCTGCGGCGGGAATCGACGAAGCGGTCCGCCACCATGTCGAGGGCAGTTTCGAGATCCAAATGCTGCCACTGGGTGGAGCGTGGCGCGCGGTAGAGCACTTCGGTCTGCCGGCCCGGCGAGTTGACCAACTGCTCGCTCGCAGAGCCCTTGGGGCACAACCGGCCACGGGAAATAGGCGAATCGGGATCGCCTTCGATCTGAACGACCTTTTCGTCCTTGACGTAGACCCGCTGTCCACAGCCCACGGCACAATACGGGCACACGCTCTGCACGACTCGGTCTGCGGTGGCCGTCCGCGGCGTGATCTCCCTCGTCCGCGGGGAGGTTACCGCCGGGCCGCGGCCCAGCAGGTCGCCCGTACTGAACTGCCGGACGACCGGCCACTGAAGAAAGCTGCGCCGAGCCATGGCAGGAGCCTACACAATCCGGGTCGCCGACGACAGAGTGGCGATGAAACTCGCCATGCTGCCCGTCGCCTGCGACGTTGCCGCGGGGCCATTGACGGAGACTGGTTCCGGTCCGCTCCGGCAGGGCTGATAAAGCCAAGCTGGATTCGTGTCGATGCCGCTATAAATGCAATGCCCCGCGACATGTGCGGCCAATGCACTGGAGGGCGGTGGCGAGGTAAAGTCGACCCTGCGCGCCACCAGCTGCTGTGTGGACCCTCCCTGAGCTGCAACACCGCCGACTGCAGCTCCCGGAGTGCCGGAGGCACCGACGCTATGACAGGCCGTGCCTCGGCCGGACAATTCATTCCAAGAAAATTCCTCATTCCAAGAAAATTCCGTCAAAGGAGATCACCATGACAACCGTTGCAGTAATTGGTGCAGGTGCGCTCGGAGCGGCCATGGCTACCCGCTTAGCCGAAAGTGGTTTTGACGTTTGTTTGTGGAACCGCACCGCGGCCCGGGCTGAAGAGGTCGCTGCGGAGTCGGCCAGAGTGCTGGCGGCCCGAACCGTCGCGGTGGCCGTCGCAGACGCGGATATCGTGCTGACCGTGCTCCGCGACGGACCGGCCGTGGCCGCCGTGGCCGAAGAGATGCTGCCGGCCATGAGCTCCAACGCCGTCTGGGTTCAGGTCAGCACCGTCGGGCCGGCCGACGCACATAAGCTGCGCGACATTGCGGCCAGCCACGGCATCACCTTCCTCGATGCGCCGGTCTCGGGAAGCACCCCCCAGGCCCGGCAGGGGGCGCTGCTCTGGCTGGTTTCCGGCCAGGACGCCGCCGTGGACGTTGCCCGCCCGGTCCTGAAGGTCCTCGGCAAGGAAATTAATGTTGTCGGGGCCGGGCTGGAGGCCAGCGCCCTCAAACTGGCCGTGAACACATGGCTGGCAGCATCAACTGTCGCGACCGCCGACGTACTAAAAGTGTGCGAAGCCCTGGAAGTCCCCCACGAGACCCTGGTGAGAACCCTTCAAGCCACCCCGTTGGCGATGCCCTATGCGTTCGCCAAGATCGACCTCATGGAGAAGCAGCAGTATCCGGCAGGCTTCGCCGTCGACCTTGCCCTCAAGGACCTCGAGCTGACCTTGCAGAACGCGAAACTCAGGCTGCCTTTCCTGGAAGCAGTGCGCGAACGCCTCAAGGCAACTGTCAGGGCCGGTCGCGGTCGGGAAGACGTCGCAGCCGTGTATGAGGTGGAACAGTAAAGTATGGTCAGGCCAAAAGCGGTGCCACGGGCAAAGACAGGGGCAAGCCAGAACCAGAACCCTGCGCCCGGCATCGTCACTGCGCCCGGCAGGTGGGTGGACGACGTCGTGATCACTGTCACATAACCCTGTTGCGCTTTCACTTTTGGACGCCAAGCCGCCGGCAACGCCGCCGAATCTGATAGCGCAATGGGTGCCGGGATGGCGGAACGTGGGACAGAATGGGTCTATGACCCGAATCGCAATCATCGGCGGCCACGGAAAAGTGGCTAGGGAACTCTCCAAGGCCCTGGCGGCGGACGGGCAGGAGGTCACCTCCATCTTCCGCAATCCGGACCACGCGTCCGACGTCGCGGCAACCGGCGCCACCCCCGTCGTCCTGGACGTGGAGAACGCGACGACGGCGGAAATCGCCGAGGCGCTCGCGGGTCACGACGCCGTCGTATGGTCAGCCGGTGCCGGCGGCGGAAACCCCGGGAGGACCTACGCCGTGGACCGTGACGCCGCGATCCGCTCCATGGACGCTGCTGTCCAGTCCGGCGTCGGCCGCTACGTCATGGTGTCCTATCTTGGAGCCGGACCGGACCACGGAGTGCCCCGGGATAACCCTTTCTTCCACTACGCGGAGGCCAAGGCCGCCGCTGACTCCTACTTGCGAGGCACCAGCCTGGACTGGACCATCCTCGGCCCCGGCGCGCTCACGGACAAGCCGGGCAGCGGCCTGATTGACGTCCACGTCAACGAGACCTGGCAGGCTGCCGAAACCGCCCGCGCCAACGTCGCCCTCGTCGCTGCGGCCGCCCTGGAGCTGCCTGCCGCAATCGGCCGGACTATTGGGTTCCGTGACGGCAGCCAGCCCATCGCTGCAGCCCTGGCGGCGGCGGCCTAGCCCATTCGGGGAAAGCGGGCGCATGCAGCGGCTGGCACTCGGTACGCTCGGTATTTTCCGAGCCCACGGTCGCCTCGTCGTCGGCCCGGTCCAGGACTTCCACCGTGACCGCAGAAGCCGCGCGGCGCCGATCCCGGATTTAGGCCACCTATCGTGTCCTGCTCCGGCGGAGTAGATTGAAAAAACACGCTGCCGCCGGACAGGGTCACCGTCCGTGGTGCTAGCAGCACGGCCCGACCATCCGGCAGGGCCGGTGGACCTGTGGTAGAAGTGAGCCGTGGCCGGGCGGCCGGCACAATGTTTCGTCTGTCCGGAACAGCCGGGGGCGCGGTCCGCTGTGGTCCACTGCGAAAAGCGGGGCGCTGTGCTTCCCCCGGGAACGGGCATCTTCTGACGGGAGATACGATGCGCGAGATAGTTCTTCCGTCCGGTGAAGCTGTCCCGGTGCTCGGAATCGGAACGTGGGGAATGGGTGAGCGCCCCGGCGACGCCGCGCGCGAGACGGCGGCGATCCAGATGGCCCTGGACCTGGGGATGTCCGCGGTCGATACCGCCGAGATGTATGGCAACGGCGCCGCCGAGGAACTCGTCGGAAGGGCCTTGGGCGCACGCCGCAACGAAGCGTTCCTGGTCACCAAGGTCCTGCCGCAGAACGCCACGCTGCGCGGAACCGTCGCGGCTTGCGAGGGCAGCCTGCGTCGCCTTGGAACGGACAGGATCGACCTATATCTGTTGCATTGGCGGGGCGTTGCTCCCTTGGACGAAACGCTCGAAGCCTTCGAATACCTGCAGCGCCCCGGAAAGATCCGGCACTGGGGCGTTAGCAACCTCGACGTGGCGGACCTGGAAGACCTTATGCGCCTGCCCGGCGGCCAGAAGGTCGCGACCGACCAGGTGCTGTACAACCTGACCCGCCGGGGCATCGAGTTCGATCTGTTGCCCCGCTGCGTCGGGAGGGGCATCCCGCTGATGGCGTACTCGCCCCTGGAACAGGGTCGAATGCTGGACGATCCCGTGCTGGTCCGCATCGCAGCCGAACACGGCGCCAGCCCGGCGCAGATCGCCCTCGCCTGGGTGCTCAGGCGGCCGCTCGTCCTGGCGATTCCAAAGGCCTCAAGCCCGCACCATGTCCAGGAATGCCACCGAGCCCTCGACGTTCGGCTCACGCCCCGCGACCTGGCTGACCTGGATCGCGCCCATCCCCCGCCCACCCACAAACGCGTGCTCGAGGTGATCTAGGTGACCCCTTCGGAACCATCCAAATAAGAGGGGTTTCCTATCCGGCCTGCGTCCGTAACTTCGCCATCACGGTGCG
This sequence comes from Arthrobacter sp. 05L421, assembly GCF_056397785.1. Classification (NCBI taxonomy): domain Bacteria; kingdom Bacillati; phylum Actinomycetota; class Actinomycetes; order Micrococcales; family Micrococcaceae; genus Arthrobacter; species Arthrobacter sp. 05L421. Next base: position 100,091 of record NZ_JBFTOC010000015.1, read on the forward strand.
GGCTGCTCGGCCGATCCCGAGGACACCTCGGGCGCCGGGGTCTGTTCGGTCGCGGGGGCAGGCGCCGGGCTCGATTCGGTTCCGGGGGCGGGATCCGCCGGCGTGGTATCGCTTGATTGGTCGGCTCCCGGCTCTGCAGTTCCGGCCGAGCCGCTGTCCCCGCGACTGGCGCTACCGTCCGTGGTCAGGCCACCTTTTTCGTTAGCGCCTTGCTTGACTTGCCCAGGCACTACCTTCAGGTCCTTAGCCGATTCGTCTGTCTTGTCCGGGACAGTCGCATTGCCGCTCAATGCTTTGCCCAGGGTCGTCGTCTGCCCCGTCGCGACGCCGTCGATGTTCGATGTCGACGTCGACGAGACAAGGCTGGAGATGGGCTTGTGGGTTCCGAATTCGATCGCCGTGACACCGACCATCGCGATAACGAATGCGGCAGCACTGACCGCCCCGACCTTGATCCAGGTCTTGGGGGTGAGCTGCCTCCTCACACGTTTGGCTCGAGGTTCGTGGCTCTCGGCCGGCGCGCTGGCGACCAGCAGATCCCCGTCGTCAGCGGGCAGTCCGCCTCTGCGGCGCTGGGGGATTTTTTTCATTGCCACTGTGGCGGCCGAACTGAGTGTTCGGGCGTAGAGAGCGGCGCCCACCGTTGCGACGATAGAGCCGAGCGCGGCTCCGATAAGCGTCCCGGCAACGCCTAGAAAGGACCCCACCAAGGCAGAGGTCACCGCGGCCAAGGCCGAGCCAATAGTGTGGGTGCCACTTAGTCCGAGGAGCTGTTTCGGCTTGTCGTCATTAGCGGACTCTTCAGGCATATTCACACACATTTCAGTCAGGAGATGTTACGAATAGATAACTTTACCTGTCTGTGGCCGGTTCCCGGCTGCGGCCGTATTTATTTGAGACGCTTCTCACAGGAAAGGGGAGGGTCGCGGATTCATGCCATCGCCGCCTCCGGTGGAGGTCGAGAAGTATCGATCCGAAGAGCCGCGCCGTGCCTGAACTGGTACCCGGAAGTTGGACTGAGAAGTCGGCTGTCGGAGGTCCGCGCGACCCTTGCACCAGACTTGCTTGCCTAGAACTGGGTAGTTCCGCGCAGCCGGTGGGGGCGGCCGTCCGGGTCCACGATCAGGCGGCTCATCGGATCTGCCCAGAGACGTTGGCGGGCCGACACTGGCTCTGGGGTGTGGTGGCGCACGTGTCCGGCGGGTCGCGGGGAGGGGCGGCCAGCTTCATGCCAGCGGTCCAGAGCGTCCGCCGTCGTGTTCCAAAGCTCGAGCCCGGCCGCCGGGTCATGAAGCTGGGGATCGTTCTGGTCCAGGCCCAGGTGTTCGGCCCACAGTTGGAGCCGGAGGCGAAGGGCCAACGGCCGGGAAGTGTCGTGGCCGTTGTCTGTGGCGGCCGCGTCCCGGTTGTCGGCAGTCGTGTCGAACACGGCGCAGGTGAGCTCGCTGTCGGTGGTCCAGGATCGGCGGTTGAAATTGTCTGAGCCGCAGGTGAACCAGGTGTCGTCGATGATGCAGATTTTGGCGTGGATGTAGATCGGAGTTCCCAAGCGGTTCTCCAGGTCAAACACGCCGACCCTGTCAGGGGCGACGCGGCGCAGCATTCCGATGGCACGCAGTTGCCCGATCCGGCTAGGCGGCCCCGCGAGAGGCCCATCAGAGTCGGGGTAGCGAGGCACAACGGCAATCACCTTCAATTTTGGATTCCGTTCGAGGGCCTCCGCGATTCCGGCCGCCACCTCTGTCGACCACAGGTACTGATCCTCGACGTAGATCAGCGAGCGGGCGCGGGCGAAGGCCTTCGCGTAGGCGCGGGCAATGCTGCGCTCCCCTTGAGGCGCGAACGGGAACGGGGGACGTTTCACGCCGTAGGTGCGCAGCAGCTGCACGGCGTGCGGGCCCGCCGGTGGTGGCGGCGGCGCAGTGGCCGGTAGCGGCTCGGGGTGCCGGGGCATGCGGGCCAGACGTTGCAGCAGCATCCGGTAGGGGGTGCGTCGGTCCAGGGGATGGGGGTCGTTCCACCGTTCGGCGAACACTGCCAGCAGATCTGCCACCACGGGTCCACGCAGTTCCAGGGCGGCGTCGTGCCAGGGTGGTCGTTTCCCGTACCGGGAATCCATGGTGACCGCCTGCGGGTCTCCCGCGTGGTCGGCATCGTCTCGACGGCTGTGGGAAAGGTCGATTCCGCCAACGAAGGCGACGTCCCGCGACGGATTGTCTCGACGTCGGATGATGAACATTTTTTGGTGATGGGAACCGAACAGGCGTACACGCTGATCCAGCAGGACCTCTCCGCCGGCCTCGTTTATTTCACGACCCAGGAGCTCGTTGGATCGGCCGCTGATCGGGGCCGATACGCGCTCTCCGTGGGATCTCCAGACCAGGCCGCGCACTTCCACTCCCGCACGGGCCAACTCCGCGAGCACGTCGCCGATCGACGGTCCGTCCGCCAGCAGCCGTTCGTCGGCGTCGCCACGCCAGTCGGTGAACCACACGCGGTCTCCCGCCTGCAGGGCCGTCAACTCCTCATGCAGCCGGGCGAAGTAGGTTGCTCCATGAATCAGGGGACGCACGAGATTGCCTTCTGACCAGGTCAGGGAGCCGGCGCCGCCCGCATGCACTTCTGTGCCCAGATTCCCCCGTTCAGCGCGACTCAGGAACCACGAACCAGCATCACTGTCCACTCAGTCCTCCTTCGGGGCCCGGGGCCAGGCCACTAGTGTCCGGTCTCCAAAGTAACCTACGACTGTGCTGACAGCGCCCGGGTCGTACGCAGCACCTGCCATGAGCGGATGGAGTCGACCCGTTGGATATCGTCTAGTCCCTGGCGCGCACCTGGGCGTCGCGCACTTCGGCGTGCATATCCCAGGGCGCCCGCGGCAGGACCTTGCCGGTCTCGAGCAGCGATTTGAGGTTGGAGCCGACAGCAGCCCAGCCCAGGGCAGCGGCCTCCGCATCTTCGGCGGTGGGAATGTTTTCGTGCACGATTGAAAGCTTCACGATGTCCTTGTATTCCTCGACGGTGAAGGTGACCAGCGAGGCGGGCGCAGTTCCCCCGGCCGGGTCCTCGAACGTGATCACTAGGCGAGTGGGAAGTTCGCTTTCCACGACGCGGCCAATGACGTCCGCGATGCCGGAGCCACCGGTGCGGACGTGCTTCCAGGGCTGACCCGGCTCCCAGGTGGAGACGTTGCTGTGGCCCCAGAACTGCGCCGTCAGCTCCTCGCTTGTCAGTGCGTCCCAGACAGTCTCGGCTGATGCGCCGACGTAGGTGACATAGACGCAATCAGGGCGTTTTGTCATTGCTGTTTCCTCTGCTCGCTTCTTGATGGTGCTGACCGTATCCATTCGCGGCCGTTCGAACTTGCTGATCCAGCGTTCCTGGATCTCTTGGAGCGGCACCGGGTTGAGGTAGTGAAGCCGTTCCCGGCCGCGGTGCACGACGGCGACAAGGTTGGCGTCCTCCAGGATCTCCAGATGCTGGGTTACGGACTGCCGAGTCATGCCCAGCCCTTGGCAAAGCTCGGACAGGGTTTGACCGTTCCGCTCGTGGAGGCGGTCAAGCAGCGCGCGGCGGGTCGGATCTCCGAGAGCCCGGAACACGTCAGTCATAGCACCAGCATGCAGGCAAATGCCTGCATAACCAAGCATGGACTGGATGAAAAAATCGTTCGTGAGGCGGCACTCTCCTCAGCGTTGACGCATCCTTCATCACCGGGGCATCTATCACTGATGGGGGATGCACCGGTGTGGACCACTTCATGAAAAAGGAAAGCGACTCCCGTGGCTAAGCCGTTGGAGCCCACAGCCGATGACGGCGTCCATGCATAAGTGTTCCTTAATGCGACTTTCATCTGGACCTCATTGTCTTCGTCCATGCTGGTCACACAATCTGTAGTGGCACTTCCACCGCTGGAGCTGATCCCATGACGTGGTACCTGCCCGGTCTGCAATACGCCGACGACGCTACGGGCACGACTTGGCGCGTCAGCCGGGCCTGGTTCGACAAAAGTCCAGGGGACTATCTGCTGGAGGTCGTCAGCCAGGGCCGGACCCGCGCCCTCCGTGGAGCCTATCTGCGTCACGGGCGCTTTGAACTCGCACCGTTGGACGATCCTGAGTTGCCCGCCTTGCGGGCGGAAGCGCAGCAAGGCGACCTCGTTACGTATCGACCCCATCGGCGTGCGGTGGTCCGCGCGGGGGACCGTTACAGCAAGATCTTCCGGCCAGGGCAGGCCATCGCGTCCGCCGAGCGCTGCGCACACGTGGAAATTCTCCTGGGCGCCGCCGGCACCTTCGTGACCCCAAGGATCCTTCGCAGCTCCGAGGATGTCATCGTCTTCGGCGCCGTCCCGGGACCGACCCTGAACGAGCTGAGTGAGGATGACTCCACCAGCGATGAAACGTTTGTGGCGGCATGGGAGAAATGGGCGCGCTCATGGGTTGCCCAGCTGAGCGCACCGCACGGCAGCGCCGCACGCAGCGTTCTGAGCAGCCTGCCGCTCCGCTCGGCAGAGGTGGAAGCAGCGGATGTGTGGCGATGCGTGAACCGCTGGTTGCGTCACTTTGAAAACGTGCCGGAAATGTCGCCCCAAGGCGGCGCCTTACGGGCCGCGGCAGAGCATGTGACGAGGAATTTGCTTCGGACGGCCTCGGATCCGCTGGGGTGGTCCCACGGAGACCTGCACGCCAAACAGATCATCGCAGCAGATGACCGGTCCCCGCTCGGATTGCTGGATTTTGACGAGGGAGCCCAAGCAGAGGCGGCCCTCGATCTGGCCAATATGGACGTGCGCTTGGAGCTGCACCGGCGACGGAACCAGCTGTCGTCGGCACGTTACTCTGCGGCTCACAATCACGTGTTGGCCGTAGCCGAGGAACTGCACGTCAAGCCGGACCGGTTCCATGCCTACACGGACACCTTCTGGCTCCGGGAGGCATTGGTTCCGCTCCCCGGGCGCCTAGTCACGGCCATGGCCGTTCTCGACGAACGGGCAAGGCTTTATCAAAGTGCCGGGGCATAGTTTTCGTCGGCTCAAGCGTTCGGCTGCGAACGCAGAATCAGCGCATTCGCCGGTTAGGACCTATGTGTCGCCGCGCCGCGAGTACGAGGAGCCGGAGGGCGTTCGTTCCAATAGTCCGAAGTCGATCATGTAGCGGCGGAGCATCACGACATCATCGGTATAACTGAGAAGCCGTTCGTTTACCTGCCTTTCCGTTAGGTGTTCGCCCGGCTCGATGACTTCAGTGACAATCCAGGCCAGGAGCTCCCGCCGCTCGGTCATGTTGGCTGGATACCTGTCGATCCTGCCCAGCCGCATGAAGCGAGCCAATCCGGTCTGCGCCTGTCGCCGGGGTTGCTGCGTGAGCAGGTCGCGGAAGATCGCCTCAGGTGCCTCCAGCTCGTCGGCAGCATTCCGTTCAACGAGCCCTGACTCCAGCAGGGCAGTGATGGCCCGGTTGCGTCGTTGGTCATTCAGCTGAGCAACGACGTCGGGGAGCTTGGCGCCCAGGACGATCTGCGCGTAGGCGGTCCGCGCGTCGTTGTTGGCGAGTGCTGCAATCACTCGCCGCCAGTGCGGCCCGCTTAGCCTCGTCCCTTCGGTCACAGTGTTTTCCTCATTCTGCTTCTGCCCCTGCCTGTGCTGGTCTCCGTGTGCTAGGTCAACGGGCAAAATCGTAGTCCTGCACGGGTGCGACGGACAGGGGGCAGTGGACGGCCGGTGGCTGTTGGACGGAAGACGGCCACGGATCCAAGACCGCGCGGGGGCCTTTGGCAGTTCTGAGGTTAGGACGGACCTCAAATGAGCGAATTCGGAGGCGGCGGGCTTGTTCCTTCGCATGAAGCACCGGACTCTTTCTGTAGTCGGTGATCTCTGGTCCTCCGCGTCCGAGCCACCAAACGGCAGGAAGCATGCCCCCAACTTGATTGGATTATCACGCTAAGAGGGCCCGCCACCGGCCGATCAGACACATTGGAACTGGAAGCTTTCCGGGTAGGGGTCGTCGAGGGGTTCTGGCCAGCCGGGATCCTCAGTTTCCGCGGCGGGCTGTGGGTGCGCGGCTGTGAATTGGTGCCAGTCCGGGAAGGGGTCCGGGGGCAGTTCCGGTGCGGGATCCGGGCCGGGTTCCCGGACACATGGCTGATCTGGATTCTCCAAGGTTTCCTGACCGGGGTTCTGGCCGGGATCCTGGCTGGCGCGCGCCGGGTCCGATTGAAGGCCTGGGTCCAGTTCAAGGCCCTGGTCCGGATGGCGGACTCGATCCGCGGGCAGGCCGTGGTCCGGTCCTTCGCCCGTAACCGGGATGTCGTCCGGCCATTCGGGTGGTTCCCAGTCTTGGTGTTCGCTGGGGTAGTGCCGTCCGGACGGTGAGGTCCAGCCCGGCGGGCTGTCCTTGCTGGCCCCGGCCGGTGTCCAGGCGGAGCCGTGTTTGAGGCGGTGGTGTTTGGGGCAGGGCTGGCCGAGGTTGGAGATGCCGGTGGTGCC